>NZ_CP034867.1:321780-643561 GCF_005080965.1 Buchnera aphidicola (Macrosiphum gaurae) | reverse complement strand
TCTGTGGATAAGTGGTCTGCAGTATTGATTATAAAAGAACTTATTCTATGAACTAACTGTGTACAATCGGTGATTTTCATACGGATAACTTTTTTATATGTTATTATTTTAAACTAAATTGAACCAAATATTCATCATTACGAAAGCTCTTATTGCATTCATGATTAAAAAAATATTTTTTTATATAAAAATTAAATTTAATAACAAAATTATTCAAACTTAATAGAGGTAAAATTTTTAATATGTCAAAAATAAAAATCATTTTTCTTATTTTATTTTTTCTTATTATCGGCTTTATTTTATTTTATTGGAAATACCCTTTTGTAATAAATGAAAAAAATTCAGAGTTTTTAAAATATGAAAAAATCACAAAAAAAATAAATAAAAAAAACCCTAAAAGTTTAGATGAAGTAGAAAATTTTATACTTAAAAATCAGAACGTTTATGGAACCTTAACAGCTTTATCTCTAGCCAAAAAATATGTTCTATATAAGAATTTTGATAAAGCATATATTCAATTAAAAAACAGTTTAAAATATACAAAAGAAGAAAATTTAAAAAATATTTTGAAGTTAAACATGGCAAAAATACAAATTCAAAAAAATAAAAACAAAGAAGCAATAAACATTCTTAAAACAATTCATAACCATAATTGGGACAATATAACTGAAAATATAAAAGGTGATATTTTCGCTATTGAAAATAACAAAAAACAAGCGTTAGAATGTTGGAAAAAAAGTTTTTTAATCGAAGATTCTAATGCATCTAAAGAAATTATTAACATGAAAATCAATGAATTAAAAAAATCAAAATAAGTTCAATAAATTAAAAAATAAATGCAATATATAAAATATTAAAATTTATTATAAAACATGAAATTATCAAAAGAGTGTATATTTAAAATGATACCTATTATTGTATTAATCGGCCGTACTAATGTAGGAAAATCTACTTTATTTAATGTTTTAACAAAAACTAAAAATGCATTAGTAGCTAACCATCCAGGAGTCACTAGAGACAGACAATATGGATACTGTACATTAGAAATAAATCAAAAAATAATTTTAATTGACACAGCAGGTCTAGATATCAAATCAAATGAAATAGAAAAAAAAGCATATCAACAAACATTGATAGCTATAAAAGAATCGCATTTAATTTTATTTTTAGTAGACGCTCGAGATGGATTAATGCTGCAAGAATATGAAATTTCAAAAAAAATAAGAACTTATCAAAAAAAAACTATTCTGGTTATTAATAAAATTGACGGTATCAATCAAGTCTCTACATTCAACGAATTTTGCTCATTAGGATTTAAAAAAATACATAAAATTTCTGCTAGTCATAATCAAGGTATAAATACTCTTATTACTAAACACTTAATTCCCTGGATAAAAATAAATTTCAAAAAAGAAGAAATAGATGAATCATATAAAAATAAAAAATCAAATAAATCACCTATAAAGGTAGCTTTTATTGGCCGACCAAATGTCGGAAAATCAACTTTAATTAATGGAATTTTAAAAGAAGAAAGAATGATTACATGCAATGTACCTGGTACGACTTTAGACAGTATATCGACGAATATTAAATATAATTATGAGAATTATACCCTAGTTGACACAGCAGGAGCGGCCAAAAAAAAGAGACATGTGAATGATTTTGAAAAGTTTTCAATAATAAAAACATTACAAACCATTGAAAAATCTAACGTAATACTATTAATAATAGATGCAAATATTCAAGTATGCCATCAAGATCTCTCGTTAGCTGATTTTATCATTAAATCGGGAAAAGGGATTGTTATAGTTGCAAATAAATGTGACTTATTAAATTCTTCAGAATTAAAAAAAACAAAAGAACTAATCAAAAACAAATTAAAATTTCTTTATTATTCAAGAATACATTTTGTATCTGGATTATATAAAAAGGGAATATTTCAATTATTTAAATCAATCAACGAATCTTATATAGCATCGAAAAGAAAGATCAATACATCAATACTTACAAAAACCATGCATATGGCAATTAAAAAACATCAACCACCAATAATAAAAGGACGTCGAATAAAATTAAAATATGCACACTTAGGTAGTTCTAATCCACCTAAAGTTATTATACATGGCAATCAAGTTAAATATTTATCTTTACCTTATAAGCGATATTTAACGAATTTTTTTTATAATAGTCTTAAAATAAAGGGAACACCTATTCAAATAAAATTTAAAGACAACTTAAATCCCTACACAAAAAATAAAAATTAACATTCTGTAGTATAATTCACATTGTATAAAGGAATCTCTACCGTAATATCAATGTTCCCAATAACAGCTTGGCAACTCAAACGACTTTCAGATTCGAGACCCCAAGCTTTATCTAAAACATCATCTTCTTTTTCAGACCATCCTGAAAGAGAAAAAAATCCTTTTCTTATAATACAATGACAAGTACTACAAGCACATGATTGTTCACATGCATGTTCTAATTTAACATTGTTCCGTAGTGCAACAATTAATATTGTTTCTCCTTGCTTTGCTTCAAATTCACCACCATGGGGCAATATAATCTTATGAGGTAAAAATAAAATTTTAGGCATTATATATTCTCTTTTAAAACATTTTTAGTAGAATAAGAATTAATAGCATTTTTCAGTTGTAATGAAAAGAAATTTTTACTCACTTCATTTAATTTTTTTAGATTGGCTTTAATAGAAAAAAAATCATCTTCTTCAATAGATTTTTGTAATTTTTGTTGGATGTATTTTATTTTTTTTAATTCTTCCTCACCAATTAATTTTTTATGTTGGTTTAAAGATTGATTTAAAATTTCTAAAATACGAATAGATTCAATTTTTTTTTCTTCTTTTATTCTAAAACAAAAATCATCTTTTGAATATTTTAAAGAATCTTCTAATATCTCAGGAATATTTAGATTTTTTAAAACAACATTATTATCAATTTTCATATTTTTTTCTTTATTACTACAACTATCCAGAATTTTTATGTTAATTAATCCATCCGTATCAACTTGAAATGTAACTAAAATTCTAACTAATCCAGCTTTTTGAGGTCTAATACCTCTTAAAACAAAGCGAGATAATGAAATACAATTTTTTACTAATTCTCTTTCACCTTGTAAAACATGTATAAGAATAGATGTTTGATTATCTTTATAAGTTGTGAATTCTTTTGTTTTTGAAATAGGAAGTGAAGTATTTCGCAAAATAATTTTTTCGACAAATCCACCCATAACTTCAATACCCAAAGAAAGCGGTATTACATCTAACAATATTATTTTATTTTTAACGTTATTACTATGCATAAGCATATCAATATGCATAGCTGCACCTATAGCTACAACTTGATCAGGATTAATTGAATTTAATGGGACTTTTTTAAAAAATCTTGAAACTTCTTGATAGACTAATGGAACACGAGTAGACCCACCTACCATTATTACTTCTTCAATCTTATCAACTGATAAATTAATTTCTTCAAGTAAATTTGAGCAAATTAATAAAGTTTTTTTAACAAAATTAACAATAATTGCATTGAATTCATCAATAGTAATATAACCTTTCCAATTTAAAAAATGAATTTTAACTATTTTATACTTTGTTAATTTTAATTTTGTCGATTTTGCAATTTGAAGTAAAGATGCTTGAAAAAATTCATTGCATTTATTTAATAAATTTGATTTTTTGTAAATGTAATTTGCTAAAGCATGATCAAAATCATCACCACCTAAATTAGAATCTCCACTAGTTGCTAATACTTCAAATATTCCCTTATTATTTAAATTTAATATAGAAATATCAAAAGTGCCACCACCTAAATCATATATAACAATGTTACCTCTTTTTTTTGTTTGTAAACCATATGCTATAGCAGCAGCAGTAGGTTCATTTAATAATCTAATAAGATTAATTTCAGATATAATAGCTGCTTTTTTAGTTGCTTTTTTCTGAAGATCATTGAAATATGCTGGAACAGTGATAATACTTGCATCTATTTCTTGATTAAATAAAAAAACGGCTCTTTTTTTTAAATTTTTTAATATCTCACTAGAAACATCAATAGGAGTAATATGACCACCATTTGTATGAAAAAATATAGCTCCATTCTTATCTTCTTCAATAATATATGGAAGAACTGGAAATTCATTTTTAATGAAATCCATAGAACGACCTAATAAACGTTTTACAGAAGTAATTGTATTAGAAGGATCTTTAACAATGTTGTCTAAAGCTTCCCAACCTACTAATATGCTATTTTTTTTATATTGAACAATTGATGGTAATAAATAACGTTTTTTTTTATCTAATAATAAAACTGTATTGTCTTCCCTAACTGTAGCAGCTAAAGAATAAGTAGTACCAAGATCAATACCTAAAAATAATTTTTTATTATGTTTTTTTTTAAAAAAAATCATGTAAAATTATCCTAATCTATTCGTCTTAAAAAGATATTATATTCTTTTTTTAAATTATCTCGTATTTTTTTAAAAAAAAGAAATTTTGCAATTATTGGAATAACTTCTTCATATTTTTTATTTTCAAATTTCATTTCAATTTCATTTTTATAATTCGTGATTTTTTTTTCTATTTTTTCTATAAAATCATCTAAATGTTTTTTATTAAAATTATTTTTTTTTAAATCATCCAATTCTTCATATAAAGAAAAGTATTTCATTAAAAAACTATTATTTTCTAATAAAATGGTTTCTCTTTTTATTTCAAAACCATTTAAGAAAAGAAAATATATCGCTCTATTTAAAAAATTTTTTAAAGTTGCATAACCTTTATTAATTTGTATTGATTTTTCCAAAATTATTTTTTTTTTGACTTCAGAATCATTTATAAACAAATCAGGATGAAATTGTGATTGTAACTTATAAAAATTTTTAGAAAGTAACTTTTCATCAATTTTAAAATTTTTTGGAATTTTAAATAATGAAAAATAATTCATAAATCACCTATATCAAATTTAATAGTATCAAATATAAAAAAATAACATGTTGAAAGAAAATATTCTTTCAACACTAAACAATTGCAAAATTAATTTAAATGTTTTTTACTCTTGTAATCAGCTATAGCAGCTTTAATAGCATCTTCTGCTAAAATAGAACAATGAATCTTTACTGGAGGAAGATCTAATTCTTCTACTATAGTAGTGTTTCTAATTGATTCTGCTTCTGTTATTGATTTACCTTTAACCCATTCAGTAACTAATGAACTTGATGCTATCGCAGAACCACAACCGTATGTTTTAAAACATGCGTCTTCAATAATACCTTTCTCATTAACTTTTATTTGTAATTTCATTACATCGCCACAAGCAGGTGCACCTACTAATCCACTTCCTACATTAAGATCGGAATTAGAAAAAGATCCAACATTTCGTGGATTTTCATAATGATCCATTACTTTTTTACTATAAGCCATTTTAAATCACCTTGTATTAATTATAATTTTTAACTATGATCCCATTCTATACTATTTAAATCAACTCCTGATTTAAACATTTCCCATAAAGGAGAAAGTTCACGTAATCTACTAATAGATTGATGAACTAATTTTATTGTATGTGTAATTTCTTCTTCTGTAGTAAATCTACCAATTGAAAAACGAATAGAACTATGAGCTAATTCATCTTTTATACCTAAAGATTTTAAAACATAAGAAGGTTCTAAGCTAGCAGAAGTACAAGCAGAACCAGAAGAAATAGCTAAATCTTTAAGAGCCATAATTAACGATTCACCTTCAACATAATTAAAACTAACATTTAATATATGAGGTACACCTTGTTGTAGATCACTATTCAAATACACTTCTTCAATATTTTTAATACCATTCCAAAGAAGATTTCTTAATTTTGTTAAATGAATAAAATCATCATGTATTTTCTTTTTAGCGAGCATAAATGATTCACCCATGCCTACAATTTGATGAACAGGTAGTGTTCCTGAACGCATTCCTCTCTCATGACCACCGCCATGCATTAATGATAATAATCGAACACGTGGTTTACGACGAACATAAAGAGCACCAAT
This sequence comes from Buchnera aphidicola (Macrosiphum gaurae), assembly GCF_005080965.1. NCBI lineage: Bacteria > Pseudomonadati > Pseudomonadota > Gammaproteobacteria > Enterobacterales > Erwiniaceae > Buchnera > Buchnera aphidicola. The sequence goes on along the minus strand of NZ_CP034867.1, from coordinate 637,510 downwards.
TCCCTTTGGACCATAAACTTTGTGAGCAGAAAAAGACATTAAATCTATAGATAATTTTTTTAAATTAATAGATATTTTTCCTACACTTTGAGTTGCATCTACATGAAAAAAAATCCCATTATTTCGACAAATCTTTGATATGCTATCAATATCTTGTATAATACCAATTTCATTATTTACATGCATAATTGAAACAAGTATAGTATCTTTTTTTATGTTTTTTTTTAAATCATTTAAATCAATAATTCCATTGTTTTTAGGAGTAAGATAAGTCAAGATAAAACCTTTACTTTCTAAATATCTACAAGTATCTAACACAGATTTATGTTCTGTCTTACTAGTAATAATATGTTTACCTTTATTTTGGTGAAAAAAAGCTATTCCTTTTATAGCTAAATTATTAGCTTCAGTAGCACCAGAAGTAAAAACAATTTCACGAGAATCCGCTCCAATTAAATCAGATATTTGATTACGTGCAATATCAACTGCTTCTTCTGCATTCCAACCAAATTTATGAGAACGTGATGCAGAATTACCAAAAATTCCATCAAATGTTAAATAATTCATCATTTTCTTTGCAACTTCAAACTCTACGGGAGTAGTTGCTGCATAATCTAAATAAATAGGAGTTTTCATAATAAATTTTTACCTTAAAATGACATTTTATAAAATATATTCTATCATTTTAATAAAATTTTAAATCTAAAAATTACTAAAATTTATTTTTTTTAAAATATGCAAAATACATGCTAGACTTTTATTTCTATTAAGATTATAATATTAATCAATAATAATTTATAATTATTAGGGGTGTAGTTCAATTTGGTAGAGCATCGGTCTCCAAAACCGAAAGTTGTAGGTTCAAATCCTTCCACCCCTGCCAAAATTCACTAATTGAAAATTCTTTAATAATTAATAATTGTTTTTAAATTATTAGAAATTAAATCAATATCACCATTATATAAATATATAATTCCTGTTTTTTCTTAAAAATTTCCAAATATATATTGCCAATAAAAATTTTTTTTTCGACTAAAACTTATCAATAAAAGTTTTATAATTTAATTTATATTATTAAAAAGAAATTTTAAAAATTTTTATCTTTGAGGTCATCTAAAATGCCTAAATATCGTTCTTTTACAACTACTCAAGGTAGAAATATGTCTGGAGCAAGATCATTATGGCGCGCTACAGGTATGACTGATGAAGATTTTAAAAAACCAATTATTGCAGTAGTCAACTCTTATTCTCAATTCGTTCCAGGACATATCCACTTAAATGAAGTTGGAGCAATTATTTCTAAAGAAATTCAAAAATCAGGTGGTGTGGCAAAAGAATTCAATACTATTGCGATAGATGATGGAATAGCTATGGGACATGCGGGAATGTTATATTCTCTACCATCACGTGAATTAATTTCTGATTCTATAGAATATGTAGTTAATGCACATTGTGCCGATGCAATGATTTGTATTTCAAATTGTGATAAAATAACTCCAGGTATGCTTATGGCAGCTTTACGCTTAAATATACCTTCAGTTTTTATTTCTGGTGGTCCAATGGAGGCCGGTAAAATACAAAAAAATAACAAAACAATAAAAATTGATTTAGTTGATGCTATTATTCATGGAGGAAAAACTAACAAATCAGATAATTTCCTTAAAAATATTGAATTATCCGCTTGTCCTACATGTGGTTCTTGTTCCGGTATGTTTACAGCTAATTCCATGAACTGCTTAACAGAAGTTCTAGGTTTATCTTTGCCTGGAAATGGTACTTTATTAGCAACACATATTGATCGTAAAAATTTATTTATAAAATCAGCTCAAACTATAATTAAAATTACTGAAGAATATTACAAAGAAAACAATAAAAATATTTTGCCAAGAAATATTGCTAATAAAGAATCTTTTGAAAATGCAATGATATTAGATATCGCAATGGGAGGTTCAACGAATACTATTCTACATTTATTAGCAGCCGCTCAAGAAGCAAAAGTTGATTTTAAAATGTCTGATATTAATAAACTATCTAAAAAAATACCCCATATTTGCAAGGTTTCACCAAGTACTTCGCAATATCACGTAGAAGATGTACATCGTGCAGGTGGTGTTATGGGTATTTTAGGTGAATTAAATCGTTCTAATTTATTACATAAAAAAACAAGAAATATATTGCAACTTAATTTAGAAGAAACATTAAATAAATATGATATTTTATCAACAAGAAATTTTGATATAATTAACATGTTTCGAGCGGGACCTGGCGGAACTCGTACAACAAAACCATATTCTCAAGATTTCAGATGGGCAACACTAGATAATGATCGTAAAAAAGGTTGTATCCGTTCTTGTAAATACGCTTATAGTCAAGATGGAGGATTAGCTGTTTTATATGGGAATTTAGCAAAAAACGGTTGTATAATAAAAACTGCGGGAATAGATAAAGAAAACTATATTTTTTCTGGGATTGCAAAAGTATATGAAAGTCAAGAAGAAGCAGCAAACGCTATTTTAAATGGAAAAATAAATCCAGGTGATATTATTGTTATTCGTTATGAAGGTCCAAAAGGAGGACCAGGAATGCAAGAAATGTTATATCCAACTACATATTTAAAATCTATGCATTTAGATAAAACATGTGCATTAATTACTGATGGCAGATTTTCAGGAGGTACATCAGGTATTTCTATAGGACATATTTCACCTGAAGCTGCAAACAAAGGTGTAATTGCTTTAGTAAAAAACAATGATATTATTAATATTAATATTCCCAAAAGAATAATTCACTTAGATATCACAGATAAAGAACTATACAATCGTGTTCTCGAAGAAGAATCAAAAGGATCTTTAGCTTATAAACCTCATAATCGTAAAAGATATATTTCTTCTGCTTTAAAAGCATATGCATTCTTTTGTACTAGTGCTGATAAAGGAGCAGTCAGAGATAATAAGAAAATATCCAATATTTAAATAATTAATTCTAAATTAAAAATATGTTTTTAAGATAAAGGAATCTTTAACACATGAATTATTTTAACACATTAAATTTTAGACAAAAAATTAATCAAATAAATAAATGTCGTTTTATGAAAAAAAAAGAATTTAACAAAAAAAATGACATCTTGAAAAATAAAAATATAGTTATTATTGGTTGTGGTGCTCAAGGTTTAAATCAAGGATTGAACATGAGAGATGCAGGACTACATGTTTCTTATGCATTAAAAAAAAATAGCATTTTAGAAAAAAATCAATCTTGGATTAATGCTGTTGAAAATAATTTTAATGTAGGTGATTATGAATCACTAATACCAAATGCTGATTTGGTAATTAATTTAGCGCCTGATAAACAACATCATAATGTTGTAAAAAAACTACAAACATTAATGAAAAAGAATTCTTGTTTAGGTTATTCACATGGTTTTAATATTGTAGAATTTGGAGAAATAATAAGAAAAGATATTACCGTCATTATGGTTGCTCCAAAGTGTCCTGGAACAGAAGTACGAGAAGAATATAAACGAGGATTTGGAGTTCCGACATTAATTGCAGTACATTATGAGAATGATATTAACAAAATAGGATTAGAAATTGCAAAAGCATGGGCTTTTTCTATTGGAGGACATCGTGCAGGTGTACTTGAATCATCATTTGTAGCAGAAGTAAAATCAGATTTAATGGGTGAACAAACGATTTTATGTGGAATGCTTCAAACCGCCTCATTATTATGCTATGAAAAGTTAATTAAGGAAAACTATGATTCAGCATATGCTTCAAAATTAATACAGTATGGATGGGAAACTATTACAGAATCTCTCAAACATGGCGGTATTACTTTAATGATGGACCGATTATCTAATACATCGAAAATAAGAGCTTATAAACTTTCTAAAACAATTAAAAAAATATTATCACCATTATTTCAAAAACATATGGATAATATTATTTCAGGCGATTTTTCTCATGAAATGATGAAAGATTGGAAAAATGGAGATAAAAAATTATTAAATTGGCGATATAATACAAAAAATACAGCTTTTGAAAAAGCTCCTTCTTACCAAGGTAAGATACCAGAACAAGAATATTATGATCATGGTACATTAATGGTTGCAATATTAAAAGCAGGCATTGAATTATCTTTTGAAACAATGATTCAAACGGGTATTATACAAGAATCAGCTTACTATGAATCATTACATGAACTACCATTAATTGCTAATACTATTGCAAGAAAAAAATTATACGAAATGAACAAAGTTATTTCAGATACTGCTGAATATGGTAGTTATCTTTTTTCTGAAGCAGCATATCCTATTTTACAAAAATTCATGTTAACTCTTGAAAAAAGTGATCTTGGTTGTTCGTTACCTAATCAATTAATAGATAATATTGAGCTATATAAAATAAATCACAAGATTCAAAATCATTCAATAGAAATTATTGGACGTCAACTAAGAAGTTATATGAGCAAAATGAAATCTATTATAGTTGCAAGATAAAAATTAAAATACACAATTTTTATTTATCAATTCAATAATATTATCTATCAATTAAGTATTAATATTTTATGTCTCTAAATCTTACTCAAAAAAATGCTGTTGAATTTACTAATGGTCCCTGTCTAATATTAGCAGGGGCTGGTTCTGGAAAAACAAAAGTTATTATTAATAAAATCATTTATTTAATTAATAAATGCGAATATAAACCTGATAATATTGCAGCAGTAACTTTTACAAATAAAGCTGCTTATGAAATGAGAATACGCTTGTCACAATGCTTGAATATATCACAAATAAAAAGAATCACTATTTCGACATTTCATTCATTGGGATTAAATATTATCAAAGAAGAAATTAATGAATTAAGATTTAATTATAATTTCACTCTATTAGATGAAAAAGATCAAATGATCTTATTGAAAAAAATATGCAAAAAAGAAATATACAATAGTATTCAAGCATTAAAAAAATTAAATTTTATGATTTCTTATTGGAAAAATAAATTTTTTACTCCTTTGCAAGTTCAATTATTAGCAAAATCTAGTGAAGAAAAAGATTTTGCATATATTTATAAAGAATATAATCATTATCTTTATCAAGCTAATATATTAGATTTTGATGATTTGATTTGCATACCAACATTATTATTAAAAAACAACAAAAAAATAAGAACACGTTGGCAAAAAAAAATCTCATATTTATTAGTAGATGAATACCAAGATACAAATAATAGCCAATATGAACTTATTAAAATGCTTACTAATAATAATTCTAGTTTTACATTAGTTGGAGATGAAGATCAATCAATTTATTCATGGAGAGGAGCAAATCCTCAAAACATTTTTTTATTAAGAAAAGATTTTCCCAGTTTAAAAATTATAACAATGGAACATAATTATCGATCTTCGGGTAGAATTTTAAAAGCTGCTAATATTCTTATTGCTAACAATATACATTTTTTAGAAAAAAAGTTATTCTCCAAACTTAAATATGGAAAAATTATAAAAATTCTCATAGGTGAAAATGAAGAAAATGAAGCTGAAAAAATAGTTAAAAAAATCATTTCCCAACACTTTAAAAAAAAAGTAAAATATCAAGATCATGCTATTTTATACCGTGGTAATTATCAATCTCGAATTGTTGAAAAAGTTTTAATAAAAGAAAATATACCATACAATATTTCAGAAAAATCATCATTTTTTTCTCGTCCTGAAATTAAAGATTTATTAAGCTATCTTCGCATTGTTATTAATCCAGATGATAATCATGCTTTTTTAAGAATTATCAACGTTCCTTCTCGTCAAATAGGGAAAATTACATTAACAAAATTAGAAGAATGGGCAAAAAAAACAAATAAAAGTCTTTTTCAAGTATGTAATGATGTACTAATAAAAAACTTTCTAAAAGAAAAAACTATCAATAAAATCAAAAAATTTATTTTAAAAATAAAAAAGTTTACCAAACTATCTTATTTACAACCACATAATGTTTTAGATTATATTATTGATGATATTGAATACAAAATATGGTTATCTAAAATTTTAAAAGAACCTGATAAAGTTAAAAATAGCATCAACAATATTTATACTTTATCAAAATGGTTTAAAAATATGCTTAAAGGAGATGATTTTGAACAACCAATGACTTTATCACAAATTGTTACACGAATGACAATTCGTGACATTCCAGCAAAAAATATAAAAGAAGAACAACAAGATCAAGTACAATTAATGACTTTGCATGCTTCTAAAGGATTAGAATTTTCTTCAGTATTTATAATTGGTATGTGTGAAGGAATCTTACCTAATCAAAAAAGCATTGATAATAACAATATAGAAGAAGAAAGAAGATTAACTTACGTGGGGATAACTCGAGCAAAAAAACAGCTATTTTTTACTTACTGTTATAAGCGTAATCAATATGGACGAATATTAGATATGCTACCTAGCAGGTTTTTGTTTGAATTGCCTCAAGAAGATTTAGAATGGGAAAAAAATATTTTTTTAAATCAATCTATCGAAAAAATAAAAGAAATTAAATCAAAAATATCTAATTTTAAAAAAAAATCAAAAAAAAACAAAATAATTTTAAACAAAATTTTTTAAATTTAGTTTTAAAAAATTATTAAAAATGATATTATGATAATACATACTTTTAAATTGTAAGAATTCAAATTTTATTTTATTTAAAATTTCTTACGACTGAGCAAACATATCAAAATGAATAAAATAGTTAAACTAACCGATGAGAATTTTAAAGAAAAAGTTTTAAACTCAAAAAATTTTGTTTTAGTTGATTTTTGGGCCCAATGGTGCAATCCTTGCAAAATTTTAGCACCTATTTTAGAAGAAATATCAACAGAATATTCTAATAAAATTATTATTGGAAAATTAAATATTGAAGAAAATCCCAATACTGCACCATTATATTCTATCAGAAGTATTCCTACGTTATTATTATTTCATAATAGTGAAGTTCTTGCTACAAAAGTTGGAGCCATATCTAAACTACAACTGAAAGAATTTTTAGATGAACATATTAACTAAAAATATTAAAATAGTTAATGAAAAACATTAAAAATTTCATTTAAAATTTACTAGTAAATTTTAAAATTATGTCATAATTTTTATTTCGAGATATACCCCGATTTTACTAAGAACCCACCATTATGAACCTTACCGCACTTAAAAATATGCCAGTTTCTGAATTAATTACTCTTGGTGAAAAAATGGGGTTGGAAAATTTAGCGCGTATGCGTAAACAAGATATTATTTTTGCCATCCTTAAACAACATGCAAAAAGTGGAGAAGATATATTTGGAGACGGTGTTTTAGAAATACTGCAAGATGGGTTTGGTTTTTTACGTTCTGCAGATAGCTCTTATTTAGCTGGTCCTGATGATATTTATGTTTCACCAAGTCAAATTCGTAGATTTAATTTACGCACAGGTGATACTATCGCTGGAAAAATAAGACCGCCTAAAGAAGGTGAAAGATATTTTGCTCTACTTAAAGTAAATGAAGTGAATTATGATAAACCTGAAAATGCAAGAAGCAAAATATTATTTGAAAATTTAACACCATTGCATGCTAACTCTAGATTAAGAATGGAACGTGGAAATGGATCTACTGAAGATTTAACAGCTAGGGTATTAGATTTAGCATCACCCATTGGACGAGGACAAAGAGGATTAATTGTAGCACCTCCAAAAGCAGGAAAAACAATATTACTACAAAATATAGCACAAAGCATTGCTTACAATCATCCAGATTGCGTTTTAATGGTATTATTGATTGATGAAAGACCAGAAGAAGTAACTGAAATGCAAAGACTAGTCAAGGGGGAAGTAGTTGCTTCTACTTTTGATGAACCTGCATCAAGACACGTACAAGTTGCTGAAATGGTTATTGAAAAAGCTAAAAGATTAGTTGAGCATAAAAAAGACGTAATTATTCTACTTGATTCTATTACTCGTTTAGCAAGAGCATATAATACAGTAGTTCCAGCATCTGGAAAAGTCTTAACGGGAGGGGTTGATGCTAATGCTTTACATAGACCCAAAAGATTTTTTGGTGCCGCACGGAATGTAGAAGAAGGAGGAAGTTTAACAATTATTGCAACTGCACTAGTAGATACTGGTTCTAAAATGGACGAAGTAATTTACGAGGAGTTTAAAGGAACAGGAAACATGGAACTTCCATTATCTAGAAAAATTGCAGAAAAACGTGTTTTTCCAGCTATTGATTATAACCGATCAGGAACAAGAAAAGAAGAATTGTTAACCTTACCAGATGAACTACAAAAAATGTGGATCTTAAGAAAAATTATTCATCCTATGAGTGAAATAGATGCAATGGAATTCTTACTTAATAAACTCTCTATGACTAAAACAAACGATGAATTTTTTGACATGATGAAACGTTCGTAAATTTAAAAATATTTGTAATATTTATTAAATATATTTTTTTTTTAAAAAAAGCTGGACAATCAAGATTATTAATTTTAAAATCTAATTTGTTTTTATATTTAATGCGCTCGTAGCTCATTTGGATAGAGCGCTACCCTCCGAAGGTAGAGGTATCAGGTTCAAATCCTGTCGAGCGCACTTTTTCTTTTTTTTATAGAGAAAAATTTTTAAATTGGTGGCTATAGCTCAGTTGGTAGAGTGCTGGATTGTGATTCCAGTGGTCATGGGTTCAAATCCCATTAGCCACCCCAAATAATAATGCTATATAATAAATATTATTAAAAACTTATTATTAAAAACGGCGAATAGCGCAGCTTGGTAGCGCAACTGGTTTGGGACCAGTAGGTCAGAGGTTCAAATCCTCTTTCGCCGACCAAAAAACTACATTTTAAAATTTATACTTTTAATTATTTTAAGAAAAGATTCATTATTAGCATAGTTTGAAACTATAATATCTTTCCAACCTAATTTTTTTGCTATCTGTAATAATCTTTTTCCTACAACAAAAATTTTACACTCAAGTAACCATTGGCTTTGATTAGCATTAGAAATAATATTCTTTATTTGATATAAAGCCTCACTACTCGTTACTAATAAAGTGTCTATTTTGTAAAAACGCCATTTTTTTACTTCTATATTGCTATCCAAAACTTTAAAAACTCTTTTATAACATTCAATTAAACAAATTTTAAAACCTTCTTTTTTTAATTTTTTTGCTATTAATTTTCGACCATTTTCTCCTTGTAATAAAACAATTTTGTTATTTTTTATTTTATCTCTATATAATATTTTTAATAAACCTTCACTATTTTCTTTTTGTAGAGGAAAAGTAATTTTTTTTTAATATATTTTTGCAGAAAAAAAGCACTGCTTTTTCCAATAGCATAATATTTTACATGAAAAGGCCATGTTAAATTATTATTTTTTAAATACAAATTAGTGTAAAAAACAGACTTTTTAGAAAAAATAACAATAATTTTTGATTCATATAATTCATTAATTTTTTCTGATAAACTTATCGAACTAGTACTTGGATAAAAATCAAATAAAGAAAAATGCCAAGAAGGTATACCCGTATTGTTTAGATTTTTTACTAATTCTTCTCCTGAAGGAGAAGGTCGTACGACTAATATTTTCATATATGATGAAATTGTTTAATATAAAGATTGTTTAAAATATTTTTAGCTCCATTACTAAGTAATTCATCAGCAAGTGAATATCCCATTTTTTCTGCTGTATTGTACCAACCTATTCTTTCTCCCTTTAATATTATTTTACCATTAGGTGAACCTACTAATCCTCTTAACCAAATCTTATTTTTTTTTAAAATAGCATAACTTCCAATGGGAATTTGACATCCCGATTCTAATTTTCTGCAAAAAGCTCTTTCTGCATTTATTTCGATGAAAGTATTTATATGATTGAGACGAGATAAAAAAAACAAAACTTTTTTATCATGTGTTCTAGATTGAATACCAATAGCACCCTGTCCACATGGTGGTAAAGATAATTCTGCAGGTATAATTTGAGTGATTCTATTTTTCAAACTTAATCTATTTAATCCCTCAGTAGCAAGAATAATTGCATCATATTTACCTTGATCTAATTTAGCTATCCTAGTTTCTATATTGCCTCTTAAAGGAGAAATAATTAAATCTGGACGATAAGTAATTAATTGACACTGTCTTCTTAAGCTGGATGTCCCAATTATAGCACCTCTAGGTAATTGATTTATGGATTGATAATTATTAGATACTAGTGAGTCTAAAGCATTCCCTCTTTTACATATGCTAACTAAACACAATTCTTTGGTAATATTTACAGGAAGATCTTTCATAGAATGAATTGCAATATCTGCTTTATTTTCAAGCAAAGCAAGTTCTAATTCTTTAATAAATAATCCCTTTCCTCCAATTTTTGAAAGAGATTTATTTAAGACATTATCTCCATGAGTCACAATAGGAATTAGCTTGATATTTAAATCAGGATATAAAGACAGTATTTTTTTTTGAACATATTTAGTTTGCTCTAAAGCTAAGGGACTTCTTCTAGTAGCAATTCTTAATGTTTTATTGTGCATATCAGGATTCATATTAAAATAGATGCATTTTTTATAATTTTGTACAATAAAAATATTTTTTTATTTAAAAAATATTATCATTTGTTATATTCAACATATATTATTTTTTATAAAAAATAAAATCTTTATTTGATTGAATAGAACATGCATTTTCAAATATCTCCCAAAAATTTTTATTAGTACGATTGCAGATCCATTCATTATTTTTATAATTAAAATGATATCCATTTATCTTTGTAGCTAACCAAATTTGTTTTAATGGTTCTTGTTTATTAATTATAATTGAACTTTTGTTTTCAAAAGTAATAGTTATGACATAATCTTGAATTTCGTAATCAAAATCAATTTGATCATGTAATTGTAAACCATCTTCTATTTTTAAAAATAAACTATTTACTAATGCATAAAAATTGTTATTCTCTTTTTCAGAACTTATTTTTTTTTTCATAAAAAAATCCTTAATTTAATTTTAATTATAACAAATTATAAAAAATAAAAATAATCAAATTTACACAAATAAAAACTATCTCATTTTCTTAATAAAATTAAAATATGATATAAAAGTATTAAAATGTTAATTATGATAAATAAATAATAATATCAAAAATATAGAAATAATTATTAGAGAACATAATGAACTTACACTATAAAAATAAAAAAAAAATAAACTTTTCTAAAATGCATGGGTTAGGTAATGATTTTATGGTTATTAATTGTATTAAAGAAAATTTTATTTTATCATCATTTATAATAAAAAAATTGTCTAATCGATATACTGGAATTGGTTTCGATCAACTTTTGCTTGTAGAAAAATCAAAAAATTCTCTATTTGATTTCAATTATAGAATTTTTAATGCTAATGGGAACGAAGTGGAACAATGTGGAAATGGTGCACGATGTTTTGGTCTTTTTTTATTATTAAAAGGCCTAACTAAGAAAAATAAAATCTCAGTTAGTACAAAAAAAAGTCACTTAATTATTGAATTTCTATCTAAAAATATGATTAAAGTAAATATGAATCAACCTGATTTCAACTTGTATGATTCATTTTCATCAAAAAATATTTTGCATGAAAATTTTTCAATAAAGATTTTTAATGAAAATTTAATTTGCAGTTTGGTGTCTATGGGTAATCCTCATTGTATTATTAAAGTACAATGTATTAAACATGCACCTGTAAATATTCTTGGTAAACGTATAGGAAAAAATTCAATATTTCCAAAGGGAATAAATGTAAGTTTTATGGAAATTATAAATAAAAAAAATATTAAATTAAGAGTATATGAACGTGATGTAGGTGAAACACAAGCTTGTGGAAGTGCTGCTTGTGCTGCAGTTGCAATAGGTATAGCACAAAAATTACTTTCTAATGTTGTTGAAGTTGAACTACTAGGTGGGAAACTAATTATAATATGGGAAGGTTTTGGAACTCCGCTTTATATGATAGGACCTGCAAAACATGTTTATGACGGTTGCGTATACATATAAAAACTATTTTTAATCAAAAAAGAGGCTAGATATTTTGATTTTATTAAACAATACAAAAAAATTATTAGAAAAAGAATACATAAAAAAAAATACAAAAAAATTTAATCAAGTTATTTTAGCTCTTTTTTCCGGTGGTTTTGCTACTTTTTCTATTTTATATTGCGTTCAATCAATTCTACCGATATTTTCTAAACAATTTTATTTAACTCCTGCAGAAAGTAGTTTATCTCTTTCTGCTGCAACTGTAACAATGGCTTTAGGTATGCTTTTTACAGGACCATTATCTGATATAATTGGTAGAAAATCAATTATGTCTACCTGTTTATTTATAGCTGCAATATTAACTATAATATGTTCAATGATGACTAGCTGGACTAGTATTGTCCTATTACGATCATTAACTGGATTAGCCTTAAGCGGTGTTGTTGCTGTTGCAATGACATATATTAGTGAAGAAATACATCCAAATTCTTTATCTTTTTGTATGGGATTATATATTAGTGGAAATACTATAGGTGGCTTTTCAGGAAGATTTTTAAGTAGTATTTTAGCAGAAAAATTTTCTTGGAATGTTTCACTAATGATAATTGGTTTATTTGCTTTCATAGCATCTTGTTTTTTTTTGTATTTTTTACCCCCTTCTAAAAATTTTTCATCCATTTCCATTAATTTTTATAAATTTTTAAATCATTTTTATTTACAAATAAAAAATCCAGCGTTATTCATTCTTTTCATAATAGGTTTTATACTAATGGGGAGTTTTGTTACTATTTTTAATTATATTGGTTATCGTTTGATGTTAGCACCATTTTTTCTTTGTCAATCAAGTATAGGATTAATATCTATTATTTATTTAACTGGAGTATACAGTTCTCCTAAAGCTGGTATTTTAATTCATAAATATCATCGTAATAATATTCTTATTGCATCGTTACTATTAATGATAATAGGTGTTTTTATTACACAATATAATCAATTATTAATAATAATTCTGGGTTTAGTAATATTTTCTGGCGGGTTTTTTGCATCTCATTCAACTGCTAGTAGCTGGGTCGGTTCATATACCCATGTTGCTAAAATTCAAGCTACATCTTTATATCTATTTTTTTATTATCTAGGCTCTAGCGTATTTGGTACATTTGGCGGTTTTTTTTGGTTTCATATGAAATGGTCTGGAATTTCTATTTTCATAATAATAACATTATTTTTTGGTGTTTTTTTATCTTTTAAATTAAAGAAAAAAAATTTTTAAAAAAATTCTAATATTTTTTTGCGTTATACAAAATGTTTTATAAAATAAAAAATATATTTTACTTTCCTCAAGCATAGTTTCTCACAGATAATAAACTTAGTTTAATTCATCAAAATGGCTTAAAGATTATGCTAGATTTATTTTCTTATTCTGATTTGAATCATAGTTTATTGGTTTTTTTAGCTTTATTTTTTGTTTTATTTTATGAAGCTATTAACGGGTTTCATGATACAGCAAACGCAGTATCAACTTTAATATATACTCGAGCAATGTCTGCAAATATTGCAGTTATAATGTCTGGTATATTTAATTTTTTAGGTGTTTTATTAGGAGGCTTAACTGTTGCTTATGCAATTGTTCATTTATTGCCAAACGATTTATTATTAAATACCACTTCAAAAAATGCTCTTGCTATGGTTTTTTCAATGTTACTAGCAGCTATAATTTGGAATTTATCTACATGGTATTTTTGTTTACCTGCATCAAGTTCGCATTCTTTGATTGGTGCAATTATTGGAATAGGTTTAACAAATGCAATAGTTACAGGTTCATCTTTAGTAAATGCACTTAATGTTCCTAAAATGACTAATGTTTTTTTATCTCTTATTTTTTCTCCTATTATTGGATTAATAGTAGCTGGAAGTTTAATTTTTTTACTACGATACTATTTAAATAATAATAAAAATTTTTATCGTATTCATATGACACCATTAGAACGTGAAAAAATAGATGGTAAAAAAACACCACCATTTTTAATTAGAATAGCCTTGATTTTATCATCTATTGGAGTTAGTTATGCTCATGGTGCAAACGATGGACAAAAAGGTATTGGGTTAATAATGCTAGTACTAATAGGTATTTTACCTAATTCTTTTTTAGTAAATTTAAATGCTAATAAATATGAAATAAAATATACAAAAAACACACTAAATAATTTAGAAAAATATTATTTAGAACACACTACTCATAAATTAAATATTGCAAAAAACAAAAATGCAATAAACAATTCAATTGTAAATTATCAATTTTATGATGCTATAAAAAATATTCAAAACACTAAATTATTATTAGAAAACGTGTCTGACTATAATGTTTTAAATATTCAGAAAAGATTTCAATTACGGCATTTTTTACTATCAATTTCTGATTTCATCGACAAAACAGTCAATTCTTCTGATGTTAATTCAAAAGACAAATATTTTTTAATAACAAGCAAAAAAATGATACTTAAAACAATCGAATATGCACCAATGTGGATTATATTAATTATTGCTTTGTCTTTATCAATAGGAACAATGATAGGTTGGAAACGTATAGTTATTACTATTGGTGAGAAAATAGGAAAAAGAAGAATGACATATGCACAAGCTATGTCAGCACAAATAACAGCTTCTTTTTCTATTGGGATAGCAAGTTATACAGGTATACCTGTTTCTACTACACATATCCTTTCATCTTCTGTGGCAGGTACTATGTTAATTGATGGTGGTGGAATTCAAATAAAAACCATAAACAATATCGCTTTAGCATGGATATTAACTCTACCCGTTTCAATTTTCTTGTCTGGATTTTTATATTGGATTACATTGTTTATAATATAAAAAATTAAATCTTAATATATTTATAATATTTATCAATAAATTAACAGGAGTACCTGTGAAATATATGTACTCCTGTTATATTGAAAAAGGTTGGTATATGTCAAAACGATGTTTTTTTGTGGTAATAGTAAAATTCACTTTATCTTTAGATAAAGGCTTTGCATAATAAGGACGTTTTACAATAATTCTATTTTTTGCTAATTTTCTAGAAGTATTTAACAACATTTCAGAATCATAATTATATCCTATTAATTTTCTAATAAGCTGCATATTTTTTTTAGGTAAAGATTTTTTATTATGAGAGGGATACATAGGATCTAAATAAATTATATCTGGTCTTGAAATAGGCATTTCTAACATATTAGAACTATCGTTTATTACTAAACGCAATCTTTTTTTTAACCAATGACCTATTTTTTTATCTTGATATCCTCTTTGTAAACCATCTTTTAACAAAGCAGCCACTATTGGATGACGTTCTATCATAAGAACTTGACAACCTAAAAAAGAAAACATGAAAGAATCATTACCTAAACCTGCAGTTGCATCTAATATAGAAGGAAAATAAGAACTTTTTATTCCCGCAACTTTAAATAAAATTTCATTTTTTTTTCTAAAATGAAAACATCGATAATTATTTTTTTTTGAAGTAAAATCAACTTTTATAGATTTTTGATTAAAATTTTCACGGTTATATAACTCTAATGAGTTATGATTTATTATCAAACCCATAGAACAATTTTCATCATGTTTTAATTTAAGTGAATTAATTAAACTGTATATTCTTCTATTGTAATGGTTAAATTTTAAGTATATTTTCATATTTTCTATCTTTTTTATTTTCTAAAATTAATATTTGACTTTTAAAAAAAAATAATTAAAATATAGAATAATAATTTTTTTATATATTTTAAAGTTTTAAAAGCACATTTAAAGTATATTAAAATAATTCTTCAAAAAGGCACAATATTATGTCATCTAATTTTTTATTTAATATAGATATAGTAAACAAAAGATATTCAAATAAAACAGATTTTTATGAAGATACTATAAAAAAAATGTTAAATAACAAAAAAAATATTAATAAATTCCAAAAAACTAATTTTGATGATAAAAATTCTGAAAAATTAAATGATGTTGAAAATAAAACAAATTTAACAAATTTAGAAAAATCATATAAAAATTCTTTGATTTTATTGGATATAATGCAAAAAAAAATCGAAAAAACTATTCTTCTTGAAAAATATCATATAGAAATGAATAAAGAAGAAAAAAATAATATAATTATTAAAAAAAGTGATGATAAAAAAAATCAAAATATACTCATAAAAAAAAATTCTTGAAGAATCCCCTTCAAATTTTTTCAAAAAAAAAACAGAACCTTCTAATAACAAATTCCTAGATTTTGATATTTTCGAAATAGCTGAAAGCATTCTTGAAACAATAAAAAACACAGTTGTACAAACTTATGAAACTGTTAAAACAGAAACTATAAATTTATTTAATGGTACAACATTTAAAAAAATGTTTTTTTTGCCAGATGATAAAATTTTAAAATCAAAACCAAAATCAGAATCCCTCGCTGCTCTATCTGAACATATTAAACAGCTTGAAAGAATTATTGAATCTTCAAAAGCTTATATTAGAGCCATTATTGAAAAAATTAGATATCAAGGAAAAATAAAAATTGTCAATAAACTAAATGGCAATCCACTTCATCCTGAGTATCAAAGTTCATTTCCTGATCTTTTAACTCCAACACCTAAACCTAAAAATGACAATGATTTTTATCCCTTCAAAAGATTAGATGAAAATTTCGATTCAGAAGGAAGAAAAGATATATCAAAAACAGATCAAAGTTTTAAAACGAGAATGAATAAAAGCATTCAAGAAGCTTATTATAGTAATTTTATTAATAATGACGTATGGATAGTTTCAGATCAATTAAACTCACTTCAAAATATTCAATTCACAATTAAAAATTTTCAAAAACACTATGAATCTTTAAAATTATCTGATAATTTAGATCAAAAATTTATGGCTGATTCAAATCCATTTCTTTTTATTATAAACAATGATTTTATTCCCATTAACAATCGACAAAAAATGCTAGAAGATTTTAAGAAAATAATACCAGATATTGAATCTCAAAAATTGATTTCCACATATGCAAATCAAAAATTTTTGTATCAATCTTATCTTCAGTTAATTTCTGAACATCCAGAGATTGATCAATATCTAATAAAAAATTCAAGAAATATTTACAAAGTAAACTTTCTAAATGACGGTTCAATCAAATTAGTTGCTACTAATTTATCTGACTTAGATGTAAATAATGATAGTAATCAAATTCAAAAATATAAATCTTTTGGAATACGTGCAACTATAATTTTTCCCCCAAATAATTCTCCAATAATGAAATATTCACATTTCGTAAAATAAATATTTTTAAATTTTTAATGTATTAGTAGGGTATACTATATACCCTACTATTTGAAAAAAATAATTTCATTTTATAGAATTATTATTGAGTTTTCTTAATAATGCAGAATGAACTTCTTTAGGAATATAAGGTTTGATGTTACCTTTATATTTTGCAATTTCTTTAACAAAAGATGAGGATATAAAAGAAACTTCTTTAGAAGAAAGTAAAAAAATACTATCCAAATCTGGATAAATCTGTTTATTTATAGCAGCTAATTTTATTTCATAATCAAAATCAAATATTGTTCTAACTCCTCTAATTAAAACATTAGCCTTTTCTTTTTTTGCTAAATTAGCAAGTAAGTCATTAAATCCAAGTATTTTTTTTACATTTTTTAAATTAATTGTAACTATTCTAGTTAATTCTATACGTTCTTTTAAATTAAAAATTGGTTTTTTTTCAACATTATTAGAAATTGCAATAGTTATGCTATCAAATATTTTTGTTGCACGTGTTATGATATCTAAATGTCCGTATGTAATTGGATCAAAAGTACCTGGATATATTGCAGTTTTATTCATATTTTTATTTTTTTGTTTTATTTTGAATCAACTTTTCTTAACCTTAGTAAATTTCAAGGAAAATTAAAATGAAAAAAATAGTCTGGAAACCTAGCGCTTCTATTGCAAGTTTAATTAAAAGATCGAAAATTATTTCTAACATTCGTTTATTTTTTTCTCAAAAAAATGTCCTTGAAGTAGAAACACCAATTTTATCGCGTTCAACGGTTACTGATATAAATTTATCATCATTTGAAACCAATTATTTTCCATCAAACAATGTCAACGAAAAATTAAAACTATGGTTAGTAACTAGTCCAGAATATCATATGAAACGCTTATTAGCATCAGAAAGTGGACCTATATATCAAATTTGTCATAGTTTTCGAAATGCAGAATTAGGTCAATATCATAATCCAGAATTTACTATATTAGAATGGTATCAACCATTTTATTCAATGAAGAAATTTATTAAAGAAATAGATAAATTTCTTCAAAATATATTAAATTGCAATCAATCAGATAAAATTTCTTATCAAAATCTGTTCATAGATTTTTTTAAAATAGATCCATTATCTACGAACTTGTTAGAGTTACATCAACTATCTAAAAAACTAAAATTAGATTATTTAACTCATTCTGAAAATGATTTAAATAAATTTATACAATTATTATTTACACTAAAAATAGAACCTAATATAGGAAAAGATAGACCTATTTTTGTTTATCATTTTCCTGCAAAACAAGCGTCTCTTGCTGCTATTAATTCACAAGATTCTCGCATATCAGATAGATTTGAGATTTTTTTTAAAGGAATAGAATTAGGAAATGGTTTTTATGAACTCACAGATGCTAATGAGCAAAAAAGACGTTTTATCAAAGATAATCAGGAACGTTTTTCTATGAATCTTCCAGTACAAAAAATAGATAATTTTTTTTTGGATGCTTTATATCATGGTTTACCGCCTTGTTCAGGAGTTGCAATAGGTTTAGATCGATTAATTATGTTAGTTTTAAACAAAAAGAATATTCAAGAAGTTATCTCTTTTGCATTAGATCGTTGTTAAGATTAGAAGAAATATTCTACCAATAATTTTCTGTTGTAATGTTACCTTTTTTTCGACGTAAATGTTTTTCCATATTTCTATTATTTTTCAAGAATAAAAAAGTATCTTTCACCATAAAGGGATTTCCACACAACATAACATGTGAAGTTTCAGGATTGATTGAAAGACCGATATTTTTTTCTAATATTTTATTTTTTAATAAAAAAGGTATTCTACCAGTTAAAGAATTTATATTATTTTCTCTACTAGTAATAGTTTGAATTTTTAATTTTCCATTATATTTTTTATATAATTCTTTCATAAGAGGCAAGTAAGTTAATTCATTTTGATACCGAACAGCATGTATTAGGACAATGTGGTTAAATCTATCAATATTTTTACCTTCTTTTAAAATTGAACAATAAGGACCTATGCCTGTACCGGTAGCAAACATCCATAATGTTTCGCAATCTGGCACTTCATCTATAATAAAAAAACCAAACGCTTTTTTTTTAATAAAAATTTTATCGCCTCTTTTAAGATTATACAATAGATTGCTCAGTTTTCCATTTATTACACGAACGATATAAATTTCTAAATTTTTTTCACTAGGAGCATTAACGTATGAATATGCTCTTTGAATTTTATTTTGATTGAGCATATTACTATCACATAAAGCTAGTTTAGTAAATTGTCCGGCAAGAAAAGGTTCTATGGAAGCATTTAAAATAAGACTGAATAAATTTTTAGTCCATCTTTTTACTGTTAAAATATCTGCACTGATCCATGGGTTCATTATTTATTCTCAATAATTTGCAATTAAACCGCTGTACTTATTTTTATAAGTACAGCGATTTTTATCTTGTTTATAGTTTTATTTTTTATCAATTTTTTTAGTATCTTCAGGAAGATTAATTAAAATTTTTTTAGGTTTTTCTTCTTCTGGAATATTACATTCAAAGTCTAACTTTAATAAACCCAAAGATAGTTCTGCTTTTTTTACTTTGATTTTATGATCTAGATTAAAATTTAAAGAAAAATTATTAAATATTATACCCTTATGTAACCATTTACTACATTCCTGGTTATTATAACTGTTATTATCTTCTTTTTTACCTTTAATAGATAATTGATTGTTGTGTACAGATATATCTAATTCTTCTTCTTTATATCCAGGAACACTCAGTGTTAATTGATATTGAATTTCATTTATTTGACATAAATTATATGTCGGTGTATCAGATATCGGTTTCTCTCCTGTTAAAGTACTAAACATTTTATCGATTTGATTAAATCTGTTTGAAAAAATATTATGATCATTAAAATTTGGAATAAATGAAAGAGAACGATAAGACATAGCAGATTCCTCTTAAATATTTTCTGATTAAAAAATCAATAAATGTTTTATTGTATAGTAAGGTTTTATTTTTTTTTTTCAATAGAAATTGTTAAATTAATTTAAATTTATTTTTAATAATGCAAAAAAATATTTATTTTTTTTACAAAAAATTATAAAATAAAACGGCTAAGATCTTCATTAGATATTAATTGATCTAAATTTTCACCTACGTAATTTGAATTAATTTCAATGGTTTTACCTTTATTATCGCTGGCATTAAAAGATATGTCTTCCATTAATTTTTCTAACACAGTATGTAATCGACGAGCTCCAATATTTTCCATAGATTCATTCACCTTCCAAGCGGCTTCTGCAATATTACGTATTCCTTCTTTTGTGAAATTAATACAGACACCTTCTGTTTCCATAAGTGCTTTATATTGTGCAGTAATAGATGCTTTAGGTTCAGTTAAAATTTTTTCGAAATCATCAATGGTAAGTGCTTGCAATTCAACTTTAATTGGCAGGCGACCTTGTAGTTCAGGAATCAAATCAGAAGGTGTAGAAGTTTGAAATGCTCCAGATGCAATAAATAAAATATGATCTGTCTTAACCATACCATGTTTAGTAGATATAGTACATCCTTCAACTAATGGAAGTAAATCTCTTTGAACACCCTCTCGAGAGATATCTGGACCAGAGGAATCACCTCGTTTACATATTTTATCAATTTCATCAATAAAAACTATTCCATGTTGTTCAACTGCATTGATAGCTTCTTTTTTAATTTCTTCTTGATTAATCAGTTTAGCTGCTTCTTCTTCTGTTAAAAGTATGATGGCATCTTTAATTTTAAGACGTCTACTATTTTTTTTCTGTCCTCCTAGATTTTGAAACAAAGATTGCAATTGACTGGTTAACTCTTCCATTCCTGGCGGCGCCATTATTTCAACACCCATAGTAGTTGCTAATACATTAATTTCTATTTCTTTGTCATCTAAAACACCTTCTCGTAATTTTTTTCGAAATATTTGAATTGTTTTTGAAAGACTTTCATTTTTTTCGTTTTCTGCCCAATTTTTTTTGGGTCTAGGAACAAGAACATCTAAAATTTTCTCTTCTACTATTTCTTCTACGCGAATTTTGTTTTTTTCTATGTTTTTAATTCGAATCATTTTTATTGCAGCATCAGTTAAATCTCGAATAATTGAATCTACTTCTTTTCCAACATATCCTACTTCAGTAAATTTAGTAGCCTCTACTTTAATAAAAGGAGAATTTGCTAATTTAGCTAAACGTCTTGCAATTTCTGTTTTTCCTACTCCTGTAGGCCCAATCATTAAAATATTTTTAGGTGTTATTTCATGACGTAATTCACTATTTAACTGCATACGGCGCCAACGATTTCTTAATGCAATAGACACAGCTCTTTTTGCTTTTTCTTGACCAATAATAAATTTATCAAGTTCAGAAACAATTTGAGGAGGAGTCATTTCAGACATAGAGATAATCCTTATTTTTCTGAAAATAGTTCTTTTATAGTGAAAGTGTGATTTGTGTATATACAAATATTAGCAGCAATATTTAATGATTTTTTTACAATTTGATTCGCATCCAAATCAGTGTTATCTATTAATGCTCTAGCAGAAGATTGAGCATAAGCACCACCAGATCCTATAGCTATTAAATCATCTTCAGGTTGTATTACATCTCCATTTCCTGTAATTATTAATGACGTTTCTTTATCAGCAACTGCTAATAAAGCTTCAAGTTTTCGCAACATTCTATCTGATCGCCAATCTTTTGCTAATTCAATAGCAGAACGTTGTAATTGACCTTGATACATGGCTAATTTTTTTTCAAACATTTCAAATAACGTAAATGCATCTGCAGTACCACCTGCAAAACCAGCAATTACTTTTTCATGATATAACGATCTGATTTTTTTTACATTGCTTTTCATGATTGTATTGCCTAAAGTTGCTTGTCCATCACCTCCAATTACTACTTTATCTTTTAATCTTACGCTTAATATTGTGGTCACAAGAAAAACCTCTTCAAAATAATATTTTTATTTCTTATACTTTTTTATTAATATAAAAATATTTTATATATAAGATGTAATTGGCTATTTTTTTAAATAGCATATGATTTTAAGTTATATTATTTTTTTAAAATATTTTTCTAAAATACTTTTTGAAATAATTTATTTGATTGTGTAAAACTGTAATAAATCAATTTGATTAATTGTAAAAAGATATGCATTTTACAAATTTTCTAATTTGTGAATATATTCCCATTTTTCCTTTGGTTTAGGTGGTAATACGTTATTATTTTTACTATTTTTTGTAATATTTTTAATTTTATTTTCAGAAGATTTTTTCGTATTTATATTTAAATAAATAAAAAAAATAAATATAGATATTAGAACTAAACATATATATGAATTCAATTTTTTGTTTTTATTTTTTTTTTTATTAAAATACACAGAATTGATTTTTCTTTTATCATCATACATATATTTTTTGAATATTATATTTTATAAATAAAAATTGATAATTTTTTAGTATTAATACATTAATACTCGTATAATAAATATAGATATTTAAAATTAATTCAGGAGTTTTTTAGATGAAAAAAAACATCCATCCTTGTTATTCTAAAATAACAGCTACCTGTTCTTGTGGAAATATAATTGAAGTTTGTTCTACTATTAATCATAATCTAAATTTAGATATATGTGCAAAATGTCATCCATTCTATACGGGAAAACAAAGAGTTATTGATACTGGAGGCCGTGTTGAAAGATTTAAAAAGCGTTTTAAATTTATTAAGAAAGAATTAAATTAAAATTATTTTTTATAATTAATGTTTTTAAAATTTAAGCATCTAAAAATTACATGTTTAGATGCTTAATGAGCACGAAATTACTATTTTAAAATGTATTTATTTTCTTAAAAGTTAATAGAATGATTAAAATAATTCTTAAGACCTAAATAGATAGAACTAGCAATTTTATTCTGGTGATCAGCAGTTCTCAATTTTTTTTCTTCTAAAAAATTTGTAATAAAACCAGTTTCTATTAATATTGAAGGTGTATTAATAGAACTTAATATACTTAAACTAGCATAATTTGGGTATGTTTTATTTAACTTTGTGTTTTTTTTAAGTTGTTCTAATATTTTTTGAGACAAATCTAATTCCATTTTTTGAAAATTATTAAACTGTAAATCTAAAATGGTTTTTTTTAAAAAAAAATCGTATTTATTTTCGTTAAATATATTTTCAATTTTTTTAGAAAAAAGTATTGCTGGTTTTTTTTTTAAATAATCATCAATTTCACGATTTATTCTAGTTTTTGATACCATCCAAACGGATGCTCCTGATACATATTGTTTTCTAGAAGAGTCGGCGTGAATAGATATTAATAAATTTACGTGATTGTTTTTGAGAAACTGTTTTCTTTTTGTTAATGAAAGATAAGAATCATTATTACGAGTTAGAATTGTGCAGAACAAACTATCATGATTTAGTAAATTTTTAAGGCGAAGTGCTATTTCAATGTTTACTTTTTTTTCTTGTAATCCTTGAATTCCAATTGCTCCAGGATCGTGTCCACCGTGTCCTGCGTCTATTACTATAGTAATTTTTTTTGATGTATTCAAATTATTGTAAAATTTATTTTTAGTATAATAATGAATTTTTTTAAAATTTTTATTTTTTTGGTTTTTTGCTAAGCACATTTTCTTAAAAAAAAATTTTCTGTTTTTTTTTTGCTGTCTTTAATAAATAAAAAATTTTTTTTGTTACTAGCTTCGATTTGGAATATAAATACAAATAGAAAGATAAACAATATCATCCATTTATAAGAAAAAACCATAAATTTCCTTAAATTTTTTTCGATATACAATTATTTTTTTCTATTTAATTAAAAAAAAATTCTTAGATTTTAAAGTGAATATTTCGTTATATTAAGAATATAGTTATACTAAAACTATAGTAATTATGTAGTTATTTTAAAAAATCTTATTGGAGCGGGAAACGAGACTTGAACTCGTGACCCCAACCTTGGCAAGGTTGTGCTCTACCAACTGAGCTATTCCCGCAATAATATATAAAAATTTAAAAGCTTTAAAGTATGTATTTTATATATATAAAATATATTTTTCAAGCTTTCTTTTGTAAAAAATTATTTTTATTTAAATTTAAAAAAATTTTTTTTATAAAAATTTAACTCTCTTACTGATTCACGAATATCTTCTAATGCTTTATGATTATTGTTTTTTTTAAATTTATTGAATACCTTTGGATTCCAACGGCAAGCTAATTCTTTGATAGTACTAACATCTATACATCTATAATGAAAATAATTTTCTAATTTTGGCATGTATTGAAATAAAAATCTCCGATCTTGTGCAATACTGTTACCGCAAATTGGGGATGATTGAATTGGTACCCATTTTTTCAAAAATAGTATAGTTTCAAACTCTGCTTTTTTTTCATCATAAAAACTTTTTTTAACTCGTTTTATTAATCCGTTCTTTTTATGAACTGTTCTGTTCCAATTATCCATTAGCAAAATTTGTTCTTTTTCTTGATGTATAGGAATTACTGGACCTTCGGAAATTATATTTAAGTTAATGTCTGTAATTAATGTCGCAATTTCAATAATACGATGTATTCTAGGATTCAGTCCAGTCATTTCTAAATCTATCCAAATCAAATTTGTCTTGTTAATTTTCATTTTTTATAATTATTGAATTAAATTTTTTATATTAACTTTTAAATTCAATTTTTAAAAGAGAAGCACAGAATAATTTGATTATTGATCTACGATTTTTTATTATATATTTAATTTTTGTATTATATATGTTAATTATATATGAAAATTTTTAATGAAAAATATATTCCCTAGAATATTTTAGAAATTTTTTTACATAAAAATAAAAAATTAAAATGATTTTAGCTTTTTAGCATCTTCAAAACAAAAATCTTTTATACCTTTTAAGAGGGATAAATTCTTTAATGAAAAATATGAGTTTTAATCATACTAAATCTTATCAAGATTTAAAAAACCATTTTAAAAAAATAAAAAATGTTCATTTAAGAGATCTTTTTTCGTCTGATTTAAATCGATTTAAAAAATTTTCGATTTTATTTGAAAACGAAATGTTAATTGATTTTTCAAAAAACCGCATTAATGATGACACTTTAATGTATCTATTAAACTTAGCTAAAGAAACTAATGTGAAATCGGGAATACATTCTATGTTTTCCGGATCTAAAATAAATCAAACAGAAGATCGTTCTGTGTTACATATAGCATTACGTAATAGAAATAATCATCCTATTATAGTAAATAATTGCAATATTATGTTGGAAATTAATAGTTTACTGGAAAAGATGAAAAATTTTTCAAAAATTGTTATTAATGGACAATGGAAAGGTTACACAGGTAAGTCTATTTCTGATGTTGTAAATATTGGTATCGGAGGTTCTGATTTAGGACCTTATATGGTCAGCGAGGCATTACGACCATATAAAAATCATTTAAATATGCATTATGTTTCAAATATTGATGGTACTCATTTGACTGAAGTGTTAAAAAAAATCAATCCTGAAACAACTATTTTTTTAATTGCATCTAAAACATTTACAACAGATGAAACTATAACTAATGCATATAGTGCAAAAAAATGGTTTTTAGATTATTTAACGGATAAAAACGATTTAGACAAACACTTTTTTGCGTTGTCAGCTAACATAGAAAATGCTTTAAATTTTGGCATTCATATTAATAATATTTTTAAATTTTGGGATTGGGTGGGAGGACGTTTTTCATTATGGTCTTCAGCAGGATTATCTATAATATTATCTATTGGATTTCATAATTTTGAGAAATTTTTAGATGGTGCTCATGCTATGGATAATCACTTTTATAATGCTGATTATAATAAAAATATTCCAATATTATTAGCCTTAATTAGTATCTGGTATACTAATTTCTTTCAATCTGAAACAGAAGCGATATTTCCATATGATCAATATATGCATCGTTTTTCTGCGTATTTTCAACAAGCTAATATGGAATCTAATGGTAAATCAATTAATAGAAATGGAGAAAAGATAGAGTATCAAACTGGTCCTATTATTTGGGGTGAACCTGGTACTAATGGTCAACATGCGTTTTATCAACTAATACATCAAGGTACTAAATTAATTCCTTGCGATTTTATCGCTCCAATTTTTTCACATAATGATTTGGGTGATCATCATATAAAATTAATATCTAATTTCTTTGCTCAGACAAAAGCACTAGCTTTTGGTAGATCTAGAGATGATATTTTACATGAATTGATATCATCTAAAAAAAATAAGGATGACATAGATAGAATTTTACCTTTTAAAATATGTGATGGAAATCAACCTACTAATTCAATTTTAATTCGGAAAATTACTCCTTATAATTTAGGAGCATTAATTTCTTTATACGAACATAAAATTTTTGTGCAAGGTTATATATTAAACATTTTTAGTTTTGATCAATGGGGGGTTGAAATAGGAAAAAGATTATCTCAAAATATTTATAACTATTTAAATAACAACATCAAAAACGGATATTATGACTCTTCAACTAAAGGTCTTATTGATTTTTATCAATCTTTTCTAGAGTAAGATGTTATTTTAAAAAAATCTATAAATTAAAAAGTATATTAAAGTTTTCTTTTAAATATTTTATATATTAGAGTTAAATGCTTATTTTCAGATAATCAAATCAGCAATTTAATGGTTAACGCTTTAATTTCAAATGACTTTTAAAATATTAGTTTTTGTAAGAATATGAGTGATTATTATGTTGATATTAATTAAATTAAAAATACAGAATTTTGGTCGATTTTTAAGTAATATGATAATGCCTAATATAAGTATTTTTATCGCATGGGGAATGATGAATGCTTTATTTATGCCATTAGGATGGCAACCTAATAAAACTTTGGAACAATTAATATCACCAATTATTTTTTATCTTGTACCCATTCTAATTGGATATACCGGAGGTAGTTTAGTTGCTAATTCTAGAGGAGGCTTAGTTGGAAGTATAACTACTATAGGAGTGATTGCTAGTACCAATATACCAATGTTATTAGGTGGAATGATTGTAGGACCTTTAGGTGGTTGGGCTATAAAATATTTTGATAAAAAGGTAGAAAATAAAGTAAAAAATGGTTTTGAAATGTTAGTAAATAATTTCTCTCTTGCTATATTCGGAATGTTTTTAGCAATAATTTCATTTTTTACAATCGGTCCGTTTATCGAATGGATTTCTCTTTTTTTAAGTGAATTAATAAAAGTTATCGTATCATACAACTTATTACCTCTGACTTCTATAATTATAGAACCAGCTAAAATATTTTTTTTAAATAATGTTATTAATCACGGCGTTTTTTCTCCTTTAGGCATTCAAGACGCATTAGATAAAAATAGCTCTATATTTTTTTTAATTGAATCTAATCCAGGTCCAGGACTAGGTGTGTTAATAGCATGGTTTTTTTTCGGAAAAGGCGAGCTTTCTAAATCTTCTGGAGGAGCAGCAGTCATTGAATTTTTAGGAGGTGTTCATGAGATTTACTTTCCTTATATTCTAATTAAACCAAAATTAATTATTTCTCTTATTTTAGGTGGTATGAGTGGTATTTTTATGCTTGTTTCATTGCATGGGGGTTTAATTTCAGCAGCATCACCAGGCTCTATTTTATCTATTTTAGCTATGACACCTAAAGGCCTTTATTTTGCTAATATCATTTCTATTTTTTGTTCTTTTATCATTTCATTTATAACTGCTTCTATGTTTTTAAAATATCATTTTTATACAATCAAAAAAAATAATAAAAACATTGAGAACACATGTGAAAATAATTTAAATTTAAGAATATCAAAAGATAGTTCTAAAACTTCTAGTCTTAGTGATATTAATACAATTATCGTTGCCTGTGATGCGGGAATGGGATCTAGTGCAATGGGTGCAAGTATTCTTCGAAAAAAAATAAAAAATGCTAATTTAAATCATATTTCTGTTTTAAATATGGCAATTAATGTATTATCAAGTAAAAATGCAGATTTAATTATTACACATCAAAATTTAACCGAGCGAGCTAAAAATTATGCTCCATATGCTCAGCATATATCTTTAAAAAACTTTCTTAATAATAATTTTTATGATAATTTAGTTGAAAAATTAAAAGACAGTATCATTAATTCAGATAATATTTATATTAATTCTGAAAATATAGATAATAAACAAAAATCACATAATTTATTTCAGTTAAGTGAAAAAAATATTATTCTTAATCAATATGCAAATAACAAAGAAGAAGCAATTAATATTGTTGGGAAAAACCTAGTCAAACAAGGTTATGTCAAGTCTGATTATATTAATTCAATGTTAGCAAGAGAAAAAATTGCTTCCACTTGGCTAGGGGAATCAATAGCATTACCGCATGGAACTATTGAATCAAAAGATTCCGTTTTAAAGACCGGCATAATTTTTTGTCAATTTCCTCATGGTGTTCATTTTGGAGAAGATGTAGACGATATTGCCTATCTTGTAATTGGAATTGCAGCTAAAAATAATGAACATATTATGGTAGTAAGTAATATCACTAATGCGTTAGACAATAAAGATACAATTAAAAAATTATCTAACACTACTAGTGTAAAAGAAGCATTATCACTTTTAACTGTTGAAAAAATTTAGTTTACTATTAATTCTAAATATATAATTTCATTGGACTTGCGTATGAAAGCACTACATTTTGGAGCTGGAAACATTGGGCGTGGTTTTATTGGAAAAACATTATCAGAGTCCGGTTTTAATGTTATTTTTTCTGATGTTAATCAAGATATAGTTGACAACATCAATCATAATAAAGAATATTCTATTAAAATAATAGGAACCAATGAAAAAAATATTTTTAATATTAAAGATATAACTGCTATAAATGCTAACAATCCAGATATTATTAAAATCGTTGCTTCAGTTGATTTAATTACAACTGCAGTTGGTCCTAATACGTTAGATAAAATTGCTCTCATTATTGTTTCTGGGATAATATTAAAGATTAAAAATAGATCCATAAAAACACTTAACATTATTGCTTGTGAAAATAAAATTAAAGCTAGTTCTTTTTTAAAAAAAGTAGTTCTTGAAAAATTACCTATAAAATATCACGATTATTTAAATAAATATATTGGTTTTATAGATTGTAGTATTGATACAATCATACCTTCAGTTGATAAAAAAGATTGTTTATTTTTGATCGTTGAAGATTTTAAAGAATGGATTGTTAACATTACACAATTTAAAGGCACATTACCCAAAATAGTTGATATGAAAATGAGTAATAATTTAGATGCTTTTATAGAAAGAAAATTATTTACATTAAACACAGGACATGCTATAGCGTCTTATTTGGGTTTAATAAAAAAACATAAAACAATGCAAGAAGCTATCTCGGATAAAAAAATACGTGTTATTGTAAGGTGTGCTATGGAAGAGAGTGGATCAGTATTGATAAAAAAATATAATTTTAAAAAAAATGATCACTTAGCTTATATTGATAAAATTTTCTCGCGTTTTGAAAATCCTTTTTTATCAGACAGACTTGAACGTATAGCAAGGAATCCAGTTCAGAAACTAAGAAAAGAAGAACGTCTAATAAAACCTCTTTTAGGAACCATTAAATATCACTTGCCTTTTTCTAATTTAATTAAAGGTATTGCGGCAGCATTGCATTATAATAATCCAAATGATCTAGAATCAATATACATTTCGTCTTTAATAAAAAAACAAGGTTTAAAAAATACTTTAATCAAGATTTGTAATTTATGTGAAAATAGTAATGTAATAGATTTTATTAT
The DNA here is from genome assembly GCF_005080965.1 of Buchnera aphidicola (Macrosiphum gaurae). Taxonomy (NCBI): domain Bacteria; kingdom Pseudomonadati; phylum Pseudomonadota; class Gammaproteobacteria; order Enterobacterales; family Erwiniaceae; genus Buchnera; species Buchnera aphidicola. Next base: position 607,336 of record NZ_CP034867.1, on the reverse strand, counting down.
TTCAGAATATAATACAATTGTGCAGACAATTAAATAGATTATAATATATCATAAAAAGATTTTATTTTTTAATTTAAAATACTATTATTTTATTTTTCATTAATAATATTGTAAATGCATTTAGAGAATAAGGTAATGCCTATTCGTATATTACCATCTGATTTATCAAGTCAAATTTCTGCTGGAGAAATTATTGAACGTCCGGCTTCAGTCGTTAAAGAAATTATAGAGAACAGCATAGATGCTGGTGCAAAAAATATTAATATTGTAATAGAAAAAAGTGGATTTCAATCTATTATGTTAAACGATGACGGTTGTGGTATTCATAAAAAAGAATTATTACTTGCAGTATGTCATCATGCTACTAGTAAAATTAATTCATTATCAGATTTAGATAAACTTACTACATTTGGATTTCGAGGAGAAGCTTTAGCTAGTATTAGAGCCGTTTCAAGATTAACTCTGATTTCTTCTAATCAATTGCATGATATTGCTTGGAAAATATACTTAGAAGGATTTTCTAGTAATCATATTGCTGTTCAACCAATAGCTCATCCTCAAGGAACTACTGTTTTAGTGGAAAGTTTATTTTATAATATGCCAGTTCGTCTTAAATTCTTAAAAAATAAAAAATTAGAATTTATAAAGATTTTAGAAATAGTAAAAAAAATAGCTTTATCTTATTTTCATATAAATTTTTCTCTTAAACATAACAACAGATTAATTGTACAATATAATTCAATAAATCATAAAAAAAATAAAATCAACCGATTAAAAGATATACTAAATATAGTTGATATAAATCAATTTATAGAAATAACAGAAAAAAAATATAATCTGCATCTTTTTGGATGGATAGCAAATCCATACAATTATAAAAAATTAAAAAAAATTCAGTATTGTTATATTAATAATCGATATGTTTATAATAATATTTTCATGAATGCAGTTCGTTCTGCTTACTATAAAATATCAGTAAAAATAGATCTGTCATTTATTTTATATTTAAATATTTCACCTAGTGATATTGATGTTAATATCCATCCTTCTAAAAGTGAAATAAAATTTCATAAACCTAATGTAGTTTATACATTTATTTATCAAACTCTTTTGTATCATTTAAAAAAATATAAAAAACAATATTTTTTAAACAATAATTTTTGCGAAAAACAAAATAATGCTTATCAACAAAAACAATCCAATTTAGATTCCTTACACTTTATTTTTTTTACATTAATGCCTTTATTTTTTTTGAGAAAAAATTTTTCTGGAAGTTTTAATTCAGAAAAAAAATATAATCATCGCATTTTAAATATTTCGTCAGGAAAATATCAGTGCTCTATTGGAAAGTTATTAATAATTACACATAAATACTATGGTTTAATTTATAATAGAAATAATTTTTCATTAATTTCTTTCCCCTTAGCTAAAGCAATAGTTAGAAGAGAAAAATTGCAGAATGATATTAAACAAAAATCTACACTGCAATGTTTTTTAAGCAATATTAAAGTTAATATCACATCTCAAGAACATTTAATACTACTTCACAACAAAGAAATTTTATTAAAAATTGGATTTCATTTAATTTTTGAAAAAAAATATGTTATTTTATCTTCTATTCCTATTTTTTTAAAAAAACGGAATATTTATCTGATAATATCAGATTTTTTTGCATTTTTATTTTTTAAAAAACAAGTCTTAATTTCAGAAATAATAAATTGGTTTTATATTAATGTTTTTATAGAATCAAAAAATTGGACTCGTTCTAATGGAATTGCAGTGCTGTTAGAAATGGAATATTTTTGTCCTTTATTGTTAATAAATCCTCCACCAAAATTGTTACAAAAAATAAATATTAATAGAGCATTATGTATGTTAAAAATATAAATATTTATAAAAAAAAACCCATTGTTATTTTTTTAATGGGACCTACAGCATGTGGAAAAAGTCACCTTGCTATTTATCTTAGAAAGTACTTGCCAATAGAATTGATCAGTGTAGATTCTACATTAATTTATCGTGGAATGGATATTGGAACAGATAAACCAAATTTTTCTGATTTATCTAGTCATCCTCATCGTTTATTAAATATTAAAGATCCAATTGAACAGTATTCAGCTGCAGAATTTCAAAAAGACGTTTTAAAAGAAATTGACGATATTATTAAATTAGGCAAAATACCTTGTCTTGTTGGCGGGACGATGTTTTATTATAATACATTACTGCATGGATTATCTATTTTACCACCATCTAATATTAAAATTCGCGAATTTTTATTACAAAATAGTCATGACAAAAATTTTCTACATAAGAAATTAGAATTAATAGATCCTATTTCTGCTAGTCGAATTCATAAAAATGATTTCCAAAGATTGCTAAGAGCTTTGGAAGTTTTTTATCTATCCGGGAAAAGTTTAACAGAACTAAAAGAACATAATAACTATCAATTACCATATAATATTTTTCAATTTGCAATTATGCCTCCAGATAAAGAATGGTTGAATAATAAAATTGAACGTCGCGTAAAAAAAATGTTAATTTTAGGTTTTCAAAAAGAAGTAGAAATTCTTTTTTTAAGAGGAGATTTACATATAAATTTACCATCTATTCGATCTATCGGATATCGTCAAATGTGGGAATATCTTGAATATAAAAACAGTTATCAGGAAATGTTTAATAAAATAATATATGCTACGAGAAAACTTGCTAAACATCAATTAACGTGGTTAAAAAAATGGAAAAATCTCAATAAAATATTATATCACCCTATTCCTGATATTTTAGTTCAAAATATATTAAATATTCTTAAAAAAAAATAATTATCTATATAATTTTAACAATTTTTATAAAAGTTATGTTTTATTATTACGGGATAAAAGATTTACTCTTTTCAATAAAATTTTCTTATTAAAAAACATAATCTCTTAAATAATTTTTTCAAAATTTATTTTAGCAAAAAAAACAATAAATGAGGCATAATATGGTTTGGAACAAACCAAATGATAATAAACCAGAATTTGATCCATGGGGGAACAATAACAGTAATAATCAAAATGGTTCAGATAATACACATGAAAAAAAAACGACTGTGTCCGATGTAAAAAATTTTTTATACGGTCTGAGAAATATTATTACTAAAAAAACTAATTCTTCAGGTTCATCGAAAAAAGTAATTCATCCTTTTCCAATAATAATATTTATAAGTTTTTTTATTTGGGGTGTTAGTGGGTTTTATACTATTAAAGAAGCTGAGCGTGGTGTGGTTACGAGTTTTGGTAAATTCAGTCATTTAGTTCAGCCAGGATTAAATTGGAGACCTATTTTTATTAATGAAGTTAAAGCTGTTAATGTTGAGACAGTACGTGAATTAGCGACTTCAGGTATGATGCTGACTTCAGATGAAAATGTAGTACGCGTCGAGATGAACGTACAATATAAAATAACTAATCCTGCTGATTATCTTTTTTCTGTATGTTATCCAGATGACAGTTTACGTCAAGCAACAGATAGCGCACTTAGAGGCGTTATTGGGCATTCCACTATGGATCGAGTGTTGACAGAAGGCCGAACTTTAGTTCGAAGTGATACTCAAAAAGAAATTGAAGAAACAATTAGACCATATAAAATGGGTATTACAATATTAGATGTTAATTTTCAAACAGCTCGGCCTCCTGAAGAAGTGAAAGCTGCTTTTGATGATGCGATTGCTGCACGTGAAAATCGTGAACAATATGTGCGTGAGGCCGAAGCTTATTCAAATGAAGTACAGCCGAAAGCTAATGGTAAAGCACAAAGAATCATAGAAGAAGCTCGAGCATATTCTTCACGCATAATTTTAGAAGCTCAAGGAGAAGTTGCTCGTTTTTCTAAAATTTTACCTCAATATAGAATAGCTAAAAAAATAACTTTAAAACGTCTTTACATAGAATCTATGGAAAGATTATTAAGCAAAAATAAAAAAATATTCATTGATAAGAAAAATAATTCAGTATTTTTTTTATCTTTAGATCATTTTTTTTCTAAAAAAAAATCACTTAATGAAAATTTCAAAAAGAATATTAAGTCTAATAAAAATAATGCTCCCCTTAACAATCAAGAAAAAAATATTAATTATTTTTCTTCATCATCTCCTAATAACATTTTAGAACAACGTCGTATTGATTCGATTCGAAATGATCTTAAAAACATAGAAAGAGAATGAATATGAACAAAGTTTTTATTTTTCTATCAAGTATTTTTGTTCTTTTATTATCTTCTTCTTTTTTTATTGTTAAAGAAGGAGAATGTGGTATTGTTTTACAATTTGGAAAAGTTTTACGTAACAATGAACAAAAAACAGTAGTATATAATCCTGGATTACATTTTAAATTACCATTTCTAGAAACCGTTAAAATGTTAGATGCACGAATTCATACTATGGATAATCAAGCAGATCGTTTTGTTACAAAGGAAAAAAAAGACCTTATTGTTGACTCTTATATAAAATGGCGTATTAATGATTTTAGTCGTTATTATCTTGCAACTGGAGGAGGAGATATTTTTCAGGCAGAAGTATTATTAAAAAGAAAATTTAGTGATCGATTACGTTCTGAAATAGGTCGTCTTAATGTCAGGGAAATTGTTACTGATTCAAGAGGAAGATTAACAACTGATGTTTTAAATTCTTTAAATAAAGGAAGTGTTAATTTAGAAAAAAATTCTTTAATCAATGTCAATAGTATGAATGCATTAGGAATTCATGTAGTAGATGTGCGTATTAAACAAATTAATTTACCTGTCGAAGTCTCTGATGCTATATATAATCGAATGAGAGCTGAAAGAGAAGCTGTAGCTAGAAGTCAACGTTCTCAGGGACAAGAAAATGCTGAAAAATTACGTGCAACAGCAGATTATAAAGTATCTATAATATTATCAGAGGCACAAAAATCAGCGTTGATAATTAAAGGTCAAGGAGAAGCTGAAGTAACGAAGTTATTTGCAGAAAATTTTAGTGAAGAACCAGATTTTTATTTTTTTATTCGTAGTTTACGTGCCTATGAAAATAGTTTTAAAAATAATCAAAATATTATATTAATTAATTCAGATAGTGAATTTTTTCAATACATGAATAAAATGATCAATATTAAAAATTAATAATTTTAAATATCATAGTAAAAAAGTCCAATAAAATAGGCATTATAAAGAAATGAATAAAAATATTGTAATATTAGGAACACAATGGGGTGATGAAGGTAAAGGAAAGATAGTAGATTGTTTAACTTCAGATGGTTCGTATGTAGTTCGATATCAAGGAGGACATAACGCAGGCCACACCTTAGTTGTCAATGGCAAAAAGATTGTTCTTCATTTAATTCCATCGGGAATGTTGCATGAAAATGTGATTGGAATAATTGCCAATGGTGTAGTCGTTTCTCCCTTAGCATTAATAAAAGAAATAAAAATGTTAGAACAACACAATGTTTTTGTCAATAAACGTTTATTTATTTCTAGTGCTTCTCCTTTGATTTTAGAATATCATATTGCAATGGATATAGCTCGTGAAAAAAAATTAGGAATCAGTGCGTTAGGTACTACAGGAAGAGGTATTGGACCAGCGTACGAAGATAAAATCGCAAGAAGGGCTTTACGTATTGGAGATTTAAAAAATGAAAAAACTTTATCAATACGTTTAGAAAAAATAGTTAGTTATTATAATCATCAATTAGTGTCTTTTTATAAACATAAACCTGTTGATTATAAAATCGTTTTAAGAGATTTGCTCCCAACAATAGATGTAATTTATGATATGATAAAAGATACTACGAATGTTCTTCATAAAGCTATCAAAGATAAGAAAAAAATAGTTTTTGAAGGAGCTCAAGGTAGTTTTTTAGATATTGATCATGGTACATATCCTTATGTTACTTCTTCTAATAGTACTATTGGTGGTGTTATTACAGGTACAGGAGTAGGTCCTAAAAATTTAGATTACATACTTGGCGTGACAAAAGCGTATTCTACACGAGTTGGCTATGGTCCTTTTCCTACTGAATTATTTGATGATACAGATAAACATTTTTCAAAAAAAGGTCATGAATTCGGTTCAACAACTGGTAGAAAAAGACGTACTGGTTGGTTAGACGCAGTATCTTTATCTCGATCAGTAAATATTAATTCTTTATCTGGTTTATGTATAACAAAATTAGATATATTAGATGGATTAAATGAAATAAAAATTTGTACTGCTTATAAAAACATTCATACTTCAGAAATTATATCATTTTCTGATGTAGATGAATGGGAAAATATAATTCCAATATATGAAACTTATCCTGGATGGAGGAAAAAAACTTTAGGAACAAAAAAATTAAAAGATTTACCTTATGAAGCACGTAATTACATAAGTCGCATAGAAGAAATAATAAAAATTCCTATTGATATTATTTCTACCGGTCCTGATCGTTCTGATATTATTTTAGTTAGAGATGTTTTTTATTAGAAGATAAAAGTCTTTAATATTACAGATTAAAAAGTAATTTTCATTTTAGTTAAATTCTTAATGAATCAAAAAAAATAAAATAGATTAAAAATTTTTAATATATAATTATTTTATAAAATAATATACATGGAGAAGTAAATATGGTAGTAGATCCCTACCAAAAAAGAGAAGCTAAAAAATATAAAAATCCTATTCCAAGTCGAGAATATATTTTATTATGTCTGAGAAAGTGTGAAGATCTAATAAGTCAAAAAAATTTAGAAAAGAAATTTGACATTAATAATCAAGAAGAAAAAAGAGCCTTGCGTCGAAGATTAAGAGCGATGGAGCGAGACGGTCAAGTTGTATATACTAAAAATCGTTGTTATATTTCTCCTGAAAATCTTAAAGTAGTTAAAGGAAAAGTTATAGGTCATAGAGATGGTTATGGTTTTCTTAGAACAGAAACATTAAAAGACGATCTTTGGCTATCATCAGAACAAATGAAATCTTGCATTCATGGCGATGTCATTCTTGCTTACATTGTCAATGATCATAGAAAAAGAAGAAATTCAGCAAGATTTTTAAAATTATTAGAGCCCAATAGGGTGTTAATTGTTGGTAGATATTACATTAATAATAAAATTAGATTTGTTGTTCCAGATGATACTCGTTTTAGTTTTAAGATCTTTATTTTATCAGATATTAAACAAGATATTTCCGTGGGATCTATCGTAGTAGTAAAGTTAAAACAACACCCTACAAGAAATAGGAAAATAGAAGGATGTATAGTAGAAATTCTTGGTACAGAAATGGGTACTGATTTAGCTATAGATATAGCTTTACGTACATATTCTATTCCTTCTTTATGGTCAGAAGAAATTAAAACACAAATATATAAAATTAGTAATAAAATAAATCAATGTGATTTTAAAAATCGTGTAGATTTAAGACATCTTCCTTTTTTTACGATTGATGATGAAGATGCTCGTGACTTTGATGATGCTATTTTTTGCAAAAGAAAAGAAGACTTAGAAGAGGGATGGAACTTATGGGTAGCTATTGCAGATGTAAGTTTTTATATTAAACCTAACACTCCTCTAGATAAAGAAGCATTAGAAAGAGGCACATCTATATATTTTCCTTCATTCGTTGTTCCTATGTTTCCAGAAAAAATTTCTACTGATTTATGTTCTTTAAATCCTCATGTGGAACGTTTGTGTTTAATATGTGAAATGAGTTTATCAAATACAGGAGAATTAATTAGTTATAAACATTATGAAGCAATTATATGTTCACATGGACGATTTACATATGATGAAATTTTTAAAATCTGGAATGGTGATATTTTACTTCGTGCTAAATATAAAAAAGTCTTAACAGATATAGAGAATTTATCATGTTTACAAAAAATATTAAGTCAAGATAGTATTTCTAAAAAAGGCATTTATTTTGAAAATATAGAACCTAAATTTATTTTAAATTCTAATTCTCGAATTGAAAATATTTATCAAAATGTTCGTAATGACGCACATAAATTTATTGAATCATGTATGATTTTAGCTAATATAGCTTCAGCTTATTTTGTTGAAAAATATAAACATCCTGTTTTATTTCGGAACCATGATCGTCCAAAAAAAGATAATATTATTAGTTTTCGTTTATTTTTAAATGAATTAGGATTAACATTATCAGGAGGAGATATTCCAGAATCTACTCATTATTCAAATTTATTAAAACATGTTTCTGACCGTCCTGAATATGAAATGATTCAAACAATGTTATTACGTTCTATGAAACAAGCTGTATATTCTCCAGATAATCGTGGTCATTTTGGTTTATCTTTGTCCAGTTATGTTCATTTTACTTCACCTATTAGACGTTATCCTGATTTGATATTACATAGAGTTATAAAATATTTATTAGTGAAAAATGAAAACATATCTATCGGTCATTATAATTTCGATGGTTCTTACTTATATAGTACAAGTGAAATGAAAAAAATAGGAGCACATTGTTCTATAACTGAAAGACGTGCAGATGAGGCAAATAGAGATGTAGTTGATTGGTTAAAATGTGATTTTATGCATAAAAAGATTGGTCATATATTAAATGGTGTTATTTCTAATGTGACTTCATTTGGTTTTTTTGTTCGTTTAAATCAATTCTTTATTGATGGGTTAGTTCATATAGCTTCTTTAGATGATGACTATTATTATTTTGATTCCTTAAAACTTAAATTGATTGGCAGATCTAGCAAGAATATTTATTGTCTTGGCGATACTTTACAAGTTAAAGTAATTTCTGTTAATTTACACGAAAGGAAAATAGAATTATCTTTGTATAAATCCTAATAATTTTTGTTTTTAAAACTATGAAATAGTATTGATTTTTTTAAATAAGTAAATTACTATATAGATTAATTATTTTTAATATTTATAAAAGTTCCTTGCTTCCTTAAAAAATATTTATAAAATTATCTTGTAAGGAAGCTAAATAAACCAGAAGGAGCATCGTAATGCGTCATTATGAAATAATATTTATGGTTCATCCTGATCATAGCGAAAAAATATCATTATTACTTGAAAAATATAAAAAAATTATCAGCAATGACGGCGGAATCATACACCGTTTAGAAGATTGGGGTAGACGTCAATTATCGTATTCAATAAATAAATTGCAAAAAGCACATTATATTTTAATGAACATAGAAGTCTTTCCTAAAACCATAACTCTTCTAGCAACAGAATTCCGTTTTGATAATACAATCCTTCGCAATATGATTATGTCTATGAAAAAAGCAATAGTTGAATCATCTCCTATTTTAAAATTAAAAGATGATAAAAAAGAAAAAAAATAGTTTAGTATATTCTACTATGTTTAAAAAAAATTCTTAATTAAACTTGAACTTTGTAATATATTTTATAAAAAAATCATATAAAAAATTTTATCATTTGTAATGATTTTTGGAGAAAAAAATGGCACGTTACTTTCGTCGTAGAAAATTTTGTCGATTTACTGCAGAAGGTATTCAAGAAATAGATTATAAAGACATCGCTATTTTAAAAAATTATATCACAGAAAGTGGCAAAATCGTTCCGAGTCGAATTACTGGTACTAGAGCAAAATATCAAAGACAATTATCTAGAGCTATTAAACGAGCACGTTATCTTGCTTTATTACCATATACTGATCAACATCGTTAAAATAATTTAATTTTTATATTATAAAAAAAAGGAGAATAATAAATTATGGAAGTTATACTTTTATCTAAAATTCAAAAATTAGGTGATTCAGGTTCAGTTATAAATGTAAAATCTGGTTATGCAAGAAATTTTTTAATTCCAAAAGGAAAAGCTATTGTAGCTAATAAAAAAAATATTGAATCTTTTGAAGCTCAACGTCTCGCTTTAGAACAAGAAAATATTAGTAAATTTCTTATAGCTGAATCCAGGGCTGAAAAATTAAAAAAAATAAGTTCTATAACTATTTCATCTAAAGTTGGAAAAGAAGGTAAGATATTTGGTTCCGTAGGTGTTAGAGATATTATTAAAGAAATTACATTGTTAGGTATAAAAATCAATAAAAAAGAAATTCGATTGCCTAACGGTTTGCTTCGTCAAGTTGGTGAGCACGTAGTTATTTTTCAACCACATGTCAAAGTTTCTATTAATTTTATAGTTAATATAATTTCAAAAAATTAATTTAATTAATTTTTTTTTCTAATACCTTTAAAAATATGGCGTAAAATGTTAGATAAAATTTGTGAATTGGCACGTCGTGCCGGTAGTTGTATTATGAATTTTTACAATTCTGAAAAATTTATAAACGTTTCTTATAAAGTAGATGATACTCCTATAACCAATGTTGATTATACAGTTAATAATATAATTAAAAGAGGCCTTCTATCTATTTCTCCCGAATTTCCAATCATTTCTGAAGAAGAATCATATGATTTTAAAATTTGTCGTCATTGGAAAAATTACTGGTTAATTGATCCCTTAGATGGAACTAAAGAATTTTTAAAAAAAAATGGTGAATTTACAGTAAATATTAGTTTAATTAAAAATGGATCTCCTGTTCTAGGAGTAATATATGCTCCTTTTTTTGATATTTTATATTCTTCATTTTCGAATCATGCTTGGAAAGAAAGACGATTAGGTTTAAAAGAAAAAATTAATGTTTCTCAATCAAAAATTCCATTATTAATTACTAGTCGGTCCCATTCTGATAAAGAATTAAAAAATTACTTAAAAGACATAAAAAACTATAAGTTAAAAAAATTAGGTTCGTCATTAAAATTCTGCTTAATAGCAGAAGGAACTGCTCAAATTTATCCGCGATTTGGGAATACTCATATATGGGATACTGCTGCTGGTCATGCCATTGTTACTGCTGCTGGTGGAAAAGTCAAAACATGGACGGGTGAGAATTTAAGTTATTCATTATCTTCTCGTTCTTCTTTTATCAATTCTGGTTTTTGTGTATCTGTATTATAATTTTTCGTTTAACATTCATCTTTCAAAAAATATATAATTTTATTATGAACAATATTGAAATAAAAATTTTAGATTCACGTATAAAGAAAAATTTTTCTTTGCCTTCATATGCGACATCAGGATCGTCTGGACTAGATCTCAGAGCTTGTTTAGAAAAAAAAATTAAATTGCAGTCTCAAAAAACTATTTTAGTGCCAACTGGATTGGCAATATATATTGCAGATCCTAATATTACAGCATTAATTTTACCTAGATCTGGACTAGGTCATAAAAAAGGTATTGTTTTAGGTAATTTAGTTGGTTTAATTGATTCTGATTATCAAGGTCAATTAATGATATCACTCTGGAATCGTAGCAATAAAGATTTTTATATAAATCCAAATGATAGAGTGGCACAAATAATATTTATTCCAATTATTCGACCATGTTTTTCTTTGGTAAAAGAATTTAATAAAACTTTCCGTTCAGAAAAAGGTTTTGGTCACTCTGGTCTTATCTAAGAAAAAACATTTTTAAATTCCATATTTTTCACGATATTTTATTAATTCAGGTATATGTTTTTTTAATTTTTTATCTTCTAGTAAATAAGATATTAAATCTTCAATGGTTATTATGGAAGTAATTTTATAACTTTTTTTATTTGTGAGATGATTAATGGTATATAAATTTCTTTTTCCTTTTTCTTTACGATCTAAAAGTACAAATACAGAAGAAATTTTTGCTCCTTTTTTTTCAATAATTTCAATTGAATTATGTATTGCAGTTCCTGATGTGATTACATCATCTAAAATAATAATTCTTTTTTTATTTATTTTCTCTCCAATTAAATCTCCTTTTTCTCCGTATGTTTTTTTTTCTTTTCTATTAAAAGAATATGGTATATTTAAATTATAGTGACTTTTTAACGCTATAGAAGTAGCTACAGCTATAGGAATACCTTTATATGCTGGACCAAATAACATGTCAAATTCTATTTTTGAATCTACTATAGAATGAGCATAAAATAAACCGATTTTAATAATGTCTGTGCCTGTAGATAGTAAGCCTGAATTAAAAAAATAAGGGCTAGTTCGTCCTGATTTTAGTTTAAAAATTCCAAATTTTAATGCTTGTTTTTTAAATGAAAAATCAATAAATTCTTTTTTCCAGTCCATAAAAATTAAATCCTAATTAATTGTAAAAATTTAGAATAGAATTTCACATATTAATCACTTGAATTAATATTAAAAATTAAGCATGATTTTATTTTTATTAGATAAAATATAGAGAAAAAGTTAATTTTATTTTTTCTTGATGGCCCTTGCTGGATTTGAACCAGCGACCAAGCGATTATGAGTCGCCTGCTCTTACCACTGAGCTAAAGGGCCATTTTTCTTACCCTCATACTATAAATCAATTTTTTCTAATAATCTAGAACTCTTTTAAAATTTTTATATTTTTTTAAATATTTTTTTATATATATTTGACAAATATAAAAAATTTTGATATATATATTCTTATTTTCCTCTGTAGTTCAGTTGGTAGAACGGCGGACTGTTAATCCGTATGTCACTGGTTCGAATCCAGTCGGAGGAGAAAAATATTTCTAATTAATAATTAATTTTAATTCTTTTGACAAATTTCTTTTTTCTTGAGATAATTCTGCGTTTTTAACAATATAATCATCTATTCTATCTTCATAATCACTTTTCATCATGAAAATTATCTTCTTAATTTCTTCATAATTCATGTCTGAAGTAATATATTGGCTAAGATTATCTAATAGTAATATTCTTTTTTGGTTATCTCTTATTTTTTTTTCAATATCACTTATTTCTCTTTTAATTTTATTTTTTCTTCTAAATTTATGTACAAATTCTAATACATTTTTAAACGATTTTTTTGTATCTGACATATTAAGAAGCCTTTTTATATTTTCATTCAATTTTTATTGGTTGATTTAATTTTTTGAAAGTTTAACATTTTATTTAATTATTTTATTAAAATTAGAAAATGATGCAATTTAAAAAAAATATGCCTACTTTTTTGTTTTATGATTATGAAACTTTTGGTATACATCCAGCTTTAGATAAACCTGCTCAATTTGCATGTGTTAGAACAGATATGAATTTAAACGTAATAGATAAACCGCGGTATTTTTATTGTTTTCCTCCAGATGATTATTTACCCGATCCTCAATCTGTTTTAATTACTCATATTACCCCTCAATATACAGAAAAAAATGGAACTAATGAATATAATTTTTCTAAAAAAATATATAATATTTTAATAGAATCTAACACTTGTATTCTTGGTTATAATAATATTAATTTTGATGATGAAATCACAAGAAATATATTTTATAGGAATTTTTTTGATCCTTATGAATGGAGCTGGAAAAATGGAAATTCTCGTTGGGATCTATTAAATCTACTGCGAGCATGTTATGTATTGCGACCTAGTGGTATAAAATGGCCTAAAAATAAATCAGGTTTACCAAGTTTTAAACTATCTGATTTAACAGAAATAAATAAAATTGCACATTTAAATGCACATGATGCTCTTTCAGATGTATATGCAACCATTGAAATAGCAAAACTTATTAAGAAAAAACAACCTAGACTTTTTAATTTTTTCTTTAAAATAAGGAAAAAAAATCATATATGTAAATTGATTGACTTAAAAAAATTTCAACCAATAATTTATATTTCTAGTCATTTTGGTGCTATTCGTCATAATATGAGTTTTATACTTCCCATACTATGGGATAAAAATAATAGCAATATAGTCATTGCGGTTGATTTATTTAAAGATGTTAGAGAATTAATACATATTTGTAAAAAAATATCTTTTGATGATATTTTTATTAAAAATTTATTTAATTTAGGAATAGTTTTTTTGTACTTGAATCGTTGTCCTATATTAGCACCAATTAAAACAATGCGAGAACAAGATTATATTCGATTAAATATTGAGACTTCTTTTTTTTATAAAAATGTTGATTTAATAAGAGAAAATGATTTTTTTATTAAAAATATTCAAGTTATTTTTTCTAGGGAAAAAGTTTTTAAAAAAAATTTTAATGTTGATTTAGAAATATACAGTTCTTTTTTTGATACGCATGATAAAAAAATTATAAAAATTATAAGGAATACTGAACCAGTTTTTTTAAAAAATACTAATTTTGATTTCCATGACTCTCGTTTAAAAAATATATTTTTTCGTTATCGTGCTCGTAATTTTTTTAACACGCTAGATAAAGATGAAAAAGAAATGTGGTTAAAACATTGCATACATTTTTTCAATTCAAGATTTTTAGAAGAATATCAAAAAAAAATTCAATCCTTATTAAAAAAATATTCTAATGATTTAGAAAAAGTAATATTATTGAAAAAATTATTAGATTATGTTTTAAAAAAATATAAGAAACTATTTTTTAAAGATTTTAATTTAAATTAATATATTCAATTATTTCAAATTGATATTTTTTTAAAAAAACTAATAATTTTTTAAAATTATCATTCTTTTTTGAATATAAAAAAATATTTTTCTTTATATTTAACTTAATTTCAGATTGATTGAGATAATTTTTAACTTGATATGTAATTATGTTTATCGAATCAATAAAATAAATTGATGATTTTACACATAGTATTTTTTTTATTTCTTCTCTTAATAACGAGAAATGAGTACAACCTAAGATAACAGTATCTGGACATATTGAAAGATTTATCCATGGTTTAAAAATATTTTTCAATTGTATTTGTGAAACTGTAGTACCCCGAATTTTTTTTTCAGCTATTAAAGCTAATTTATTTGTACTTATTATTTTTATAGTATTAGAAGAATTTTTTTGTATTTTGTTTTTGGTGTAAAAAGAATTAATTGTTGCTTGAGTAGCTATTAAACCAATAATTTTATTTTTAGTAATCTTTTCCGCAGTTTCTATAGCAGGAAATATCCCAATAATGGGCAAGTTAAATTTATTTCTTAAAATAGACAGAGCTACAGTACTTACTGTATTACAAGCAATAACAACTATAGTAATAGGATAAATTTTTTTTATTGTATTGATTATTTTTATACTTCTTTGAAGTATAAACCATTCCGTTTTATTTCCATAGGGAAACGCTTCATTATCTAGCATATAAACATAATTAATTTTTGGTAGATTTTTTTTTATATTTTTTAAGACAGATAGTCCGCCGACTCCAGAATCAAGTATAAGCACTGTTCGAATTTTTTTATAAAGTGAGTAATAGATATTAGAAAAAAATTTTAAATATTTAAAATTTTACGTAAATTGTTACTATATAATATTTTTATTTTTGAATAAAAATGCTTTCATATACTCTTCAAGTTTTTTACGGTCTTCTAATATTAACATATTAAGATTTTTTTCATTAATTAAAATAGTCTGTTTCTCCAGCCATTTTTTCCATGCTTTTTTTGAGATATGATTATATATTTTTTCACCTAATTCACCTGGATAAGATTGAAAATCTTGACCAATAGATTTTTTTTTTAAAAACATACAAAAAATGATACGTTTCATTATTTTAATATTCCTTTTTTAAAAAATATCTTTTTTCAAGGATTCAAGTATTTTCTCGATTGGTCGAGGTAATCCTATACGTTGAGGATTTTTAAAGTTGTACCAAATATTTTTTTCATTTGTTTTTAAAAATTCCGGAATATAGGGTATTGTAATTAAAATTGGATGAATATGTAAAATAAAATGACTAAATTTATGAAAAAATGATATCATATTTTTATATTTATTTATATTTATTTCTTTTTCTTTTAACCAATTCAAAGCTGTTTTTTTGTTATTAAATTTTGGAAAACAAAATAAATTTTTCCAAATTTCTTGTTCTATATTTTTTTTTAGCAAAATACTATTTTTATATTTGATAATAATAAACCAAGCGATTTTTTCAGGATATATTTTTTTTATATTTTTTAAAGGGTATTTTTCCCATTTTTGTGTTATTTTAGCAATGCATTCCTTATTTAATGGACAAATTATACATTTGGGTTTTTTAAACGTGCAAATTGATGAACCTATATCCATCATTCCCTGATTAAATTTGCCGGTGTTATGTATTGGTGTAACTGATTCAGTTATATTCCATAATATTTTTTCTGTTTTTTTGTCTTTTAAAAATCTTGTTATTCCATAATAACGAATTAAAATTCTTTTTACATTCCCATCTAAAATAGGATAATAAAAATTTAACGATAAAGATAAAATAGCTCCCGCTGTAGATCTTCCTATGCCAGGCAATTTGATAATATCTAAAAATTGATTAGGAAAGATTCCTTTATATTTTTCTGTAATTATTTGTGCGGATTTATAAATATTTTGAGCTCTTCTATAATAGCCCAGACCGCTCCATATATATAAAATATCATCTAATTTACTATCGCTCAAAGATTTTATATTTGGAAAGTTTAACATAAACTTTTTAAAATAAGGAATGACGGATTTTACTGTTGTTTGCTGTAACATTATTTCAGATATCCAGACTATATACAACGTTTTATTTTTTTGCCATGGCAAATCTTTTCTACCATGTTTATGGTACCAGTTTAAAACTAATTGTGAAAAAATATATTTTGTCATTATAATATAAACCATTTTTTACAAAAAATTATAAGTGTATTTTAAAAAAAATATTAATACAAAAATATTTTTTAGATAAAATATTTTAATCAATTTTAAATAAGATGCTAAATAAAATATGAAAGATAATATTCTGACTCCAAGGCATAATCCTAATGGTATCTTTTTACGTCAAATCCGTAGTTTTGTGTCCAGAAAAGGTCGTATTACTAGAGCTCAATTAAGTGCAATTCAAAAATATTGGCCTTTTATTGGTATTGATTTTCAATTAAGACCATTAAATTTATCATCTATATTTAATTGTTATGCTCCAGTTGTATTAGAAATTGGTTTTGGATCAGGAGAGTCTTTAGTGAAAGATGCGATAAATTTTCCTAATAAGAACTTTTTAGGAATAGAGGTTTATAAATCAGGAATAGGGTCTTGTTTAAATTTTGCATCTGCTTATAAGATTCAAAATTTAAGGATTATTTATTATGATGCAATTGAAGTTATGCATAATATGATTTTAGACCATACTTTATCGACTATACAAATTTTTTTTCCAGACCCTTGGCATAAAAAACGCCATCATAAGAGAAGGCTTTTAAAAAATGATTTTTTAAAAATAATTGCGAAAAAATTAATAATAAATGGTATATTACATATTGCTACTGATTCAGAATCATATGCTTTCTACATACTAAATGAAATCAAAAATATTAAAAATTACAAAAATTTATCTAAAGAAAATAATTTTATTACACGTCCTATTTCACGTATTGTAACTAAATTTGAACAAAAAGGATACCTGCAAGGTAATAAAATTTTTGATTTAATGTTTCAATTGAAACAATAGACTTATAGGTCTAGTTTAAAAATATTTCTAATAGCAAATTTAAAAAATTTTTCCCTTTTTTTGTTGTATGCCAAAAATCGAGTTCATTAATTAAAAATCCTTCTTGTATTGCTATTTGAATATTTTTTTTTATTAAACTTTCATTTAAATTAGTTTGTTCTCGAAAATGTTTCTTGTAAACTGGTTGATAAAGTCTAAAAACGTTCATAAAATATTCAAATATTTTATCTCTTTTAGATACCGTAAATATAGAATTAAGGTAATTTCCACTTAAAAAATCATTTATATTTTTGTTTTTAATAGTTCGAATAATTTTCCCATTTTTTTGAGTGATTTTTCCATGAGCGCCGCAACCTATCCCTATATAATCACCAAAATTCCAATAATTAAGATTATGTTGACATTGATAATTGAGTTTTGAATATGAAGATATTTCATATTTTTTGTATCCTGATTTTTCTAATAATTTATCTCCTTCAATTAACATGTTAAATATTATGTTTTCATGAGGCAATTTTATTTTTTTTGCATAAAATGAGGTGTTAGGTTCTATAGTTAGTTGATACCATGATATATGGGATGGATTATATTTAATAGCATATTGTAAATCTAATAATGCATCTTCTAGTGATTGATCAGGTAAACCATAAATTAAATCTAAATTTAAATTATCATTAACTTTCTTTGATTCTATAACTGCACTTATTACTTCTTTTGAAGTATATGTACGTTCTATTTTTTTTAATAAATTTGAATTAAACGTTTGGACACCTAGAGAAAAACGATTAACACCAGCATCTTTATAATGCATAAAACGTTGATATTCTAAAGTTTTAGGATTAGCTTCTATGCTGATTTCTGCATTTTTAGAAATCATGTTTCTTATTTTTATACCATGTATTAGTTTTTTTATAGAGTTGCTCTGCAATAAACTAGGTGTTCCACCTCCAATAAAAATAGTACTTATCTTTCTATCATTAATTAAATGTAAATCTTTTTCAAAATCTTTCAATAAATGTTCGATATATTTTTTTTCGGGAATACTGTCTTTGCTAACATATGAATAAAAATCACAATATCCACATTTTTTTAAACACCAAGGAATATGAATATATAGACTAATGGAAGGCAATTTAAACATAATATTAATTTCATCTTTTTTAGATTAAATTTAAAAAAAAATAAATATTTATCTATTAAAAATATCACGTCCAATTCTTATCATGTTACTTGTAGCGAATAATGATTCTTTTATATCAAGACTAGTGCCCAATGATAAAGTATCAACGGAAGAATATTTTCTTTTTAATTGATTAAATATAATTTTTATTTTTTCATATTGAAGATTATTTGCAATGATATTGTTTTTCATTAAAGGCATTGCCATAATTCCTCTTAAATTTAAGTTAGGCATTAAAGAAATTATTTTTGCTAGTTTTTGAAATTGATCTGTATCAATATCATTTTTTGTTGATTTTTTATCATAGTTAATTTGTATTAATACATTTATTGGAAGCAAATTTTTTGGTCTAAATTTATTTAATAGGATAGCTATTTTTTCTCGATCAATTGTTTGACACCAAGAAAAATTTTGCGCAATTTTTTTAGTTTTATTAGACTGTATTTTCCCAATAAAATGCCATTTAATATGTTTATATTGCTGTAATTTTTTTATTTTAAAAATGCTTTCTTGCAGATAATTTTCTCCGAAATTATTAATTCCTGATAATATTGCTTGTTCAATAGTATTAATATTTTGATTTTTACTTACGGCTATTATTTTTATTTTTTTTAACGGAAGATTATTATCCTTGATAATATCTTGTATTTTTTTTTTTATAAATTGATAATTGCAACAAATTTTTTTCATATTATTCTCTTATAAATATTTTTTTAAATGACTATATTTTAAAAAAAATTTTGACTAAACCAACTTTCTAATATAATTGTAGCAGCAAAAGAATGAATTTTTTCTGTTTTTAATCCTTTAAAACCATCTCTTTTAAATATTATTGATTTCGCTTCCACAGTAGTCAAACGTTCGTCATGCATTTGTACAGTAACATTAAAATTACATTTCAATAAATTAGCAAACTTTTCTGACTTATTAGTCATGTTTTGTTTGGTTCCATTTATATTTAATGGCAGACCTACTATTATGAATTTAGGTTGCCAATATTGAATTAAATTATTTAGAATATTCCAATTTGGATCACCATTTTGAGCTTTTAAAACGTTTAAAGGTCTTCCTTTTTTAGTTATACTTTCTCCTACAGCTACTCCAATTTTTTTTATGCCAAAATCAAATGCAAGTGCTATCATTTTATGATCTCTAATGTAATATTTTTTTTTCAATATAATCTAACAACATTCCAGTAATAGAAATATTTTTTGCTGATTCAATTTCACAAATACACGTTGGACTTGTAACATTAATTTCTGTTAGTTTATTACCTATTACATCTAATCCAACAAAAATTAACCCTTTTTTTTTCAAGATAGGAGATAAATAATTTGCTATTTTCCAGTCCATTTCACTTAATGACTGTATTTTTCCTTTTCCTCCTAGTGCTAAATTAGCTCTTGTTTCTCCAGTTGGTGCAATTCTAGCTACACACCAAGGAATGGGTTTTCCATTAACAATTAAAATTCTTTTATCACCAAATTTTATTTCTGGTAAATAATTTTGAATCATGCAATATTTTTTTCCATATTTTGTCATTGTTTCAATAATAACTGAAAAGTTAGGATCATGTTTTTTGATGCGAAAGATACTAGCTCCTCCCATTTTATCTAATGGTTTTATTATAATGTCTTGATGTTTTTTCCAAAATTTATGTATTTCAAAAACATTTCTTGTAACTAAAGTATCAGGAGTTAAATCAGAAAACCATGATATGAACATTTTTTCATTACAATCTCGTAAACTTTGAGGTTTATTTATTATTAAAACACCTGTTTCTTCTGCACGTTCTAGAATATATGTTGCATAAATAAATTCAGTATCAAATGGAGGATCTTTCCGCATTAAAATCACATCTAATTCGCTTAAAGGAATATTTTCTTCTTTAATGAATTCATGCCATTTTTTTATATTTTTTTTTAATTTTATTAAACGAGTTCTTGCATATGGATGTCCTTTTTTTAAAAAAATATCATTCATTTCCATATAGTAAATGGCATGATTTCTTTTTTGAGACTCCAGCAAAATAGCAAAACTTGAATCTTTTTTAATATTAATCGATTCAATAGAATCCATTAATATTCCGATTTTTAAATTTGTTTTTTTGTACATGTATTTTATCTTAGTAATTGAATGATTTTTTATGAGTAGATAATAATTTTTTCAGTTAAGTAAAATCAGTAAAACATTTATATATTTAGATCTAAAATAATATTATTTTAATTATTTTTTTAAAATATATTGATAAACTTATTTTTATAAAATTTTTTTTTATAAAATTGAATAGTTTTTAATATTTAAATGATCTATCTAAAAAAGAATTAATTTTTTATTATTAAATAATTAAAAAAATATTTTTTGATAATTATAATTTACATTTTATTTTTAAATTATTTGAAAATTTTAAAAGAATATTAACATTTAATCGTATTTATGACCAGAATAGTTATCAAATCTAGACCAATGTCCATTAAAAGTTAAACATACTGTCCCAATAGGTCCATTCCTCTGCTTTCCTATTATAATTTCTGCTATTCCTTTAAGATCACTATTTTCATTATAAATTTCATCGCGGTATATAAACATTATTAAATCTGCATCTTGTTCTAAAGATCCTGATTCACGTAAGTCTGAATTTACTGGTCTTTTATCAGATCTCTGTTCTAAAGACCGATTAAGTTGTGATAGTGCTATTACTGGAACTTGCAGTTCTTTAGCCAATGCTTTTAATGTTCTAGATATTTCCGCAATTTCAAGTGTACGATTTTCAGATAAAGAAGGCACTCTCATTAATTGTAAATAATCTACCATAATTAAAGTTAATCCATTATTTTCACGATAAATACGACGTGCTCTTGAACGGACTTCACTAGGAGTTAGTGCTGAAGAATCATCAATGTAGATATTCTTTTTTTTCAAAAGTATGTTAATGGTACCAGATATACGAGCCCAATCTTCATCATTTAATTGTCCAGTGCGAATTCGCGCTTGATTGACTCTAGATAAAGATGCCAACATGCGCATCATAATTTGTTCTCCAGGCATTTCTAAACTAAATATTAATACAGGTTTATCATAAAGCATGGCGGCATTCTCACATAGATTCATTGCAAATGTTGTTTTTCCCATTGAAGGCCTAGCTGCAATAATAATAAGTTCAGAACGTTGTAATCCTGATGTTTTTTTATTTAAATCTTGATAACCTGTATTAATTCCTGTTACACCATCATGAGGTGATAAAAATAATTTTTCAATACTAGCAACAGTTTCATCAAGAATTTGTTCAACATTTTTAGGTCCTGAATCTTTTTTAAATCGTTTTTCCGCAATTTTAAATACACTTGATTCTGCATAATCTAATAGTTCTTCACTTTTTCTCCCTTGTGTATCATATCCAGCATTGGCTATTTTATTGGCTACTAATATCATTTCTCTTACTATTGCACGTTCTCGGACTATGTCGGCATATGCAGTGATATTTGCGGTGCTAGGAGTGTTTTTTGATAATTCAGCTAAATAGGAAAATCTACCAACGCTTTCTAACTTTCCTTTTTGTTCTAAAGATTCAGATAGAGTAATTAAATCTATTGGATATCCTAAATCAAGAAGTTTTTGCATTTCTTGAAATATTAAGCGATGAGGCTTGCTAAAAAAATCATCAGCAACTACATGTTCTGAAACACTGTCCCATTGTTCATTATCTAACATTAATCCACCTAATACTGATTGTTCTGCTTCTAAAGAATGTGGTGGAATTTTCAATCTATTGATTTGATTTAAATACAATTTATTTTTAGCCATATTTATTGCATATACCATTATTTAGTGAATCTGTATGAAATTATATCGTAATATTGCAATAATATACTATCTAAGGATTAATCTATTTAAGTCATTTTTTAATATTTTTTTAGTTTGATTTTGATTGTATAATTTTAATATTATTAGATTCTAATATATTTAAATAATAGAATTGTTTTATAGAATATTTTATAAGAGATATTTTTATATATATTACAATTAATTATTTATTAAAAATATTATATCTATGTTTGTAAGGTATGAAGAAAGACCTTTAGTATTTAAAATAGTGAAAATTATATTTAATGATATTAGTTATTTTAAAAATTTAAAAAATATAAAATTTTCATAGAAAATTCATAAATATTTTTTTATGCCGTAAAAGACAGAATATATAACTATTTTTTGAAATAAATAATAATTTCCAGTTGATAATATGAAAATAAAAACATTTTTTATGTTAATGATAAGAAATAAAAAGAAATTAATATTTCACATATTTAAAAAGTTCTGAAAATAATATAGCATTTTTATAGATTTGATTATACTAAATAAAATATTTAACATGTATAATTTCAATTAATACACTTGAATGTTTTTTAATCAAATTTAAAAAATGGAGTTTTATTATGGCCAGTAGAGGTGTAAATAAAGTTATTCTTATCGGACATTTAGGACAAGATCCTGAAGTTCGTTATATGCCAAATGGGAATGCAGTAGTCAATATGACATTAGCTACTTCAGAGAATTGGAAAGATAAAAACACTGGTGAAAACAAAGAAAAAACAGAATGGCATCGAATAGTTTTATTTGGAAAATTAGCAGAAATTGCCGGTGAATATCTTCGAAAAGGTTCTCAAGTATATATCGAAGGATCATTGCAAACTAGAAAATGGCAAGATCAAAATGGACTTGAACGTTATACCACAGAAATTATTGTAAATATTGGTGGTACAATGCAAATGTTAGGCAATCGTAATTCTAACTTACAGACAATCTCAATACATGATAATAAAAATGCTACAGTCCAAACAAAAAAAATAGATAAAGTGGACTTTGATAAAAATATAGAAACACATAAATCTAGTAAAGAGTTAATTCATTCTGATTCGGAAATAGATTTCGATGATGAAATTCCTTTTTAGTATAAATATTTTAAATAGGTAATAAATCAAAGCCCCAACTTTTTGGGGCAAATTTTTTCTTTAAATTTATAGATATTTTAAAAATTTAACAAGCTAGAATAAAACACGTTTTTATATGAAAATAAAAGAGTATAAGTTGCTTTTTCTATAATAAATGAATTATTTTTTTTCATTTTTATTAAGTATATCAGGTATTTTTTTAGGAACTAAATTATTTAGTGCACTATATATTCTCAAAATAGGTACTTCAATAAAAGCAGTATCTAAAAGTAAATCAATTGAAAAAATTATTTCTAAACTACTTTTTAATATTTTTAATCTTAGTATAGATTGAATAGATAATATTATTTTAATATATTTATATTTTTGAGGATATTTTACAAAACTTATATTTTTTAAATTTAAAAATTTAATTATTGTTTGATAATATTATATTTTTTTAATACATACATAGTATACTATATCTTTTTGTATAAAATATGCAGAAGAAAGGCTAATTATAGATAAAATATTTTTAGTTAAGATATCTCTAAGATAAGATAACACAAAATAACTAGCAACTATTTCACTTATAGACTAGTTTATACAAATAAAATTTTTTGTCATATTACAGTTTAATATTTGAATTTTTTATCCATTTTTATAATTATTTTCCTATTTTTTAAGAAAATATTTTTCAATATTCAACAATATTATTTTTCTTTTAATAAATTAATGATATTATTTATGGAATAAACATTTATTTTGAATAACTCTCATGATTAATATTTCTCAAAATGCACAAGAACATTTTACAAAGCTTTTATTAAATGAACCTAATGGAACTCAAATACGGATTTTTATTGTTAATCCAGGTACTCCTAGTGCAGAATGCGGTGTTTCATTTTGTCCAGAAAATGAGGTAGAAAAATCAGATATTCAATTAAAATATGAAAAATTTTTCGTTTATGTTAATAAAAATATTCTTTCTTATTTAAAAAACTCGGAAATTGATCTTATAGTCGATAAACTTGGTTCGCAATTAACATTAAAAGCACCATATGCTAAGAATAATTTTTCTAAAAAAACATCTTCTTCGTTAGAAGAGGCAGTAAAACATTTTTTAAATGTAGAAATTAACCCCCAATTATCAATGCATGGAGGACAAGTTAACTTAATTCAAATAAACCAAGACGGAATTGCTACAATACAATTTAGTGGAGGTTGTAATGGATGTTCAATGATTGGATTAACTTTAAAAGAAACAGTTGAAAAAAGATTATTAGCTTCTTTTTCTGAAATAAAAAAAGTATGTGATGACACAGATCATTTACATGGAAAACATTCTTTTTATTGAGGTTTTATATTATTAAATAATATTTTTGAACTATTTAACGGGTTCCGTTAATTCGCCACGTAAGTTGTTTTGCATTTGAAATCGAATTTTTTCTTTTGAAATATTTTGACTTAATAAAAAATGCAACTTAGTTAAAGCGGATTCTATTGTTAAATCATAACCACTAATAACTCCGACGTTTATAAGTGAACTACCGGTAGCATATCCGTTCATATCGACTCCTCCAGATGCACATTGTGTTAAGTTAACAATAACAATATGCTTTTTTTCATATGCAAGATGTAATTCTTTTAAAAAATCTTGGTTTTGAGGTGCATTTCCTACTCCGTACGTACATAAAATCAACGCTTTAACTGGATATAATAAGAAATTATGAATAATTTTTTTACAGATTCCTGGGTAAATAGTAATTATACTAATTGGCTGTGGTGCTATTTTATAAACTTTTAATTTTTTTTTATTTTTTTTTATTTTTTCTTTATAAAAACAACGAACATTTACTCCCACTTCTAATAATGGTTTTAAATTAGGAGAAGAAAAAGCATCAAAACTATTAGCCTGTGATTTAGTTGTTCTATTTCCTCGGTAAAGCTTATTATGAAAAAACAAAGTGACTTCATTAATAGGATAATTTGCCGCCATGAGCAGTGAGTTTAATAGATTTTGACGACCATCAGAACGTATTTCTGATAAAGGAATTTGAGAACCTGTTATAATTACTGGTTTTTCTAGATTTTCTAATATAAACGATAAAGCAGAAGCTGTATATGCCATTGTATCAGTTCCATGTAGAATAACAAAACCATCATATTTATCATAATTTTTTTCTATATCATTAGCAATTATTTGCCATTCTATTGGTGTCATATTAGAAGAATCGATTAACGGGTTGTATTCTTTTATAATAAAATTTGGAATTTCTTCACTATAAAATTCAGGCATTTTAAGAAGTTGTTTTTGAAGGTGTCCAGATATAGGAATATATCCACGTGTTGATTTTTGCATACCAATTGTTCCGCCTGTATATGCAATATATATAAATTTTTTCTTCATTCTACAACTCGTTTTCTCATTTATTTAAAATGATTATATTTTTTAAGATTATATTTAAAAAAATATGCAGTTTAGATTTGTTTTTAAGTTTTAATATATAAGATGTTAAAAAAATTAATATTATAATAAATTAAATAATTTTACTATTTTTATAAAATAAATCAAGGTAACTTAGTATAAGAACTTTAAAACAGACCTTGATCTTTATTTTATTAGACTAAATAATATTTTTTTATGTATGATATTTTGATATAAGAAGTATTTAATATTAAGTATTTTAAATGAGTGTATATATGTTTAATTCAAATCATGAAAAGGAATTAAGCAAAAGAAGAACTTTTGCAATTATTTCTCATCCTGATGCGGGAAAAACTACTATTACCGAAAAAATGTTACTGCTTGGAAAAGTAATCCGTATTTCTGGGACAATAAAAGGCAGAGGAAATGGAAAATATGCTAAATCAGATTGGATGAATATTGAGAAAGAACGTGGGATTTCTGTAACGACTTCAGTTATGCAGTTTACGTATAAAAATATTTTAATGAATTTGTTAGACACTCCTGGTCATCAAGATTTTTCAGAAGATACATACCGTATTCTGACTGCTGTAGATTGTTGTCTAGTCGTAATTGATGCTGCTAAAGGTATAGAAGAACGAACTAAGAAACTTATAGATGTTACACGTATTCATAATACTCCTATTATTACTTTTATCAATAAATTAGATCGTGATAGTCGAGAACCAATAGAAATTCTAGATGAAATTGAGAAAGAATTAAAATTAAATTGTATTCCTATTAATTGGCCTATAAGTTGTGGAAAAAATTTTAAAGGGATTTATCAGATTTATGATAAAATAGTTTATTTATATAAAAATAAATTATTTGAAAAAAAATTTTTAAATTTATATAGTTTTTCTGATTTTTCTAATAGCTTAGTTAGTGAATATATTGGAACAGATATAGCTATATCTATTCATCAGGAATTAGAATTAATTATTAATATATATTCCAAATTTAATAAAGAAAAGTTCTTAAGAGGGATTATCACTCCTATTTTTTTTGGTAGTGCACTTGGAAATTTTGGAATTGATCATTTATTAGATAGTCTCATAAAATGGGCTCCTAGTCCGTTATATCGTCAAAGTAGTAAACGCAAAGTATATCCTCAAGAAAAGAAATTTACAGGTTTTATATTTAAAATTCAAGCTAATATGGATTTAAAACACCGTGATAGAATAGCATTTATGAGAATTGTTTCAGGACAATATACAAAAGGAATGAAATTAAAACATGTGCGAGTAAAAAAAAATATAACTGTCTCTGATGCTTTTACTTTTTTAGCTGGTGATAGAATTTCAGTAAATAAAGCATATCCCGGTGATGTTATAGGTCTTCATAATCATGGGACAATTAAAATTGGAGATACTTTTACAGAAGGTGAAGAAATTAAGTTCATTGGAATACCAAGTTTTGCTCCAGAAATTTTTCGTCTAATTTATTTGAAAAATCCTCTTAAACGGAAACAATTAAAAAAAGGTTTGATGCAATTATCTGAAGAAGGAACTGTCCAAGTATTTCGGCCTATTCTCAATAATAATTTAATTTTAGGTGCTATTGGAATATTACAATTCGATGTTGTTATTGAACGTTTAAGAGTAGAGTATAATATAGATGCAATATACAAAAAGGTTAACATTATTCTTGCTCGTTGGATTAGGTCTAAAAATTTTCATAGTATTGATAAGTTTAAAAAAAATTATAGTAATTATTTAGCATATGACACTTCTAATAGTTTAATATATTTAGCACCAAGTAGTGCTAATTTAGATGTAGTTATGACTCAGAATTCTGATATTTTTTTTGATAAAATACGAGAACAGTAACATTTTAAAAAATCAAAAAAAAAATTATTTTTTTGATAAATTTTTGGAATTTTAATTATGAAACGTGTTTTTTTAATTGTTTTAGATTCTTTTGGAATAGGTTCTAGTCCTGATGCAGAAAAATTTAATGACGTTGGTTCAGATACATTTGGACATATAGTAGAAAAATGTTTTTTAGATAAAGCAAATAAAGGAAGAAAAGGTCCTCTATATATTCCTAATTTAGAAAGATTAGGTATAATAAATGCATACAAAGAATCTACAGGAAAATATCCTTTAGGATTCAAAAATAGTTTAAATATTATTGCTAGTTATGCTTATGCTAGTGAGATTTCTTCTGGAAAAGATACTACTTCAGGACACTGGGAAATTGCAGGAGTGCCAGTTTTAGATGATTGGTTTTATTTTAAAAATAAAAAATCTAGTATCCCTGATGATTTATTAGAAAAAATTATAAATAAATCAGAAGTAACAGGTTTTATTGGAAACTGTCATGCATCAGGAACTGATATTATAAATCGTTTAGGTGAAGAACATATTAAAACAAGAAAACCTATTGTGTATACTTCATCGGATTCTGTTTTTCAAATAGCGTGTCATGAAGATTTTTTTGGTTTGCTTAATCTTTATAAATTATGTGAAACTGTTCGTGCTATTTTAGATAAACATAAATATAAAGTTGCGAGAGTTATTGCAAGACCTTTTATTGGTAAGAATAAATTAAACTTTCAGCGCACAGGTAATAGACGTGATTTTTCAATTAAACCTTTTTCTACAACAGTTATTAAAAAATTAATAGATGAAAAAGCAGGGCAAGTAGTTGCTATTGGAAAAGTTTCTGATATTTATGGTGGAGTAGGGATAAGTAAGGAAATTAAATCTACTGGTCTTAATGAATTATGTAATGCAACAATTAATCAAATGAAAGTAGCTGTTGACAATACCATAATTTTTACTAATTTAGTAGATTTTGATTCCAGTTGGGGTCATCGTCGTGATGTTTCTGGATATGCTAAAGGTTTAGAATTTTTTGATTATAGATTATTCGAAATAATAAATTTAGTTCAAAAAAATGATTTATTAATTTTAACAGCAGATCACGGATGTGATCCGACATGGAAGGGTACAGATCATACTCGAGAAAATGTTCCTATATTAATTTATTCACCAAACATAAAAAAACGTTATTTAGGTCATCGTAAAACTTTTTCTGACATAGGACAAACTATTGCAAAATATTTTCTATTAACCGAAATGCAATATGGTCAAAATATGCTTTAAAAATTTATGTCGTAATTTTTATATGTAAAAAAAGGAAAAATTAGTGTCCACTCCTCATATTAATAGTAAAAAAAATGATTTTTCAGATGTAGTTCTTATGCCGGGAGATCCAGTTCGAGCAAAATATATTGCTGAAAAATATTTGAATAATTATGTTCAAGTCAATAATACTCGTTTAATGCTCGCCTATACTGGATTTTATAAAAATAGAAAAATTTCAATAATGAGTCATGGCATTGGAATACCATCAGCTTCTCTTTATACAAGAGAATTGATTGTTGAATTTAATGTAAAAAAAATTCTTAGAATAGGTACTTGTGGGGCTGTACGAGATGATATAAAGTTACGTGATATAGTAATTAGTATGGGTGCTTCTACTGATTCAAAAGTAAATAGAATAGGATTTAACAATCATGATTTTTCCGCTATTGCAGACTTTAATATGATTTATAATATAGTTTCCGTTGCAAAAAAAATGGGAACTAAGATCTCTATTGGTAATTTTTTTACAACAGATTCTTTTTATAATGATGATAATAAAATGCTTGAAATTTTAAAAAAATATAACATTATTGGGGTTGATATGGAGACCGCGGGAATATATGGAGTCGCCTCTGAATTAAAAGCACAAGCACTATCAATATGTACAGTATCAGATCATATTGTAAAAAAAGAGTCTCTTTCATCAACAGAAAGAGAATCGAGTTTTAATGATATGATTGAACTAGCTTTAGAGTCTGTTTTGTAAAAAATATTTTTTTCAAGGAGACAATATATTATTTTGGTGAGAAAGGGATTCGAACCCTTGATACGTTTCCATATACACGCTTTCCAGGCGTGCTCCTTAAGCCTCTCGGACATCTCACCATTTTTAAAAAAAAAGAAATTCTGAAAAATTAATATTTATATTTTAATATAAAAAAATAAACTACGTCAAGTTTTTACTTCTGTAGATTATATTTGGATTAAATTATATTTAATATTTTTCATATAAACAGAAAAAATATCTTTTTTAAAATAAAAATAGAAAAAATTATGCTGGTTCTGATAGAATATATTTTGTATTTTTTAAAAAAATTATGCTTTGTCTGTATTCAATTAAAAGGATTAAATAGACTAATGAAAAAATAATATAAAAAATCTTTTAAATGTGTATCAATCGTTAACTTAGAATAATTTGATTAATATTTTTATAAATATTATTCTTTAATTTATAAAATATTTTTATTTTTTAAAATTATTTATAATTTATTTTAAAATAATTAATTTTATTCTATTTTCAACTTGTGTTTATGTCCTGCCAGCAAAATATGCTGAGCATTGGTATTATTAACGAATTATCTTAGTAATAAAAACATGGCAGAAAAACGAAATATCTTTCTAGTTGGACCTATGGGTGCTGGAAAAAGTACTATTGGTCGTCAATTGTCTCAACAACTTAATATGGAATTTTTTGATTCTGATCAAGAAATTGAGAAGCGCACTGGTGCTGATATAAGTTGGGTGTTTGATGTAGAGGGCGAAAGTGGTTTTCGTTTGAGAGAACGAAAAATTATTGATGAGTTAACAATTAAACAAGGTATTGTACTCGCTACAGGAGGAGGTTCAGTTAAGTTTAAAGAAACTCGTAATTTTTTATCATCTCGTGGTATTGTTGTTTATTTAGAAACAACAATCGAAAAACAATTAGCACGTACCAAAAGAGATAAAAAAAGACCATTATTACAAGTTTCTACTTCAAATCGTATTATATTAGAAAATCTAGCTTATGAAAGAAATCCTTTATATGAAGAAATTGCAGATATAAAAATTCAGACTGATGAGCAAAGTGCTAAATCTGTAGCTTTTAATATAATTCGTTTATTAGAAGAAATATAATAAAGATTGATAATAAAGAATTTATGAGGTATTAAAAATTGTGGAACGATTAAAAGTTGTTCTAGGAGAACGTAGTTATCCTATTAGTATAGGGTCCGGAATTATTCAACAAGATAACATTTTTTGGCCTTTGAAACCAGGCGATCAAGCTATGCTAGTAACTAATAAAACACTAGCCAATCTTTTGAAAGATAAAGTTTTTTTTCATTTAAGAAAATCTGGCATCAAAATAGATCAAGTTATTTTATCGGATGGAGAACAGTACAAAACATTAAATGAAATGGAATTAATTATTTCTGCTTTATTAGAAAAAAAACATGCCCGTGATACAACTTTAATCGCATTGGGCGGAGGTGTAATAGGTGATTTAGCTGGTTTTGCTGCTTCTGTTTATCAGAGAGGTGTACGTTTTATTCAAATACCTACTACTCTTCTGTCTCAAGTTGATGCTTCTGTTGGTGGAAAAACAGCAGTTAATCATTTACTTGGTAAAAATATGATTGGTTCTTTTTGGCAACCTTCTTCTGTAATTATTGATATTGATTGTTTGAAAACCCTGCCGTATACTGAATTAGTATCTGGTATGGCAGAAGTAATTAAATATGCTATTGTTTTTGATGAAATATTTTTTTCTTGGTTAGAAGAAAATATTGAAGATATTTTATCGCTTAATCATTCAGCAATGTCTTATTGCATAAAAAAATGTTGTGAACTAAAATCACAATTGATTTCTTTGGACGAAAGAGAAAATAATTTTAGAGCATTATTAAATCTTGGTCACACATACGGTCATGCGATTGAGGTTCATGCAGGTTATGGGAATTGGCTTCACGGTGAAGCTATATCAGTAGGAATGGTTATGGCTGCACGTACAGCGGAACTACTAGGATACTTAAAAACAATAGATTTTAAAAGAATACTTGTTTTATTGAAAAGAACTGGTTTACCTATTAAAGGACCAAAAAATATGTCTGCTGCTTCATATATTCCATATATGATGAGAGATAAAAAAGTAATCTCAGGTGAGATTAGATTAGTTTTACCAACATCTATTGGAAAAGCAAAAATTTATAGTAATATAGATAAAAATATTATTTTGACTGCTATCAAAAATTCTCAATAAATTTTTCATTATCTAAAATATCAAAGTTATTTATATATCATAATATAGTTTTTTATTGTTTTTTGCTCTTATAGTTTTATTCTTTAAGAAGACATTATATATTCTATATTTTAAATGTAAAAGTTATATTGAGTATTAAGAAGTATTTCTTCAAAATTCGCGTATTTTTTAGTAAAATTTTTAAAAAATACTCTATAATTAATATATTTTAAATTATAAAAATAAAACTATTTAGAGTAAAAATAATATTTTAAAAAATATTGCAATATAAAAAGAAATCAAAAAACAAATATTTTATGGAAAAACGTTTTTTTTTTACAGTGGGGAGAAAGAAAATATTTAGTATTAGAGTATATTCTTAAAATGCTTCTAGGAAGAAAATATTTAATTAAACCTTTATAGGTGCCGAGCCAGTATTTTAAAATGCTAAACACTACAGTTATATTTTAGTAGATACCAACCAATAGCGATCTCATTAATTGACTTAATTTTGTTAAACCCGTTTCTTGTATTTTATTGATGATGTGTGCAATTTTTTTTACTCCTTGGACTAATAAATTAGATTTCTATTCTAGACATCGTACCATATTTAATAAAATTTCTAATGATTATCAAAAAGTACTAATTTTTCTATATTTAAAAACAGACATTGCTATAATAAATTATATCGATATAATTTAAAAGAAGAGTTTAATGTTCCCTTTAGAAGCTATTAAAAACTGTATTTTCCACGAAAAGAATTATATCAATTTTCTAAATATGCTCAAAAATCAATTTTCATATGTTTTTCTTATAAAATTTTACATTAAAAAAAAATAGTGCTGATTCTATAGTATATTGTGATTCACCTTATTGATCTCTATTTAAAATTATAAATTTTTCTAGATATGATACTAAAATCATTTTGATTTTTATAAGTATAAAAAATCAGTATATCTTATAGATAGAATCTATTTTTAAAAAATCTATTCCTTTTCTAATATCGAATCAAAATGTTTTATTGACACGTTTATTATATCAAAAAGCTTTTTTATATTTTATGAATCTTAAACGTTCTATTAGTTGTACTACGAATAGTCGAAAAAAAATTAATTAATTATTAGCGTAATATAATTAATGCTATAATTAGTTGGTTTACATTAAAGATAGGAAAATTGAGATGAAAAAATTTTTTTTAGCACCATCCATTTTATCCGCTGATTTTGCACGTTTAGGAGAAGATGCAAAAAAAGTAATAGATGCAGGAAGTGATTTAATACATTTTGATGTTATGGATAATCACTATGTACCTAATTTAACTATGGGTCCTATGATTTTAGAATCATTGCGTAATTACGGTATTACAGCACCAATTGATGTTCATTTAATGGTAAAACCAGTAGATAATTTAATTCCTCAATTTGCTAAAGCAGGAGCAACGTTTATCACTTTTCATCCAGAAGCAACACTTCATATCGAACGAACATTACACTTAATCAAAGAACATGGATGTAAAGCGGGATTAGCATTCAATCCAACGACACCACTGAATTTCCTTGATTATACATTAGAAAAATTAGATTTAATTTTATTAATGTCAGTCAATCCCGGATTTGGAAATCAATCTTTTTTGCCATCTACATTCAGTAAATTGCGTGAAGTAAGAAAAATTATTGATGCTAATTTTCCTGATATTCTATTAGAAGTAGATGGTGGAGTAAAATTAAATAATATTGCTGAAATCGCATTTTCAGGAGCAAATGTTTTCGTAATCGGATCTGGATTATTCGAATGTTCTAATTATGAACTTATGATTCAAAAAATTCGAAAAGAACTACAACATGCTCATTCTAGATTTATACATTAATATTTTATTTAGGACCTGAAATGATTTTTTCTAAACCTGTTTTATTTAGTGCTATACAGCCTTCTGGAAACTTAACTCTTGGAAACTATATAGGTACAATGCGCCATTGGTCTAAAATGCAGGATGATTACGAATGTTTATATTGTATTGCTGACTTACATGCATTAACCGTTCAAGAAAATAAAATTAATTTAAAAAAATCTATATTAGACACACTATCTTTTTATTTAGCTTGTGGTGTGGATCCAAATAAAAGTATTATTTTTATTCAATCTCATGTTTGTCAACACAGTCAATTAAATTGGATTTTAAATTGTTTTAGTCAATTTTCAGAATTACTTCGTATGACACAATTTAAAATAAAAAGAAAAATAGAAAAAAATTGCGCAAAAAGAACAAGCGCAGCTTTATTTAACTATCCTATTTTAATGGCTGCAGACATTTTATTATATCAAACTAATTTTGTTCCGGTAGGAAGAGATCAAAAACAGCATGTAGAATTGACACGGAATATAGCCAATCGTTTTAATTCTTTATATGGAAACATATTTACACTGCCTGAACCATTAATTACTCAATATGGTTCTAAAATTATGTCTTTACTAGAACCGCATAAAAAGATGTCTAAATCTGATGTTAATAAAAATAATGTAATTTTTTTACTAGATGACATTCCAAATATTGTATTAAAAATACGACATGCTTTTACTGATTCAGAAATGCCATCTAAGATATATTATGATATAGAAAAAAAACCAGGAATTTCAAATTTATTAGAGATTCTTTCTTCTATTACTAATAAAGATATTAATGTTTTACTAAAAGAATTAGAGGGTATAATGTATTCAGAATTTAAAAATATTGTTGCGGATTCTTTATCTAAATTTTTGTTTAAACTACAAAAATCTTATAATAATTATCGTTGTGATGAATCGTATTTAAAAAAAATTGCCTACGAAGGAGCAATAAAATGTCAGTTAAAATCTGAAAAGACTCTAAAAAATATACATGATAAATTAGGATTGATCACATTTTTTAAATAAACCAGAAATTTTTTCTAGTTTATTTTTGCATGTACTGTATTTTATATATAAATAACTTTATTTAATAATTTTATATTTTTGATTGAAATAAATTAAAATAGATAGAAAAAAAACTATGGCATATAATATATTTGAACTAATCAAAGTAATATACAATCCCTTTTTTTCTACTATAGGACCAGTTACAATAAATGTAAGCAAGGTTCCAATTGTGCCAAACAATAAAATAAAATTTATTAATTTTGGAGAAGGTTTTTTTGTCTGTAACGACGCTAATGTTATAATTATAGTGTAAATAGCGCTGGAGAAAAAACCTAAACTAATGATTATATATTGCTGATTTAAAAAATTTGTACTATGAATAAAAAAATACATTAGTGTTGTAGAAATGCTTGTTAGAAATATAAACATACGATATAAATTAAAAAATTTAATTATAAAACTAAAAAACCACATTCCAATCATATAAGACATCCAAAAACTACTAACTAAACCACCAGTTTTTTTTATATCAACACTCATAATTTCAGTAGTATATTGTGGGATCCAAGAAATAAATCCTAATTGTCCCAAGATGTAGAGTAATGCTGCAATAGATAGTAAAAATACATTGCAGTTCCATTTTTCTTTTATCTCTTTAATATTTTTTATATGAGTTTTTAATTGTAGAAAGTTTAAATTTATTGTCAAAAGAAAAATTAATAAATAGATTACTCCTATGCATACATAAATCCAATACCAAAAAAATTTTTTTTCTAAAAGATAAGCTGTAATAATAGGAAAAATCATACCAGACATACTAAAAAAAGAGTCGGTTAATAATAATTGAGAACCTCTTTTTGATCCTGAGTATAGATGAGTGATAATGAATGTGCCAATCGACATAGTAATGCCACTTACTAATCCAAGTATGAACATATTTATTGAAAATAAAAATATACTATTAGAGAAAACTATACCGGTTATAGCTATAATAGTAAGTATGAATCCAAAGAGCAGTTGTTTTTTTAATGATATAATTTCTATTAGCCAAGAATTTATAAAAATTGATATTAAGATTCCTGCATTTAAAAAAGTAAATGTATTACTCATCTGAGATACAGATAAATGAAAATAATCAGAAATATTCCCCATAATCATACCAGTTACAACCACTAGTGCACCGGTAAACGCATATGATAAAAAACTAATCCATGTAAGTCCTATTCGATTAATATCTTTCATTTTTATTACCTTTTTATAAGTATTTTTTAAAAATGCAATCAAAAATATTGTATTTTTTTATATTTTTAATATATCGCACGATATTATGTAAAAATTAAATTGAGAATGTATAGACTACAAAATAGTATCTTGTATTTTATTTTTTTAAAAAAAATAATAAACGTTTTGAGGATTAAAATAAAATAAGTTTAATTTTAACA
Organism: Buchnera aphidicola (Macrosiphum gaurae); assembly: GCF_005080965.1. NCBI lineage: Bacteria > Pseudomonadati > Pseudomonadota > Gammaproteobacteria > Enterobacterales > Erwiniaceae > Buchnera > Buchnera aphidicola. Next base: position 570,938 of record NZ_CP034867.1, on the reverse strand, counting down.
AAATATGATGTATATTTTATTATAAAAGTTTTATACATTTTTTAGAATTTTTTTATTCGTTAAAAAAAATTTTTGCAGTTTTTTTATTATAACAAATATATTTCAGGCAATTGAATGATATCAAAAAAAACATTAATTACACGAGATACTTTTGACAAGTTAATTTTACCTATTTATAATCCCGCTTCTTTTGTTCCTGTAAAAGGAAAAGGTAGCCGCATTTGGGATCAAGAAGGTAAAGAATACATTGATTTTTCTGGAGGTATTGCCGTTACATCATTAGGACATTGCCATCCTTTATTAAATAAAACATTAAAAAATCAAAGTAAAATTTTATGGCACGTTAGTAACATTTTTACTAATGAACCCGCTTTGAAATTAGCTAAAAAATTAGTTGCGTCTAGTTTTGCATCAAGAGTTTTTTTTGCTAATTCTGGTGCAGAAGCTAACGAAGCGGCTTTTAAGTTAGCACGTTATTATTCTAATAAAATATATAATACTAAAAAAAATAGAATTATTTCTTTTCATAACTCATTTCATGGACGTACATTATTTACTGTTTCTGTCGGTGGACAATCAAAATATTCTGATAATTTTGGACCCAAACCTTTAGGTATAATACATGCTGTATTTAATGATATTAATACTGTAAAAAATATTATTAATCATAATACGTGTGCAATAGTTGTAGAACTCATTCAAGGGGAAGGTGGAATAATACCTGCAACAATTGATTTTATACAAGAATTACGAGAATTGTGTAATCAATATAATGCACTTTTGATTTTTGATGAAATACAAACAGGAGTAGGTAGAACCGGAAAATTGTTTTCTTATGAACATTATGGTGTTACTCCTGATATTTTAACTTTAGCAAAATCTTTAGGTGGAGGTTTTCCAATAAGTGCCATGTTAACTACAAATGAAGTGGCATCTATAATAACACCTGGAATACATGGTACTACATATGGTGGAAATCCTCTTGCTTGTGCGGTAGCAGAATCTGTGATCGATATCGTTAATACTAAAAAAGTATTATCTGGAGTAACAAGAAAGTCTATGAGAATAATATCTGAACTAAATATTATTAACAACCGCTTTAAATTTTTTACGGAAATAAGAGGTCAGGGACTTTTAATAGGTATCGTTTTAAAACCAAGTATTTCTTATAAAATAAATAAAATATTAAATTTTTCATTTTTAGAAGGTGTTATTTTTCTTACAGCTGGCAATAATGTTATTCGTCTAGCTCCTTCGTTAGTTATTAAAGAATGTGATATTATTGAAGGTATGAAACGTTTTTATCATGCTTTAGAAAAATGTTTATTATAAAAATTAGAATTTATTTTATATGAATAATTTATCAAAATTATATTTATTTAAAATATAAAAAACTCTTATAAAATTAATACTATTTCTATAACTAGACGTCCGCATAATTATTATGTCACTAAAAATAATTAGTATATTTTTATTATTTTGAGTGAAATTAAATTATACCTGATTACTAGATTATTCTTTTTGTGAATCTTATCTTTGATTTATACTCGTCATAACGGTTAAAATATTTTTTTAATTCTACAGTTTTGATTAAAACTTTTTTTTTAAAAAAAATTATTAAAACAAGAATAGAATTTATTAATCTAATTTCTTTTAGATGGAAAAAATTTAATTTTTATTATTTTTCTATTTAAAAAAATATTTAAAACATATACCACAGAAAAAATATATTAAAAGAAAAATATGTAATATTTTATGTTTTTGGAGTCATAAATGATTTTTTTTCTTCTAAAAAGAATAATATTATTATTTATAATATTATATGTTCCAAAATCGTTTTCAGTATCAGAAACTTTATCTGATGTCTATTTACAATCTTATTCAAAAATAAATAATACACTTCAAAATAAAAATGAAAAATTAGCTTATGCTTTAGGTGTTTCATTAGGTAATTATGTTAATCAATCTTTTGAAAAACAAAAAAAGATAGGGATTAAATTAGACAAAAATAGTCTTTTAAAAGGAATACAAGATGCAATTTCTGGTAATTTAAAGCTTTCACATCAAGAAATTTCTTCAATTCTTGAAGAGCTAGAGGAGCAATTAAAACATGCAAAAAAAATTCAATCTGAAAAAAATATGAAAGAAAATTTTATTCAAGGAAAATTATATATGGAAAATTTTTCTAAAATGAAAGGTGTAAAAAAAACTTCTAGCGGTCTTCTATATCTTGTAGAAAGAGAAGGAGAAGGAGAGGCATTAACAAATGATACAAAAATTACTGTACATTATAAAGGTACATTAATTAACGGTATAGAATTTGATAATTCTTATAGAAGAGGCCAACCTATATCATTAATGTTAAAAGATGTTATATTAGGTTGGCAAGAAGGTTTAAAATATATAAAAAAAGGAGGTAAAATAAAATTAGTTATACCACCCAATTTAGCATATGGCAAAAAAGAAGTTAATGGTATTCCAAGCAACTCAACATTAATTTTTGATATAGAATTATTAGATGCAGTTAATAGACTATAGTATACTCTTTTATTCATTACTAATTTTCAAAACATGAGATGATTAAACATCATTTTTAAAATACTATAATATAAAGTTTTATACATGAACTATACAATATTAGTAACAGGTGCAGCTTATGGAACGCAAAACTCAAGCACTGCTTTTTTGTTTTGTAAATCTTTACTAAAAACAAAACATACATTATATAGTATTTTTTTTTATTGTGATGGAGTACTTAATGCTAATAGTATGACTACACCGGCAGTTGATGAATTTAACTTAATTGAAGCATGGCAAGGACTAAATAAAAAACATAAAGTAAAATTATATGTTTGTAATAGTGCTGCTCTAAGAAGAGGTGTGATAGCCGATGAAAAAACATTAAATGTAAACGTTAAAAAAGGTAATTTAGCATGTTTTTTTCAATTAAGTGGTTTAATGGAATTAGCTCATTCTATAAAAATATGTGATCGCATAATACAATTTTAATTTGGTATATTTATCATAATGAAGATGGTTGCTTTTGTTTTTTCGCATGCTCCACATGGAACTAGTTTCGGTAGAGAAGGTTTAGACGCTATTTTTAGCGTTTCATCCTTTTTGAAAAAAATAAGTGTATTTTTTATTGGTGATGGTGTTTTGCAATTAATGAAAAGTTATAAAGTAGAGAATATTTTAGCTCGTAATTATACGTCTTCTTTTCGTATACTATCTTTTTATAATATAAAAGATTTTTATTGTTGTAAAGCATCATTAATTGAACGGGGATTAAATAATAATAATAATTTTATATTAAAGATAAACATATTAGATTCACATATTTTACGTTTAAAATTAGATGAATATGATGCAATTATTAATTTTTAAGGTTTATCAATATGTTACATACGTTAATGAAATCTCCTTTTGAGACTAATGTTCCTCTTATTATAAATATGTTAAAAAAATCCGATGATTTTTTGGCATTACAAGATGGTGTGTTAATTGGATTAAAAAATAATATTTTTTTAAAAAGTATAATTATGTCTTCAGTCAAGTTACATCTTATAAAGGAAGATGTTTATGCACGAGGGATTGAAAAAAACATTTCCAGTAAATTTATTTTAATCAGTTATATACATTTTGTTTCGTTAACACTTAAACATAAGAAACAAATGACTTGGTAAAATAAACTAAGTTATATTTAATTTAAATATCCAATCCTAAAATTCTTCATGATAATAGAAAATGTTTTTTATTTATATTATTTTGATATTTTTCAGAACATCAATTGAAATGATAGGAGTTTTTTATGGCCACAGTAAATCAATTGGTCCGTAAACCTCGTGTACGAAAAGTTGTTAAAAGCAACGTACCTGCATTAGGAAAAAGTCCCCAAAAAAGAGGTGTGTGTACTAGAGTCTATACAACTACACCTAAAAAACCTAATTCAGCGTTACGTAAAGTATGTCGTGTAAGATTAACTAATGGTTTTGAAGTAACTGCTTATATTGGTGGTGAAGGTCATAATTTACAAGAACATTCTGTTATTTTAATACGAGGTGGTCGTGTTAAAGATTTGCCTGGAGTGCGATATCATATTGTTAGAGGTTCATTAGATTGTGCTGGTGTTAAAGAACGTAAACAGGGTCGTTCTAAATACGGTGTTAAAAAACCAAAATCATAAAAAAGCATTATTTAAATAATTTTTGCAATTCAATGGAGCTTTCTATGCCACGTCGTCGAATTATTAGCACTCGAAAAATTTTACCAGATCCAAAGTTTTCTTCTGAATTACTAGCTAAATTTATTAATATTCTTATGATAGATGGTAAAAAATCTATTGCGGAAGTTATTGTTTACACTGCTTTAAAAAATTTATCTAAACGTATAGATAAAAAAGAATTAGAAGCATTTGAAATAGCTTTAGAACATGTACGCCCAACAGTGGAGGTGAAATCTCGTCGAGTTGGTGGGTCGACATATCAGGTACCTGTTGAAGTTCGTCCAGTAAGACGTAATGCTTTAGCAATGCGTTGGATTGTAGAATCTGCACGTAAACGTACTGATAAATCTATGTCTTTGCGTTTATCTAATGAACTTTATGATGCTGTAGAAAATAAAGGTGCAGCAGTTAAAAAAAGAGAAGAAGTACATCGAATGGCAGAAGCTAATAAAGCTTTTGCCCATTATCGTTGGTAATATTTCAAGGTCTTAGTTTTTTTGCTTTACTTATAAATTATATTGAGATAATTATCTCAATTCGGCGTATGAGTTTTAACTTTTTAAAACTTAAAAAATGAGAGAAAGATAATGTCTCGTACAACACCTATTTCTCGATACCGTAATATTGGAATTAGTGCACATATAGATGCTGGTAAAACAACCACGACTGAAAGAATCTTGTTTTATACAGGAGTCAATCATAAGATTGGCGAAGTTCATGATGGCGCGGCTACGATGGATTGGATGGAACAAGAACAAGAAAGAGGAATTACTATTACATCAGCTGCTACTACTACGTTTTGGAGTGGAATGGCTAAACAATTTAAACCGCACAGAATTAACATTATCGATACACCCGGACACGTTGATTTTACTATTGAAGTAGAACGTTCAATGCGTGTACTAGATGGTGCTGTTATGGTTTATTGTGCTGTTGGAGGTGTACAACCGCAGTCGGAAACTGTATGGCGTCAAGCAAATAAATATAATGTTCCTCGTATAGCATTTATAAATAAAATGGATCGTATGGGAGCTAATTTTTTAAAAGTAGTAAGACAAATTAAAACACGTTTAGGTGCTAATCCTGTGCCTTTACAATTAGCTATTGGTTCAGAAGATACTTTTGTCGGTGTTGTTGATTTAATTAAAATGAAAGCTGTACATTGGAAAGAATCTGATCAGGGTTTAACATTTTTTTATGATGAAATTCCTACAGAAATGATTGAATTGGCAGAAAAATGGAATCAAAACTTAATTGAGTCTGCAGTAGAATCTAATGAAGATCTTTTAGAGAAATATTTAAATGGAATCAAGTTATCTGAAAGTGAAATTAAGTCTGCATTACGAAAGCGTGCCTTAAATAGTGAAATTATACTTATTACTTGCGGATCAGCTTTTAAAAATAAAGGAGTTCAAGCTTTATTAGATGCAATAGTTGAATATTTACCTGCTCCTAATGATATTCAAGACATTAAAGGCATTTTGAATGACAATGAACACACCTCGGCTATTAGAAATTCAAATGATAAAGCTCCTTTTTCTGCTTTAGCTTTTAAAATTGCAAATGATCCATTCGTGGGAAATTTAACTTTTTTTCGTGTATATTCAGGAGTAGTAAAATCTGGAGATACTGTATTTAATTCTGTAAAGTCTCAGCGAGAAAGATTTGGTAGAATTGTTCAAATGCATGCGAATAAAAGAGAAGAAATAAAAGAAGTATATGCAGGTGATATAGCTGCTGCTATTGGTTTGAAAGATGTTACTACTGGAGATACTTTATGTGATTTAAATCAGCCTATTATATTAGAACGTATGGAGTTTCCTGAGCCCGTAATATCTATTTCTGTAGAACCGAAAACTAAAGTAGATCAAGAAAAAATGGGTTTAGCATTAGGAAGATTAGCAAAAGAAGACCCTTCATTTCGAGTAAGAACTGATCAAGAGTCTAATCAAACAATAATTTCTGGAATGGGTGAGTTGCATTTAGAAATTATTATTGATCGTATGAAACGAGAGTTTAGTGTTGATGCAAACATTGGAAAGCCTCAAGTAGCGTACCGTGAAACCATTCTTGATAAAGTTGAAGATATTGAAGGAAAACATATCAAACAATCAGGTGGAAGAGGTCAATATGGTCATGTAGTAATAGAATTATTTCCATTAGATCCAGGAGGAAAAGGTTATTTATTTATTAATGATATAAAAGGAGGGGTTATACCTGGTGAATATATTTCAGCAGTTGATAAAGGAATTCAAGAACAATTAAAATGCGGCCCCTTAGCTGGTTATCCTGTAGTAGATATTGGAGTGCGTCTTTATTTTGGTTCTTATCATGATGTTGATTCATCTGAATTAGCTTTCAAGTTAGCTGCTTCTACAGCATTTAAAACTGGTTTTAAACAAGCACGGCCGGTTTTATTGGAACCAATTATGAAAGTTGAAGTGGAAACTCCAGATGACTATATGGGCGATGTTATAGGTGATTTAAATCGTCGGAGAGGTATTATTGAAGGTATGAAAGATTTATCTATTAGTAAAATTATTAACGCATGTGTTCCTTTATCTGAAATGTTTGGTTATGCTACTGATTTACGTTCTCAAACTCAAGGACGAGCTTCTTATTCTATGGAATTCTTAAAATATGTAGAAGCTCCATCTAACATTTCTAAAGAAATCATTGAAAAAAGAGAAAAGTAGAAGTTTTCTTCTGTAATGTATACAATATTTTTATTTATAATGATAGATATTTTATATAAGGAAAAAAGAATGTCTAAAGAAAAATTTCAACGTTTAAAACCTCATATAAATGTAGGTACAATTGGTCATGTAGATCATGGAAAAACCACTTTAACTGCAGCTATTACCACAGTTTTATCTAAAAAATTTGGTGGTTCTGCACGTGCTTTTGATCAGATAGATAATGCACCAGAAGAAAAAGCAAGAGGCATTACAATTAATACTTCTCATGTAGAATATGACACTGAGTTTAGACATTATGCTCATGTAGATTGTCCAGGTCACGCTGATTATATAAAAAACATGATCACTGGTGCAGCTCAAATGGACGGAGCAATTTTAGTTGTAGCAGCCACTGATGGGCCAATGCCTCAAACTCGTGAACATATTTTGCTTGGAAGACAAGTCGGTGTTCCGTATATTATTGTATTTCTTAATAAGTGTGATATGGTAGATGATGAAGAACTACTAGAACTTGTAGAAATGGAAGTTCGTGATTTATTAACACAATATGATTTTCCTGGAGATGATACTCCTATTATTCGTGGTTCAGCTCTAAAAGCATTAGAAGGCGATCCTGAATGGGAGTCAAAAATCATTGATTTATCTAAATTTTTAGATAGTTATATTCCTGAACCAAAACGAGCAGTAGATCAACCTTTTTTATTACCAATAGAAGATGTTTTTTCTATATCAGGAAGAGGTACAGTGGTAACTGGACGAGTAGAAAAAGGTGTAATTAAAGTAGGTGAGGAAGTTGAAATTGTAGGAATAAAAAAAACAACTAAAACTACTTGTACAGGCGTAGAAATGTTTAGAAAGTTATTAGATGAAGGTCGTGCTGGAGAGAACGTAGGTATTTTGCTTCGTGGTACAAAGCGTGATGAAATTGAAAGAGGTCAAGTTTTAGCTAAACCAGGTAGTATTCATCCACATACAACATTTGAGTCTGAAGTTTATGTTTTATCCAAAGAAGAAGGTGGGCGTCATACTCCATTTTTTAAAGGATATCGTCCTCAGTTTTATTTTAGAACTACTGATGTAACAGGTTCTATTGAATTGCCAGAAGGTGTCGAAATGGTTATGCCAGGAGATAATATAAAAATGACTGTTACTTTAATTAATCCTATTGCAATGGCTGATGGATTACGATTTGCTATACGTGAAGGTGGTCGTACTGTTGGAGCAGGTGTCGTTTCTAAAGTTTTACTTTAATAATTTTATATTTAAAATATTTTTGTACTGACATCTAGTTGAATTTATTAAGAAAAGAGTATAAAATGCTCTTTTCTTGATTAGATCTTATATTTTAATTAAAATAAGTGATTATTGTCTTTTAGTAGAATTTTATATTAAAAATTAATTTTTAATATTATAAAAAAATTATATATATTAATTTTATATATATTAAAATATTTTAAAATACTCCTGATATAGGAGTTATATAGTAACAATTAATTGTATCTACTCTTGAATAATCTAATTTTATTGAGAGCAGAGTGAATTTTCAATGTGTAAATAATTGGAGTTCTGGTCTGATGCAGAACCAAAGAATTCGTATTCGTTTAAAAGCTTTTGATCATAGACTAATTGATCAATCAACTACAGAGATTGTTGAAACAGCAAAAAGAACCGGTGCACAAGTACGTGGACCAATTCCTCTCCCAACTCGTAAAGAACGTTTTACTATTTTAGTTTCTCCACATGTAAATAAGGACGCACGTGATCAATATGAAATTCGTACACATAAGCGTTTGATTGATATAGTAGAACCTACTGAAAAAACTGTCGATGCACTTATGCGATTAGATCTCGCTGCTGGTGTAGATGTACAAATTAGTTTAGGTTGATGAGATAATAGATATGATTAAGGTATTGAATAAATGATTGGTTTAGTTGGTAAAAAAATTGGAATGACTCGTATTTTTACTAAAGAAGGAGCTTCAATTCCTGTTACAGTAATTGAATTAAAAGAAAACCGAATCACACAAGTAAAAAGTATAAATACTGATCTCTATTGCGCTGTTCAAGTTACAACTGGTATAAAAAAAACAAATAGATTAACAAAACCACAAGCAGGACATTTTTTAAAATCTGGTGTAATTCCTGGTCGTGGTTTATGGGAGTTTAGAATTAATAAAAATGAAATTTTCAAAGTTGGACAAAGCATTACAATTAATATTTTTAAGAATGTAAAAAAAGTTGACGTTACAGGTTTTTCTAAAGGAAAAGGTTTTTGCGGTACAGTCAAACGTTGGAATTTTCATACTCAGGATGCAACACATGGAAACTCTTTATCCCATAGAGTACCCGGTTCGATTGGTCAGAATCAAACTCCCGGTCGAGTGTTTAAAGGTAAAAAAATGGCGGGACAATTAGGAAATAACCGTGTTACCGTACAAAGTTTAAATATAATATATATTAATGAACAGAAAAATCTTCTTTTAGTAAAAGGCGCTGTTCCCGGTTCTACCGGTAGTGATCTTATCGTTAAACCAGCTATTAAGGTTTGAGCAGTGAGGAGTAAAGCATGGAATTAGTAGTTAAAGACGTACAAAGTGTTCTTAGTGTTTCTGAAATCATTTTCGCTCGCGATTTTAACGAAGCTCTAATTCATCAAGTCGTTATTGCTTATTCAGCATCTACCCGTCAAGGTACGAGAGCACAAAAAAATCGCGCTGAAGTTTCTGGATCAGGTAGAAAACCGTGGCGTCAAAAAGGTACAGGTCGTGCACGAGCAGGATCATTTAGAAGTCCAATTTGGCGATCTGGTGGTGTTACGTTTGCTGCAAAACCGCAAGAACATAGTCAAAAAGTTAATAAAAAGATGTATCGTGGTGCATTAAAAAGTATTTTATCTGAATTAATTCGTCAAAAAAGATTAATAGTTCTTGAAAATTTTTCATTAGATTTACCTAAAACAAAACTTTTAGTTCAAAAATTGAAAGATATCGATTTGAAAAATGCTCTTATTATTACTAATAAAATAGATAATAATTTGTTTCTTGCGTCTAGAAATTTATATTCAGTTGATGTGAAAGATGTGCATTCTATAGATCCTGTTAGTTTGATTGCTTTTGAGCATGTTGTTATTACTGTTGAAGCAGTGAAAAAAATAGAGGAAATACTTTCATGATTTCTGAAGAACGTTTATTAAAAATACTAGTTTCTCCGCATGTGTCTGAAAAATCATCTATATCTATAGAAAAATTTAATACTGTTGTTTTGAAGGTTTTGAAAAATGCTACTAAACATGAAATAAAATATGCAGTCAAAAAAATATTTGATGTCGAAGTTGAAAGCATAAAAACATTAAAAGTGAAAGGAAAAAAAAAGCGTCAATCCAATCGGATTATTCAAAAAAGTAACTGGAAGAAAGCTTATATTAAAGTGAAAAAAGGGTATAATTTAGATTTCATAGGTAATACAGAGTAGTCGGAGGACAAAACAATGGCAATTGTTAAATGCAAACCGACATCTCCGGGTCGTCGCCACGTTATTAAAGTTATTAATACAGAGTTATATAAAGGAAAACCACATTCTTTATTATTAAGAAAAAAAAGTAAAAGCGGAGGACGTAATAATAATGGTAGGATTACAACACGTCATATTGGAGGAGGCCATAAAAGAGCATATCGTATTATAGATTTTAAGAGAAACAAAGATGGTATAGGAGCTACTGTGGAAAGATTCGAATATGATCCTAATCGTTCTTCTAACATTGCTTTAATATTATATAAAGATGGTCAAAGAAATTATATTTTAGCTCCAAAAGATTTAAAAATAGGAGATACTATAATTTCTGGTTCTAATTCTCCTATAAAAGTAGGAAATTCTTTACCACTTAAGAATATTCCAGTAGGTACATTTATTCATAATGTAGAAATGAGGCCCGGAAAGGGTGGTCAGATAGCTCGTTCTGCAGGAAGTTATGTACAACTGGTAGCATTTGATAAAGAATATGCAACTTTAAGATTGCGTTCTGGGGAAATGAGAAAAATTCAATCTGATTGTAGAGCTACTATCGGAGAAGTAGGTAATTCTGAACATATGTTAAAAGTTTTAGGTAAAGCAGGAGCTTCGCGTTGGATAGGTGTACGTCCAACTGTTCGCGGTACAGCTATGAATCCTGTTGATCATCCTCATGGTGGTGGTGAAGGAAGAAATTTTGGTAAGCACCCAGTTACTCCATGGGGAATACAAACCAAAGGTAAAAAAACTCGTAAAAATAAACGTACTGAAAAATTTATTTTACATCATCGCAGAAAATAATTATTGTAAGGATCATTTTATGCCACGTTCTCTTAAGAAAGGTCCTTTTATTGATATCAGTTTGTTAAAAAAGGTAGAAAAATCAGTAAACATAAATGATAAAAAACCCATTAAAACATGGTCAAGACGTTCAACAATTTTTCCAAATATGGTAGGTTTGACAATATCTGTTCATAATGGTCGTAATCATATACCTGTTTTTATTACTGAAGAAATGGTAGGACATAAATTAGGTGAGTTTTCTTTGACTCGTACTTATCGAGGACATACTTCTGATAAAAAAGTAAAAAAACGTTAATGAAACAAAGCAAGATAAAAGAGGAGTGAATGGAAACTTTAGCTCAACATCGTCAAGCACGTTCTTCGGCTCAAAAAGTTCGTTTAATTGCAGATTTAGTTCGAGGAAAAAAAGTTCCACAAGCATTAAATATCTTGACGTATACTAATAAAAAAGCTGCTATTTTAGTTAAAAAAGTACTTGAATCAGCTGTGGCAAATGCAGAACACAATGATGGTGCTGATATAGATAAATTAAGAATAAAAAAAATATTTGTTAATGAAGGTTCAACAATGAAAAGAATGATGCCACGTGCTAAAGGACGTGCAGATCGTATTTTAAAACGTACTAGTCATATTACTGTAATTGTGTCTGATCGTTAAAACATTGAGGAGAATCAGTGATGGGTCAGAAAGTACATCCTAATGGCATGCGATTGGGTATAATAAAAAAATGGAATTCTGTTTGGTTTGCTAATACTAAAGATTTTGCTGATCATCTAGATAGTGATTATAAAGTTCGTCAGTTTTTAATACAAAAATTAGATAAAGCATCAGTTTCACGAATTATTATTGAAAGACCAGCTAAAAGTATTCGAGTAACGATTTATACTGCTAGACCTGGTATTGTTATTGGTAAAAAAGGTGAAGATGTAGAAAAATTAAGAGTCGCTATTGCTAAAATCACCGGAGTACCAGTTCAAATTAATATTTCTGAAATACGTAAACCTGAATTAGATGCGAAACTTGTTTCTGATAGCATCACATCTCAGTTAGAACGAAGAGTTATGTTTCGACGAGCTATGAAAAGATCTGTTCAAAATGCAATGAGACAAGGTGCTAAAGGTATTAAAGTAGAAGTTAGCGGACGTTTAGGAGGAGCAGAAATAGCTCGTAGAGAATGGTATAGAGAAGGAAGAGTTCCCTTGCATACTTTACGTGCAAATATTGATTATAGTATTTCAGAAGCCCATACGACATATGGTGTGATAGGTGTTAAAGTTTGGATTTTTAAGGGTGAGATATTAGGTGGGATGGAAACTATTGAAAAATTAGAAAAACCTTCTGTTCAGACAAAAAAGCAATATCGTAAAAATAGAAAGTAAGAAAGAGAGAGAAGCTGATAATGTTGCAACCAAAACGTACTAAATTTCGAAAAATGCACAAAGGTCGAAATCGTGGTTTAGCTTCTGGTACTAATATTAATTTTGGTTCTTTTGGTTTGCAGGCCATTGATAGAGGACGTTTAACTGCACGTCAAATTGAATCTGCACGAAGAGCTATAACTCGCTGTATTAAAAGACAAGGAAAAATGTGGATACGTATATTTCCTGACAAGCCTATAACTCAAAAACCATTAGAAGTAAGAATGGGTAAGGGCAAAGGAAATGTTGAATATTGGGTCGCTTTAGTACAACCCGGAAAAATTCTTTATGAATTAGATGGTGTTACTGAAGAAGAATCTCGTGAAGCATTTAAACTAGCAGCAGCAAAGTTGCCAATTAAAACTACTTTTGTAATTAAGATGGTGATGTAATGAAGGCAGTAGTAGAATTTAAAAAAAAAGATAAAAAAAATCTTTATGAAGAACTTTTGCAATTATTGCGAGAACAATTTAATCTTCGCATGCAATCTGTTTCTGGAAAGTTAAAACAACCTCATTTGCTACGAAAAGTTCGGCGAAATATTGCTCAAGTAAAGACTATATTACATCAAAAGGAGAAAATAAAATAATGGAAAAAATTCGAACTTTGCAAGGTCGTGTAATAAGTAACAAGATGCAAAAATCTGCTGTTGTAGCAATTGAACGTTTTGTAAAACATATGATTTATGGCAAGTTTATTAAACGTACTACAAAACTTCATATTCATGACGAAAAAAATGAATGCACTATAGGTGATTTAATAGAAATTCGAGAATCTCGTCCAATTTCTAAAACAAAGTCTTGGGTTTTAGTACGTGTGATTGAAAAAACAGTTTTTTAAAATAATAAAAATATGAACAAACTCGATTTTAATCGTTTTTTGATCAAAAAAATGTAAGCAGTATTATAATAAAATTATTTTTAATTAGTCATTTTTTATTTTAATTAAAATAATTGAGGTTTAAAAAAATGATTCAAGAACAGACTATTCTTCATGTAGCTGATAACTCTGGTGCACGATCTGCTATGTGCATTAAAGTTTTAGGTGGTTCGCATCGTCGTTATGCAAGTATTGGTGATGTGATTAAAATTACAATTAAGGAAGCAATACCTCGAGGAAAAGTAAAAAAAGGGGAAGTTCTTAAAGCGGTAGTAGTAAGAACTAAAAAAGGAGTAAGACGATCCGATGGTTCTATTATTCGATTTGATACAAATTCCTGTGTGGTATTGAATAATAATGAACAACCTGTTGGAACGCGTATTTTTGGTCCGGTTACTCGTGAATTAAGAACAGAAAAATTTATGAAAATTATTTCACTAGCTCCTGAAGTTCTTTAATAAAAAAATTTTTAAGGAATAAAAATGGCATCAAAGTTACGTCGAAATGATACAGTTATCATATTAACTGGTAAAGATAAAGGAAAAACAGGAATTATTAGAAATTTTTTGTCTTTAAACAAAGTAATTATTAGTGGTTTAAATTTGATCAAAAAACATCAAAAACCAGTTCCTTCTCAAAACAAAAGTGGTGGTATTATAGAAAAAGAAGCACCTATCCATATATCAAATGTTGCTATTTTAAATCCTGAATCTAAAAAATCAGATCGTGTTGGTTTTAGATTTGAATCAGGTAAAAAAGTTCGATTTTTTAAATCTACTAGAAAAACTATTCAATAGTTTGGAGTAATATGATGGCAACATTATATGATTATTATAAGTCGAAAGTCATCAAAAAGTTTATGCTTGAATTAAGTTATAGTTCTGTTATGCAAGTACCTAAAATTGATAAAATTACTTTAAATATGGGTGTGGGTGCTGCAGCGTCTGATAAAAAAATTTTAGATAATGCTATTTTAGATTTAACAGCAATATCTGGACAAAAACCAATTATTACTAAAGCTCGAAAATCTGTAGCTGGTTTTAAAATTCGTCAGGGTTATCCAATTGGATGCAAAGTTACGTTACGTGGTCAGAAAAAATGGGATTTTTTTGAGCGTTTAATTATTATCGCGGTGCCACGTATTCGTGATTTTCGTGGTTTATCAAGCAATTCTTTTGATGGTCATGGGAATTATAGTTTAGGCATTCGAGAACAAATTATCTTCCCTGAAATTGATTATGATAAAATTGATCGCGTTCGCGGATTAGATGTAACGATAACTACTACTGCTAAATCTGATAATGAAGCTCGTTTATTATTATCTGCATTTAATTTTCCTTTTCGTAAGTAAAAAAAGGTTGTTCAATGGCTAAAGAATCAATGAAAGCACGTGAAATCAAACGTGTAAAATTAGCTAATAAATTTTACACACAACGTAATGAATTAAAAAATATTATTTCTAGCGTGAATTTTTCAGAAGAAGAACGTTGGAATGCGGTTCTTAAATTACAATCTTTTCCTCGTGATTCCAGTCCATCACGTCAGAGAAATAGATGCCGTCAAACAGGTCGTCCACATGCTTTTTTACGTAAATTTGGATTAAGTCGTATTAAAGTTAGAGAAGCAGCCATGAAAGGTGAAATCCCCGGTTTAAAAAAAGCAAGTTGGTAAAATAAATTTTTTAGTTTTTGGAGTTTAAAAATGAGCATGCAAGACCCTGTAGCAGACATGTTAACTCGTATTCGAAATGGTCAATCAGCTAATAAATATTCTGTTAAAATGCCTTCATCTAAATTAAAACAATCAATTGTCGAACTATTAAAAAAAGAAGGTTATATTAAGGATTATAAAATCATAGGTAATATCAAATTAGAATTAGAAGTTATTCTAAAATATTTCCAGGGAAAATCAGTAGTAGAAATGATTCAACGTATTAGTCGTCCTAGTTTACGAATATATAAAAATAAGAATGATTTGCCTAAAGTGATGTCTGGTCTAGGGATAGCAGTGATTTCTACTTCTCAAGGTGTTATGACAGATCGTATGGCGCGTCAAGTTGGTCTTGGCGGTGAAGTTATTTGCTATGTGGCTTAATTGATAAATGGAGGAAGAATGTCTCGTGTTGCTAAATGTCCAATTGTTGTTCCTTCTGATATTGACATTCAATTAGATTTGCAAGATATATTAATTAAAGGAAAATATGGTGATCTTTCACGCACTATTCATCGATCAGTAAAAATTGAATTTTTAAATAATAAAATAATTTTTTCACCCCGTTTAGGTTTTTCTGATGGTTGGGCGCAAGCAGGAACTTCAAGAGCTCTTGTAAATTCTATGATTATAGGTGTTTCTAGAAAATTCAGCAAAAAATTACAATTTTCTGGAGTTGGTTATCGTGTATCAATAATAAAAGGTGATGTTATTAATATGTCACTCGGTTATTCTCATACAGTTACATATCGTCTGCCTAAAGGTATTAATGTAGAAAATCCATCTCCAACTGAAATTATTATTCGAGGAATAGACAAACAATTAGTTGGGCAAATTGCAGCTAATTTGCGTTCTTATCGTGTGCCAGAACCTTATAAAGGAAAAGGTATACGATATTCAGATGAAATTGTACGTATGAAAGAGGCTAAGAAGAAATAAAATGAGTTTTTCTAACAAAAATAAAATCATTTCTCGTATGCGTCGATCCATTAAAACACGTTCTAAACTTAAAAAATTAGGTGCTATTCGACTAGTGGTACATCGTACTCCACGTCATATGTATGCTCAAATAGTTTCTTCTTCAGAATCAAAAGTATTAGCATATGCTTCTACTTTAGAAAAAAAAATAAATTGTACTTTGAAATATACAGGAAATAAAGAAGCTGCAGCACAAGTAGGTAAAATTATTGCAGAACGCGCTTTGTCAAAAGGAATAAAACATGTTTCTTTTGATCGATCTGGTTTTAAATATCATGGTCGTGTAAAAGTTTTAGCTGAATCTGCACGTGAAGTTGGACTAAAGTTTTAAGGTGAAAATCATAGAATGGCTAATATTGAAAAAAAGAACAACAGCGATTTACAAGAAAAATTAATTACGGTAAATCGTGTTTCAAAAACTGTCAAAGGTGGTCGCATATTTTCTTTTACAGCATTAACTGTAGTAGGAAATGGAGATGGACGAGTTGGTTTTGGTTATGGAAAAGCACGTGAAGTTCCTGCTGCTATTCAAAAAGCTATGGAAAAAGCTAGACGTAATATGATTACCATACCGTTAGTCAATAAAACTTTGCAACATTCATTAAAAGGTTCTCATACTGGATCAAACGTTTTTATGAAACCAGCTTCTGATGGAACAGGAATTATTGCAGGTGGAGCTATGCGTGCAGTTTTAGAAGTAGCAGGAATACATAACGTACTGGCCAAAACTTATGGTTCTACTAATCCCATCAATGTAGTTCGAGCGACTATGAATGGTTTAGTTAATATGAGATCTCCAGAAATGATAGCTGCTAAAAGAAACAAGCGTATTGAAGATATATTAGGATAAATTTGATTTAATGAAAAATATAAAAATCACTCAAATAAAAAGTGCTATAGGAAGATTGCCTAAGCACAAAAAAACATTAATTGGACTTGGACTACGTTATATCGGACACACTGTCATACGTAAAGATACAAAATCTATTCGAGGTATGATTAAAAAAATTTCTTATATTTTAAAAATACAAGAGGAGTAAAAGCATGTATTTAAACACTCTTTCTCCAGCGAATGGAGCACATCAGAATCGAAAAAGATTAGGTCGCGGTATCGGTTCAGGTTTTGGTAAAACTGCCGGACGAGGTCATAAAGGTCAAAAATCTAGATCGGGAAGTAGTATTCGTCGTGGTTTTGAAGGAGGACAAATGCCTTTATATAGACGGCTTCCTAAATTTGGGTTTAACTCTAGAAAAAAAAATATTACAACAGAAGTTCGTTTATCAGATTTATCAAATTTATCTACAAATATTATTGATCTTGAAATATTAAAAAAAGAAAATATTGTTAAAAAAAATATTAAACATGCCAAGATAATTCTTACAGGAAAACTGAATGTTTCTTTAATAATTCGGGGTTTGCTTGTTACTAAAGGTGCTCGTTCTGAAATTGAAAATTCTGGTGGTAAAATTGAAGGATAAGCGGTAAATAATGGTTAAAAAATTAGGATTAAATTTTAAAAATACTAAAAAAAGTGTCAGTGAGCTAAAACAGAGAATTATTTTTTTAATAGTAGCTATCGTTGTTTTTCGTATTGGCTCGTTTATTCCGATTCCTGGGATTGATACTACGATTTTATCTAAAATATTAAACGAACAAAACGGTAGTATTGTTGAGATGTTTAATATGTTTTCTGGTGGTGCTTTGAGTCGTGCTTCTATTTTTGCTTTAGGCATCATGCCCTATATATCAGCTTCTATTATTGTGCAATTATTAACGCTAGTATATCCTACTTTATCTGAAATGAAAAAAGAAGGAGAATCTGGACGTCATAAAATTAATCAATATACTAGATATGCTACTTTAATACTAGCTCTTGTGCAGTCTATTGGAATTGCTACTACTCTCCCTAATATAGTAGGAATCCGTACAATTATAATAAATGTTGATTTTTATTTTTATTTAATTGCTATTATAAGTTTAGTAACTGGTACTATGTTCTTAATGTGGTTAGGAGAATTAATTACAGAATATGGTATTGGTAATGGTATTTCAATTATTATTTTTATTGGAATAATAGCTGGTCTACCCTCAGCGATCGGAAATACTATTGAAAAAACCAGACAAGGAGATTTGCATTTTTTATTGTTTTTATTTATTTTGTTATTAATTTTTTTAGTTATTTTTCTTGTTGTTTTTATAGAAAGAGGACAAAGAAAAATTACTGTACATTATGCGCAACGTCAACAAGGTCGTCGTATATATGCAGCTCAAAGTACTCATTTACCTTTAAAACTCAACATGTCTGGTGTTATACCTGCTATTTTTGCTTCTAGTGTTGTTTTGTTTCCTGCAACTATCATATCTTGGTGTAAAGTAAGCAGTCAATGGTTAAAAACTATTTCATTTTATTTGCAACCTAATCAACCTTTATATTTGATTATATATATATCTGCAATAGTATTTTTTTGTTTTTTTTATACAGGATTAGTTTTTAATCCTCGTGAAACAGCAGATAATTTAAAAAAATCGGGGGCTTTTATTTCAGGTATTAGACCTGGGGAACAAACAGCAAAATATATTAATAAAATTATGTTAAGACTAACACTATTTGGTGCTTTATATATTACATTTATTTGCTTGATTCCAGAATTTATGCGAAGTGCTATGAATGTTCCTTTTCATTTTGGTGGCACGTCATTATTAATTGTTGTTGTAGTTATTATGGATTTTATTATTCAAATTCAAACATTAATAATTTCTAATCAATATGAATCTATGCTAAAAAAAGCTAATCTAGATTAGACACATTATATTGAAAAATTCAAGGAAATACAATGAAGGTACAAGCTTCTGTAAAAATACTTTGTCGAAATTGCAAAATAATAAGAAGGAATAATGTTGTAAGAGTTATATGTAGTAATGATCCGAAACACAAGCAACGTCAAGGTTAATAATTTTTGTGAATTAAAATATTTTTAAATATTAATCATTGTGTTTAACGTATAGATTTATTTATATACATTTATAAGGTTTTATAATATGGCACGTATTGCAGGTATTAATATTCCTGAACATAAGCACACTTTAATTGCATTAACTGCAATATATGGAATTGGTAAAAAACGGTCTAAATTAATTTGTTCTATTGCAAATATTCCTGAACATTCTAAAATGATAGATTTAAGTGAAGAACAAATTGATCTTTTAAGAACACATGTATCAAAATATGTTATTGAAGGTGATTTAAGAAGAGAAAGAACTTTAAATATTAAGCGTTTAATTGATCTAAGCTGTTATCGTGGTTTACGTCATCGCAGGAGTTTACCAGTACATGGACAAAGAACTAAAACTAACGCTAGAACTTGTAAAGGTCCTCGAAAACCAATAAAAAAATAACTTAGGTAAGATTAATTATGGTAAAGAATTCAACATCTATTCGTACACGTAAACGTGTTAAAAAACAAATTTTAGATGGCATAGCTCATATTCATGCTTCTTTTAATAATACTATTGTAACTATTACTGATAGACAAGGAAATGCTTTAGGTTGGGCAACTTCTGGCGGTTCTGGTTTTAGAGGTTCTCGAAAATCTACTCCTTTTGCAGCACAAGTTGCTGCTGAACGTTGTGCGGAAATAGTGAAAGATTATGGAATAAAAAATTTAGAGGTCATGGTTAAAGGTCCAGGTCCTGGTAGAGAATCTACAATTCGAGCTTTAAATGCAGCCGGGTTTCGTATTACAAATATTACTGATGTGACACCAATTCCTCATAATGGTTGCCGTCCTCCTAAAAAACGTCGTGTCTAATTTTTAGGAATTTTTGGAGAATAAAATGGCAAAATATTTAGGCCCAAAATTAAAATTAAGTCGACGTGAAGGTACTGATTTATTTCTTAAGTCAGGACTTCGTCCAATAGAATCAAAATGCAAATTAGAACAGCCTCCCGGACAACATGGTATTCGAAAACCTAGATTATCTGATTATGCAGTTCAATTACGTGAAAAACAAAAAGTACGTCGTTTGTATGGTGTTTTAGAACGGCAATTTAAAATATATTATAAAAAAGCTGCTCGCTTAAAAGGCAATACTGGAGCAAATTTATTACAGTTATTAGAATCTAGATTAGATAATGTAGTTTATCGTATGGGTTTTGGTTGTACTCGTGCCGAATCTAGACAATTAATTAATCATAAATCTATTATAGTTAATAATAAAATTGTAAATATTGCTTCATATCAAGTTTCTCCTAATGACCAAATTTCTATTAGGAATAAATCTAAAAATCAATCCCGAATCAAAGCGGCTTTAGAACTTGTTGAACAAAGAGAAAAACCAATCTGGTTAGAAGTTGATCCAACTAAAATGGAAGGTACTTTTAAAAGATTTCCTGAACGTTCTGATTTATCTGCAGAAATTAATGAGTACTTAATTGTTGAACTTTATTCTAAATAGTAAAGTTGACTATTGAAGAGAGGATAATATGCAGAATTCTATCATGGATTTTTTAAAACCACGTTTAGTTGATATTGAACAAATTAGTACAACTCATACTAAAGTAACTTTAGAACCATTAGAAAGAGGATTTGGTCATACACTTGGAAATGCTCTGCGCAGAATTCTTCTTTCTTCCATGCCAGGATGTGCAGTAACTGAAGTTGAAATTGATGGAGTACTTCATGAATATAGTACTAAAGAGGGTATACAAGAAGATATTTTAGAAATATTATTAAATTTAAAAGGATTAGCTGTAAAAGTTTATGGAAAAGATGAAGTATTTCTTACATTAAATAAATCTGGAATTGGCTCTGTCACTGCTGCAGATATTATACATGATGGGGAAGTTGAGATTATTAAACCAGAACATGTCATTTGTAATTTAACTTATGAAAATGCTTCAATTAATATGAGAATAAGGGTACAGCGTGGAAGAGGTTATATCCCTGCATCATCAAGAGTGCATTTAGAAGAAGAGTCGAGACCAATAGGTTGTTTGTTAGTAGATGCTTGTTATAGTCCAATAGATCGTATTTCTTATAATGTAGAAGCAGCACGTGTAGAACAAAGAACTGACTTAGATAAATTAGTTATTGAAATGGAAACAAATGGAACTATTGATCCAGAAGAAGCTATTCGACGCGCCGCTACTATTTTAGCAGAACAATTAGAAGCTTTTGTTGATTTAAGAGATGTTCGTGAACCTGAAGTCAAAGAAGAAAAACCTGCATTTGAACCTATTTTATTACGACCAGTAGATGATTTGGAATTAACAGTACGTTCTGCTAATTGTCTTAAAGCAGAAGCTATACACTATATTGGTGATTTAGTACAAAGAACTGAAGTAGAACTTTTAAAAACCCCTAATTTAGGAAAAAAATCTTTAACTGAAATCAAGGATATATTAGCTTCTCGAAATTTGTCTCTTGGTATGAAATTGGAAAATTGGCCGCCATCAAGTATTTCAGATGAATAATTTACATTTTATTTTATATTAAAAAATTAATAGAAGGAATAAATTCATGCGTCATCGAAAAAGTGGTCGTCAATTAAATCGTAATAGTAGTCATCTTAATTCTATGCTTAAAAATATGACATGTTCATTGTTGACACATGAAATTATAAAAACAACTTTAGCTAAAGCAAAAGAATTACGTCGTATTGTCGAGCCTATTATTACTTTATCTAAAATAGATACTGTTGCTCATAGACGATTAGTATTTTCGCGTATTCGTGATAATGTGATAGTTGCAAAACTTTTTAAAAATTTAGGTCCTTGTTTTTTTAGTAGATTAGGTGGTTATACTCGTATTTTGAAATGTGGATTTCGATCTGGAGATAAAGCTCCAATGGCCTATATTGAATTAGTTGATCGTGTTAAAAAAAGTAAAAAAGAAGAAATTGTAGAACAATAAATGTGATATTTCTTATAAAAATCTATCAAATATAATTTTAAAGCAAACGGAAATATGCCGTTTGCTTGTTTTTTGTGATTTAAATAATTTTAAGAATATATAAAAACAATTATTTAAATACTATTTTTTTATATAATAGTACCGATTTTAAATAAATTTTTTTTAGAAATAATTATGTTTTTAACATCCATAATTTTTTTTCCTGGAAATTGTAATCGTTCGATATTTAATATTTGATGAGATGTATTTATTTGAATTCCATATTTGTTAGCACAGATAATTTCTCCTACAGAGAAATTTGATTGTGTGGTAGGAATTATTACAGTTGATTGCCACACTTTTATAATTGTATTGTGCAATGAAAAATAACATACAGGCCATGGATTGAAAGCTCGTATTAAACGTTCTAGTTTTTCAGCTTTTAGGTTCCAATTTAATAAAGCATCTTTTTTATATATTTTTTTTGATAAAATAGCATTTTTTTCATTTTGTTTTTTTGGAACAATTGTATTTAAGATAATTTTTTCTAAAACTTCGAGTAATGCCTGTATTCCAATTTCAATTAATTTTAAAGATAAGCTTTTAGTAGTATCTTTAGATGATATATTACACATTTTTGAATGTATTATAGTGCCAGAATCAATTTCCTCATTTATATTAATGATACTTATACCTGTTTTTTTATCACCATGTAAAATTGATGATTGAATTGGAGTTGCTCCTCTCCATCTAGGTAATAGTGAAGCATGAACGTTAATACAGCCTTTAGGAAACATAGTAAAAATTTTTTTTGGTATAATTTTTCCATAAGATACAACTATCATAATATCTACGTTAAGTTCTAATATTTTATTTTGAAAATTTTTATCATTTAAATTTACAGGCTGAAAAATAAGAATTTTGTTATTTATAGCTATTTTTTTTACTGGAGAAAAAGTAATTTTTTGTCCTCTTCCAGAAGAACGATCCGGTTGAGTAATTACTGAAATTACTTTATGTGAAGAATTAATTAGTGCCTGTAAATGTTCAGCAGAAAAATATTCTGTTCCAGCGAAAATAATTTTTAATTTTTTCAAATGTATTTTATTCCTTAATTAAAAATTTTTTTATTATCTTGTTTATTTAATTTTGTAAATTTTTTTTGAATTCTTTCTCTTTTAAATTGTGATAAATAATCAATAAATAATTTACCTTTAAGATGATCTATTTCGTGTTGTATGCAAATAGAAACTATAGATTTTGCTTCCATCTCTATTTTTTTCCCATGAAGATTAATTGCTTGAACTTTTATATAATTATATCTTGGTATAGAAGCTCGATATTCTGGAATTGATAAACACCCTTCTTCAATACTAATATTACCTTCTTTCTCAATAATTTTAGGGTTAATAAGAACTAAATTATTTTTTTCTTTTTCCATGGTGTTAATAACTATAATTTGCAATTGAATATTTACTTGAGTTGCTGCTAGACCAATTCCTTCTTCTTGATGCATTGTATTTATCATATTTTCTGCAATTTCTTGTATTTTTTGATCAATTTTATTTACCGGTTTGGCAATAAGTCTTAAACGCATATCAGGATAATAGAGTATTTTTAACAAAGACATATATATTTTAGTTATAAAATAGTTGAATTTTATATATTAGTATAGACTTTTTTATTATAATTAAAAGTTTGCTATTGTTGTTTTTTGTATTTTAAATAAAACAACTTATTATATTTTTTAGTAACAACTTATTTACATAATATTATAATATTTTTCATATTATATATTGACAATACTCATGATAAACTTATATGTAGAATGTATTACTAAATATTTAAATTTTTTAATATATGATTGAGGACGTAATGTTTGATATATTAATATATTTATTTGAAAATTATGTACATAGTGAATCAAGAATTTCTATTGATTACGATAGTTTAACTAATGATTTGTCTGATATAGGTTTTCAGAAACGAGATATTTACAATGCTTTACGTTGGTTAAAAAATCTTTCTTGTTATAAAAAAAATGTTATTTCATCTATTAATTTGTTATCTAATCAGATTTCTACGCGAGTTTATACTCAAGAAGAATCTTTTAAATTAAATGTTGATTGTCGTGGTTTTATAATTTTTTTAGAACAGTTAGAAATATTAACATTAGATACACGAGAAATGATTATTGAAAGAATCATGGAGTTAGATATTATTGAAATACATCTTGAAGATTTGAAATGGATTGTATTAATTGTATTATTTAATGTTCCTGGATGCGAATCAGTATATCGTAAACTTGAAAATTTATTATTTAATTTCAAAGAAGACGTTATTCATTAAATAATATTGTTTTAAATTAAATAAAAAATAATAATTTTCATTACGAGAAAATGTTAATGGATAAACATTGTTTTTCAAGCTCACTACTTTATTGCGTAAAAATGTTACATGACGAAAATGTCATTGCATATCCTACAGAATCCATGTTTGGTCTAGGATGCGATCCAACAAGCAAAAAAGCAGTAACAAAATTACTAAAGCTAAAAAAAAGAAGCATAAAAAAAGGTTTTATACTAGTAGCTTCAGATTTTAATCAGATAAAAATGTATATTGATGAAAAAAACTTGTCTAGAAAACAAAAAAAGAAAATATTTATTCATTGGCCTGGACCATTTACTTTTTTGCTTCCAGCTAATCCTAAAGTTCCCTATTGGTTGACTGGTAAATTTAATACTGTAGCTGTTCGCTTAAGTGCTCATATGGAAATAATAAAATTATGTAATGCTTTTGGAAAAGCTTTAATATCTACAAGTGCTAATATTTCAAACATGACTCCATGTTTGACTCCTGAAGAAGTTTTTAAAAATTTTGGTAAAAATTTTCCATTATTAAATGGAAAAATAGGAAATGAAAAAAGTCCTTCTAAGATCATTAACATTATCAATGGAAAGTTAATTCGCTATGTTTAGAAACCAAAGTTTTAATTATGCTGTATTTGGAAATCCTATTGATCATAGTAAATCTCCTAAAATTCATAATTTATTTGCGAAAAAAACAGGTATTTTTCATACTTATAAATCTGTTAACGTTCCACTAGATCAGTTTAATACTGTTTTGTGCAATTTTTTTAAACAAGGTGGTCAAGGTGCTAATGTTACAGCACCATTTAAACAAGAAGCTTATTTATTTTGTAATAAATTAACTGAAAGAGCTAAAATTGCTGAATCTGTAAATACATTAAAAAAAATAGATGATAAATATATTTTAGGAGACAATACAGATGGAATTGGATTATTATCTGATTTAATTAGATTAAATTTTATAAAAAAAAAATATTCAATATTAATAATTGGTGCCGGTGGTGCTGTTAAAGGAGTTCTTTTTCCTCTTTTATCATTTGGATGTTCAATTTTTATTTTAAATAGAACATTTTCAAATGCTAAAAAATTAGTTTCACAATTTAATAAATATGGAGATATCCATATATTTGATAAAACTTTATGGAATATAAAATGTTTTGATTTGATTATTAATGCAACATCAAAATTTATTAAAAAAAAAGATGATTTCATTCCTTTGTCTCTAGTATCTTCAAAAACTTGTTTTTATGATATGAATTATCAAATAAATAATACAGCTTTTATTGATTGGTGTCTTAAAATAGGATCTGTTTTTTTTTCTAATGGGATAGGCATGTTAGCTTTTCAAGCCGCTCATTCTTTTTTGTTATGGCATAATATTCTTCCAGAAACAGATGATATTATTGATATTTTGAAAAGATAAAATTTTTTTACTAATATATAATATTGCTTATAAGTTTTTGCTGTTTTTTAATATTTTAACTAATTATAAAAAAAGTTCTTGACTCTTTTTTTTTGATCTGTTATTTATTACATTATTAAATAGAAAAATTGTTTTTATATTTATAAAAGTCCCCTTCGTCTAGAGGTCTAGGACATCGCCCTTTCACGGCGGCAACAGGGGTTCAAATCCCCTAGGGGACAATAAATAAAAATATTTTAAAAATATTATATACTAATTTAAATTATTGTGTTATTCTCAAAATAACTTTTGAATTAAAGTTAAATTTTCATAAAAAAGCTCTTTAAAAATTCGGAAAACAAGCATATAACTTATTTTTTAAAACACCTGTGGGTTGTAAGGTTAAGCAAATAAGCGTACATGGTGAATGCCTTGGCAGTCAGAGGCGAAGAAGGACGTGCTAATCTGCGAAAAGCGTCGGCAAGCTGATATGAAGCGCAATAACCGTCGATATCCGAATGGGGAAACCCGATGCAACTTTATGCATCATTATTAACTGAATTAAATAAGTTAATAAAGCAAACCAAGGGAACTGAAACATCTAAGTACCTTGAGGAAAAGAAATCAACTGAGATTCCCCTAGTAGTGGCGAGCGAAAAGGGAACAGCCCAGAACTACAAGCTTCATAAATTATAGTAGAATGATTTGGAAAGTTCAGCGATACAAGGTGATAGCCCTGTATACAAAATAATTTATGTTGTGGGTTCGAAAAGTAGAGCGGGACACGAGAAATCCTGTTTGAATATGGGGGGACCATCCTCCAAGGCTAAATACTCCTGACTGACCGATAGTGAACTAGTACCGTAAGGGAAAGGCGAAAAGAACCCCGGCGAGGGGAGTGAAATAGAACCTGAAACCGTGTACGTACAAGCAGTGGGAGCATATTTTTTAAAAAATTTGTGACTGCGTACCTTTTGTATAATGGGTCAGCGACTTGTACTCTGTAGCAAGGTTAACCGAATAGGGGAGCCGAAGGGAAACCGAGTCCTAAATAGGCGTTAAGTTTCAGGGTACAGACCCGAAACCCGGTGATCTAGCCACGGGCAGGTTGAAGGCTGGGTAAAACCAACTGGAGGACCGAACCGACTGATGTTGAAAAATCAGCGGATGACCTATGGCTAGGGGTGAAAGGCCAATCAAACCGGGAGATAGCTGGTTCTCCCCGAAAGCTATTTAGGTAGCGCCTCGTGAACTCATCTACGGGGGTAGAGCACTGTTTCGGCTAGGGGGCCATCCCGGCTTACCAAACCGATGCAAACTCCGAATACCGTAGAATGTTATCACGGGAGACACACAGCGGGTGCTAACGTTCGTTGTGGAAAGGGAAACAACCCAGACCGCCAGCTAAGGTCCCAAAGTCATAGTTAAGTGGGAAACGATGTGGGAAGGCATAAACAGCCAGGATGTTGGCTTAGAAGCAGCCATCATTTAAAGAAAGCGTAATAGCTCACTGGTCAAGTCGGCCTGCGCGGAAGATGTAACGGGGCTCAAACTATGCACCGAAGCTGCGGCAATAAAAATATTTTTTTATTGGGTAGGGGAGCGTTCTGTAAGCCAAAGAAGATATATTGTAAAATATATTGGAGGTATCAGAAGTGCGAATGCTGACATGAGTAACGATAAAGCAGGTGAAAAACCTGCTCGCCGAAAAACCAAGGTTTCCTGTCCAACGTTAATCGGGGCAGGGTAAGCCGACCCCTAAGGCGAGGCTGAAAAGCGTAGTCGATGGACAACAGGTTAATATTCCTGTGCTTAATATTACTGCGAAGTGGGGACGAAGAAGGTTAAGTTATCCAGGTGACGGTCATCCTGGTTTAAATGTGTAGGTATGATAATTAGGAAAATCCGGTTATCTTTAATCTGAGGCATGATGACGAATCACTAAGGTGATGAAGTAACTAATACCACGCTTCCAAGAAAAGCCTCTAAGCATCAGGTAAAATTAAATCGTACCCTAAACCGACACAGGTGGTTAAGTAGAGAATACTAAGGCGCTTGAGAGAACCCAGGTGAAGGAACTAGGCAAAATAGTGCCGTAACTTCGGGAGAAGGCACGCTAACATTAAGTGAAAAGATTTACTCTTATAGCTGAAGTTAGTCGAAGATACCAGCTGGCTGCAACTGTTTATTAAAAACACAGCACTGTGCAAACACGAAAGTGGAAGTATACGGTGTGACGCCTGCCCGGTGCCGGAAGGTTAATCGAAGGGGTCAAAGGAAACTTAAAGCTCTGGACTGAAGCCCCGGTAAACGGCGGCCGTAACTATAACGGTCCTAAGGTAGCGAAATTCCTTGTCGGGTAAGTTCCGACCTGCACGAATGGCGTAATGATGGCCAGGCTGTCTCCACCTGGGACTCAGTGAAATTGAATTTGCTGTGAAGATGCAGTATATCCGCGGCAAGACGGAAAGACCCCGTGAACCTTTACTATAGCTTGACACTGAATTCTGAACTTTATTGTGTAGGATAGGTGGGAGGCTATGAAATCAAGACGCTAGTTTTGACGGAGCCAAACTTGAAATACCACCCTTTAAAATTCGGTATTCTAACCTAGTGCCGTAATCCGGCACAGAGACAGTGTCTGGTAGGTAGTTTGACTGGGGCGGTCTCCTCCCAAAGAGTAACGGAGGAGTACGAAGATTGGCTAATCACGGTCGGACATCGTGAGGTTAGTGCAAAGGCATAAGCCAGTTTGACTGTGAGCGTGATAACGCGAGCAGGTGCGAAAGCAGGTCTTAGTGATCCGGTGGTTCTGAATGGAAGGGCCATCGCTCAACGGATAAAAGGTACTCCGGGGATAACAGGCTGATACCGCCCAAGAGTTCATATCGACGGCGGTGTTTGGCACCTCGATGTCGGCTCATCACATCCTGGGGCTGAAGCAGGTCCCAAGGGTATGGCTGTTCGCCATTTAAAGTGGTACGCGAGCTGGGTTTAGAACGTCGTGAGACAGTTCGGTCCCTATCTGCCGTGGGCGTTGGAAGATTGAGGGGGGCTGCTTCTAGTACGAGAGGACCGAAGTGGACGCATCACTGGTGTTCGGGTTGTCATGCCAATGGCATTGCCCGGTAGCTAAATGCGGAAAAGATAAGCGCTGAACGCATATAAGCACGAAACTTGCCCCAAGATGAATCTTCCCTGAAACAGAAATGTTTACTGAAGGGACGTTGAAGACTACGACGTTGATAGGCTAGATGTGTAAGCATAGTGATATGTTGAGCTAACTAGTACTAATGACCCAAGAGGCTTAACCTTACAACACCAGAGGTGTTTTTAAAATAAATTTAATAAAAAGCTTGTTTTACTGAATTTAAAATTCTATTAAAGTATTTTAAAAAACAAAAATTTATTAAAATGCCTGGTCAAAATAGTGTAGTAGTACCACCTGAATCCATTCCGAACTCAGAAGTGAAATGCTATAACGCCAATGGTAGTACGGGGCCTCCCCGTGTGAGAGTAGGTCAAATCCAGGCAAAAAAAACCCGAAAATTTTTTCGGGTTTTTTTATATTTAAAATAAATTACTTTGTAGCTAACAGTAGATTTACATGTTAATCTATTGAGAATTTAAAGTTTTAATATTGTGATTTTTTAATTTTAATTTTAATTTTAAAATCATCAATAATTATTGATTGATCTTTTTTTCAATTTAGTATATTTTTTCATGTAAGGTAATATAGATGTCCAAGATTAAAGGTAATGTTAAGTGGTTCAATGAATCTAAAGGTTTTGGTTTTATTACTCCAGAAGATGGGAGTAAAGATGTTTTTGTTCATTTTTCAGCTATACAAAGTAATGGATTTAAAACTTTAGCAGAAGGTCAAAGTGTTGAATTTGAAATCACTGAAGGAGCAAAGGGACCATCTGCCGCTAATGTTATTAGTTTATAAAGTGATTTAATTTTTTGATCTAAAAGTATAATTCTGTTTTTTATAGTACGGCTCTTTAATAGGGCTGTACTATATTAGTAAAAAATATTTTTGTATTTCAAATTTTTTCATAAAACCATTCGAACAATATTAATTTTACTAATTTCATGATATAAAATTTCAATTTGTTCAAAATTTTTAGCACATATTGTAATTGAAACAGAAAGATAATTTCCTCTGTTGCTCGATTTTACTTGAGGTGTATAATCTCCAGGAATCTGAATTTGAATAACTTTTATTATTTGATCAATAAGTTCAGGCTGTGCTAAACCAATAATCTTGTAAGTAAAAAAACAAGGGAATTGTAACATTTCTCGTAATTTAGTTTTCATTATTAATCCCCAATTTTTTACAATAAAAAAATATTTTTCTCAAAATAAATAAGGTTTTTAAAAATCTTAATTTTTTATTATATATTTACAATTAATTTTAAAAATTTCATAAATAATGATTTAATCAGTTTAGCACATTGGTAATACGGAAAATAATATATTTTATACTATTTTCCTTGAATATATTTTTTAGGATATGCATTATGTTGAAAATTTTTAATACATTGAGTGGAAAAAAAGAAATTTTTAAATCTATTAAAAAAGATAAAATTAATTTATATGTATGTGGTGTTACTGTTTATGATTTTTGTCATATTGGACACGGACGTACTTTTGTAGTTTTTGACATGATAGTTCGCTATTTACGTTTTTCTGGTTTTCAGGTGAAATATATTAGAAATATTACTGATATTGATGATAAAATTATTTTAAAATCAATACAAGAAAAGACTACAATTAATTCTTTTGCTACTTATATGATAAAAGAAATGCACAAAGATTTTGATTTATTAGGAATTTCACGTCCTGATGAAGAACCTCGTGTTACACACTATATTAATGATATTATTGAAATGATTAGAAAATTAATAACAAAGAAACATGCATATATAAATAAAAATGGTGATGTTATTTTTTCTATAGATAGTTATCTTGATTATGGAACTTTATCCCGTCAATCTTTAATATTGTTAAAATCTGGATTGCGTATACCTATAAATAATATGAAAAAAAATCCATTAGACTTTGTACTTTGGAAAGTTTCTTCTCCAGAAGAATATTCTTGGAATTCTCCATGGGGCAAAGGACGTCCTGGTTGGCATATTGAATGTAGTGCTATAACTAATGTCTTTTTTGATAATTCTATAGATATTCATGGAGGTGGTTCTGATCTTCTTTTTCCTCATCATGAAAATGAAAGATCTCAATCTATATGTTTTAATGATAAGTCAATAATAAATTTTTGGATGCATACTGGCATGGTAATCATAAATAATCAAAAAATGTCTAAATCATTAGGAAATGCTCATTTTTTGAGAAATGTTTTAAAAGATTGTGATTCTGAAGTTTTGCGTTATTTTTTTCTTGCGACACATTACCGTCATCCTATTTATTATTGTGAAAAAAACTTAGATCAAGCATATACATCATTACAATATTTATATACAGCTTTATATAATACTAATCCCTGTTTAAATAATGAAGAGGGTGTTAATTTTGATTTTGAATTTTGTAAAGCTATGAACGATGATTTTAACACTCCTAAAGTTTTTTCTATTTTTTTTGAAATAGCACGAAAAATTAATTTTTTTAAAAATAAAGATATATCAAAAAGCAACAAATTTGCTTTTAGATTAAAAGATTTAGCCAACAATTTAGGTTTTTTATTGCAAAATCCAAAAGATTTCTTGCAAAAAAAAACTACATTAAACTCATCTACACTAAAAATAATCAAGTCATTAATAGAAAAAAGAAATATTGCAAGAAAATTGAAATTATGGGATAAAGCAGATAATATACGAGAAAAATTAATGTCTTTAGACATAATAGTAGAAGACTTGCCTAATGAAACAATATGGCGCAAAAATAAAAAAATTTAGCAATCGTGATATTTTTCACAAGCTTCTAATGTGTTTTGTAATAATGTTGCAACCGTCATAGGACCAACACCTCCTGGCACCGGAGTTATATAAGATGCTCTTAAAGAAGCATTTTCAAAGTCTACGTCACCTACTATTTTCCCGTTTTGTAACCTATTGATTCCAACATCTATAACTATAGAACCATACTTAATCCACTTACCTTTTAAAAAGTTTGCTTTTCCAACTGCAACAATTAATAAATCAGCATTTTTTACATGATTTTTTAAATTTTTAGTAAAACGATGTGTTACAGTAGTTGTACAGCCGGCTAATAATAGCTCTAGACTCATAGGTCTTCCGACTATATTAGAGGCTCCAACCATTACTGCATGTAGTCCATGAGTTTTAATTTTATTATATTTGAGCATTGTGATAATGCCTTTAGGCGTACATGCTCTTAATTTTGGAGATCTTTGACATAAGGAACCTGTATTATATGGGTGAAATCCATCTACATCTTTATCAGGGGCAATGCTGCTTAAAATTTTAACATGATTTATTTGTTTAGGCAGCGGTAGTTGTATTAAAATTCCATCTATATTTTTGTTTTCATTTAATTGAGCAATAAGATTTAATATTTCTTTTTCATGGACATGTTCAGGGAAATTCCAACATTTTGAAAAAAAACCAACATTTTTACATGCAATTTTTTTTTTATTCACATAGATTTGTGAGGGAGTATTATTTCCAACTAAAATCATAGCTAATCCCGGTATTTTTTTCCCGTTTTTTTTTCTTTTATTAACTTTTCTTAAAATATTTAATTGTATTTTTTTTGCTATTTCATTACCATCTATAATTATTGCTGACATGGGTAAGTAACTCAATTATTTTTTTTGTTATATATAAAAATATTACCATAATATATGTTAGTATTATTAAATTTAATAAAACATCAATAATATTAATAGAAATTTAGTTGCATATATATTATATTAATGTTAGATTTTAATCTAATTGTTTTATGCGTTCTTAGCTCAGTTGGATAGAGCAACGGCCTTCTAAGCCGTAGGTCACAGGTTCAAATCCTGTAGAACGCAAAAATTATTTTTCTAAGATCATATCTATTTTTTCTTTTATCAATGATAATTCATTCATAGCATCAATTTGAAAATACTTTACATTACCTATTTTTTTTTCATAAATGTAGTGTTTCACTAATAAATGATGTGTTTTCTTATATTCTTCTAATCTATTTTTAATGCTTTCTAATTTATCATCTTTTCTTTGAATTAATGGTTCTCCAGTTATATCATCTTTATCTTTGTTTTTTGGCGGACTAAATTTTACATGGTAGATCCGTCCCGATTGAAGATGTATTCGTCTACCTGATATACGTTCCAATATCGATTGATGTGGCATTATAAATTCTAATACATAATCTATTTTAATTTTATTTTTTGATAAGCAAAAAGCTTGTTTGACAGTTCTTGGAAAACCATCTAATAAAAAACCGTTTATACAGTCCTTTTTTCTAATTCTCTCTTTAATTAAATTACATACAATATCATCAGAAACAAGTTTACCTTCTTCTATAACATTTTTAATCGTTATTCCTATTTTATTTTTTAAGTCAATACTTTCTCGTAACATATCACCGGTAGATATTTGAGGAATTTTATGTTTTTCAGCAATAAATTTTCCTTGTGTTCCTTTACCTGTACCAGGTGCGCCTAATAAAATAATACGCATAATAATTTTTTTTTATCTATTAGTTAATTTTAAGATTACTACTATTATGTAGTAGTAATCATCTTTTTTTATTTAAGAAGTAATTGATTCATTCTAGAAATAAATTTATGTGGATTTTCTAGATTGCCTTTTTCAGCTAATAATGCTTGATCTAATAATAATTTAACCCATATATTAAGTTCATTTTCATTATTAATAGAAGATATTTTTTTTATTAAAATATGCTCTGGATTAATTTCAAAAATGTATTTTAATTCTGGGACAGGTTGTCCTGCTGCAGAAAAGAGTTTAGCCATTTGTGTAGTCATTTCGGCAGAATCGCTAAGTAGAACACAAGGAGTTTGTGTTAGTCGATGTGTTAATCTTACATCTTTGACTTTATTTCCAAGTATTTTTTTTACTTTTTTTAAAAAATCAACAATTTCTGTTGAAACTTCATTATTTTTTATTTTTTTTTCTTTTGTAATTTTATTTAATGATGCATCTTCTTTACTAATAGATTGAAATTTTTTTCCTGAAAATTCAGTAAGATAGTTCATCATCCATTCATCAATTCGATCTGATAGTAATAAAACATCAATATTATTTTTTTTAAATAATTCTAAATGAGGACTATTTTTAGCTGATGCATAACTATCTGCAGTAATATAGTATATTTTTTCTTGTTTTTCGTTCATGCCGGATATGTATTCTTTTAAAGACATATTTTGTTCAGAACTATTATTTTTTACAGATGCAAAACGTAATAGATTAGCAATTTTATCTAAATTTTCATGATCTTCTGCAGGCCCTTCTTTTAAAATAAGACCAAATTGATTCCAAAAAATTTGATATTTTTTACTTGTGTCTTGTGCTAATTTTTCCAACATGTTTAAAGAACGTTTGATTAATGCTTTTCGTAATTTTTCCGTAATGGAATTATCTTGTAATATTTCACGTGAAATATTTAATGGTAGATCACTAGAATCTACTAAACCTCGTATAAAACGCAAATAATTAGGAAGGAAAGCTTGAGAATTATCCATAATATACACACGTTTTACATATAATTTTAAACCATGTTTGTTATCTCTGTTCCAGATATCCCAAGCTGCTTTTTCAGGAATATACAATAAACTAATATATTCTTGATTCCCTTCTACATGATTATGACTCCAAACAAGTGGGTTGTTTTGATCATTAGTAAGATGTTTATAAAAATCTTTATAATCGTTTTCAGTAATAGATGATTTATTTAATGTCCATAATGCTTTAGCTTTATTAGTTTGTTCCCAAAAATATGTTTTGTTTTTTTCATCATAATTTTGTATGTGTATTGGAACAGTAATATGGTCAGAATATTTGCTGATTATGCTCTTAATTCGCCATATTTCTAAAAATTCTTCTTCTTCTTTCTTTAGAAACAGAGTAATTTCAGTTCCTCTAGTTTTTTTTATAATTTTAGTGATATTATATTCTCCTTCTCCTGAAGACTCCCATAATGTCCCTTCATTAGATTGTGAGCCAGCAAATCTAGTTCTTACTAATACTTTTTCTGATACAATAAAAGATGAATAAAAACCAACTCCAAATTCACCAATTAATTCATTTTTTTTATTTTGTTTTTTTTCTAGAGATTGAAGAAATGATTTGGTTCCGGATTTAGCAATAGTACCAAGATTTTCGATAGCATCTTGTTTAGTCATTCCAATACCATTATCACTAATAGTTAATGTTTTTTGTGCTTTATTAATAGATATTTGAATTTTTAGATCACTGTTGTTCTCATATAATTCTGGTGATGATATAGATTCAAATCTTAATTTATCTATAGCATCAGATGCATTAGATATTAATTCTCTAAGAAAAATTTCTTTATTTGAATATAGTGAATGGATCATCAAATGTAATAATTGTTTTACTTCTGATTGAAAGTTATAAACTTCTTTTTTTTCTGTTTTCATAAAGACATCTCTTTTAAGATTAACAATAAAAGTGATTTTTTAAAATATACAAAGTAATTTTTTAATAGAATTATTGTTGTAATGAAAAAAGTATTTACAAATAAATTTGTAATAATTTATTAATATAATATTTCTACTTTGTATTGTTTTAGTTTAAACAGGAAGATTAAATCCAGTAGGTAATTGCATTCCTGTAGATATAGCAGACATTTTCTTTTTTTGCACTTCAGAAATTCTTCTTGTGGCATCGTTAAATGCAGCTGCTGCTAAATCTTCTAGCATATCTTTGTCATCTTGAAGCAAACTAGGATCTACTTCAACACGTCTACAATTATGCGCTCCATTAATAGTCACTTTTACTAATCCAGCTCCCGCTTCTCCTGTTACTTCCATTTGAGCTATTTCTTCTTGTATTTTTGCCATTTTTTCTTGCATTTGTTGTGCTTGTTTCATTAAATTACCTAAACCACCCTTAGTAAACATATTTTATGATCTCTCTTTCTATGATATAAAGATAACATTTTTTGTTTTTTAATTTATTTAAATTAGATTGATATTATGTTTTGCAAAGTCTATGTTAAAAAATTTTTTTAATACTTCAATGTTAGGATCTTGTTGTAATAATAAATATTCTTTGAATATTCCTTCTTGATATATTTTATGAAACCATTCATAAGGAGTTAATATGTTTATTTTTTTTTTTTCTATAATCAATCGAATATCTTTTTCAGTTATTTTATGAAGTTCTTTTTTAAAAGTTAGCCATGCATTATTTTGTATCAGATGTTTTTTTTTATCATTCAAATATATATACCAACATGTTGAAGTATTTTTATATGAAGTATGCATAGCTAATTTTTTTAAATTTCCTGTTAGATTTTTTAATTCACATATTTTTTTATACCAAGGATCTATTTGTTTAATTTTTTCTTGTAATTTTATTATTATGTTTTTATTAATTAAAGTTTTTGACTGATAATTATTTTTATTAAATATTAAATTAATTTTTTTTACATATTTTTTTTTCTTTCTTTTCTGTTCTAAAGATATGATTTTTCTTTGGTTTTCAAATAGTTCATTTTTATTTTTTAATAATAAATTTGTTGTATTATTCATTTTTTTTTATTGTAGTGATTGCACGTAATAAACATATTTCTACTCCTATTTTTTGACTTGGAGCAAATTTTAGTTCTTTTCGTCCATTTAGTAATATTTGATAACACAAATCAACATTTTCTTTTTTAATATTTTTAGATATTTTTTGAATATAACACTTATATTTTTCAGTAAAAAATTTCTCCCATATTAATGGAAAAGATTGTGATACAGAAATATGATATAAAAAACGTAACATTTCTATTAAAACTTCTTCCCATTCTACTCCTATAGTACTTATTTTATTTAATAATAACATTATTTTTTTTGAATCTTTTTTTAAAACTGCATCAGTTAATAGAAAAGAGTATTTTTCAGGTGGGATGCCTAACATTTCTATTACATTTTTTATATAAATCTGACCGTTTCCGAGATTTATAGCATGTTCTAGTAAATTTAATGCATCTCGTATACTGCCTTTGGCATGATAAGAAATTTTTTTTAAAGAATATACATCAGGATTAATAGATTCTTTAATTAGAATATATTTTAAAAAATTAAAAATTTCCTCTTCAGATATTATCTGTAATTTAAAATACAGGCAACGAGAAATAATAGTTTTAGGGATGCGATCTATATCTGTTGTTGCTAAAATAAATTTTACATGTTCAGGAGGTTCTTCAAGTGTTTTAAGAAGTGCATTAAAACTATGACGAGAAAGCATGTGTACTTCATCAATTATATATACTTTAAAACGGCTTTTAGTAGGGGCATAATGCATATTATCTAAAATTTCTCGCATATCTTCTACTTTAGTACGTGAAGCTCCATCTATTTCAAGCACGTCTAAACAGAATCCTTTTTCTATTTCTTTACAAACAATACATTTTCTGCAAGGATATGATGAAATACCATTCTGACAATTTAAACTTTTAGCAAGTAATCGAGCAATTGTTGTTTTTCCAATTCCTCTAGTTCCAGATAATAACCACGCATGATGAATACGACCGAGAGACAATCCATTAGCTATAGCAGTTATAATATGTTTTTGACCGATGATGTCTTGAAAATATTGTGGACGCCATTTTCGTGCTAATATTTGATAATTCATATAAATTTTATAATATTTTATTAAAAGACTATTATGCTATCAATATTTATTGTATTATGATAGCACTCTTGTTTATTTTATAAATATTTTTTAAAATGTAAAATTTAACTATAAATATTAGTTGTAAATTACAAATTTGATCTATAGAATAGAAGTGCTATTTTTTTAATTACAAAAAATATATTTTAGAGTTTTCTGTTAGCTCCAAACACTGTAATATTGAATACTTGGTCAGATTCGGAAGGAAGCAGCCATATCAGTTGATGCAGGTGTTCTGATACAGCTAACAGGAACTCTTAAAATTTGGATGATTGAAATTTATACATTTTCCAATAGCATTTTTTTTTGTCTAATAATTGTTTATGTGTTCCTAATTCAATCACTTTTCCTTTGTTTAAAACTACAATTGAGTCTGCTTCAACAATTGTCGAAAGTCTATGAGCAATTACTATTAAAGTACAATTTTTCCGTATGGACAACAATGTTTTTTGAATTAGTTTTTCCGTACCAGAATCAATGTTGGCAGTAGCTTCATCTAATATAAGTACTTTAGGATATGCAACTAGTATTCTAGCAATAGCTAGTAATTGTTTTTGACCAACAGATAAATTATTACCTTCTTCCCCTAATAGAGAATATATACCTTTTGGCATAGATTTGACTAACTGTGAAAGATGAACTGTATTTAATATTCTCCAAACTTTTTCTTCAGATATTTCTCTTCCCAATGTGATATTATAAAAAACAGTATCTGAGAGAACTATTGGATCTTGTTGTACCATTAATATATTTTTTCTTAAGACACAATGACTTATTGAATCAATAGACCTATCATCTAAATATATTTTTCCATGTTTTAAAGGATAATACCCCATTAGCAAGTTGGCTAGTGTACTTTTTCCACTACCAGTATGTCCTACAAATGCAATAAAACTTTTAGAAGCAATATCAATATTAATATTTTCTAGTATGTTTTTTTCACAGTTGCTATAGTTAAAACTAATATTTTTAATATTTATTTTTCCACTTTTTAAAAGCTTTTTACTGTTGCCATATTTTTGTTTTGGTGAATCTATTAGTGAAAAAATTCTTTCTCCTGCAACAATAGATTGTTGTAATACTGATTGCTGAATAGTAATAGCAATTAAAGGTTCATTCAACCTTCCAAGATAAGTAATAAATGCATACAATATACCTACTTCAAATGCTCCAGTTGGCAAAAAACTAAATAAGAGCATAAAGTTACACAATATTACAGCAGATAATAAACTAAGTAATGGTCTTAATAAAAAACCATCTAATCTTAATATTTTCATCCGCGACATATAATGTAAATGACTGCTTTTTTTTATCTTTTG
This sequence comes from Buchnera aphidicola (Macrosiphum gaurae), assembly GCF_005080965.1. NCBI lineage: Bacteria > Pseudomonadati > Pseudomonadota > Gammaproteobacteria > Enterobacterales > Erwiniaceae > Buchnera > Buchnera aphidicola. The sequence continues at coordinate 531,896 of NZ_CP034867.1, read as the reverse complement.
TTCAAATCTATGTTGTTGACGGAATTGTTGAATTACATTCATTCCATTAATAGTTTCATTGAATTTATTGTTAATATCAGCTAGGTAGTATCTTACTTTTCGCAAGAGCGGAGTACTATAATATTGATAAATCAACATAAGGATAATGACTAATGGCAAAATGAATAAAGCTACAATTGCCATGTGCCATTCAAGAATAAACATTGCAAATAATATAATAAAAATTAATAATATACTACGAAATAATATAGGTGCTACGGTATCATATAATTCTTTAACTGCTTCAGTATCGTTAGTTACTTTTGAAATCATTTGTCCAATAGGTTGAGAATCAAATTCACTGATAGGTTGTCTCAATGCAGCATACATAACATCTTCACGCAATTTATTAATACTTTTTACTGCTATTTTATTAAATAAAATACTTTGAAAATAGTTCATGAAAACTGATAATATTTGTAATATTATAAACAATACAATTATAGTTAATATTGTCAATAAATGTAATTGATGTTTAGATAAGATATTATTAATAAAATAACCTATTAAAATAGGCCCTAAAACTTCTGATATTGACCCACTTATAAGTAAAAAAAACGCCAAAGTTAATTTTTTTTTATAAGGTTTGACATATATTAACAAACGTTTTAAAATTGGCCAAAACTCAATTAAATGATCCATATTATAAATTTTTCACCTGTTTTTAGTTATCCTCAAGTTCAACTGCTAATTTTTGATAATGGAACATAGATTTATACCAATTTTCTTCTTGAATTAATTTTAAATGATTTCCTCTTTGTATAATTGAACCATCTTTTATTACTATGATTTCGTCTGCATCAATTAATGCAGATAGACGATGTGCTGTAATAATTAATGAATGTCCCTTTTTTTTCCATTTATTAATATTTTTTAATATATTATTCTCAGTTTGAGAATCAACAGCAGAAAGTGCATTGTCTAATATTAATATCTCTGTATTTAATAACAATGCTCGTGCTATGCAAATACGCTGTTTTTGACCACCAGATAACATGACACCACGTTCTCCTACTTGAGTTTCATATTTTTCTGGTAAATAGAGAATATCTTTATGTATATCAGCTAATTTTGCTGCTGTTTCAATTTCTTTTTGAGATGCATTAGTTTTTCCTAAAGCAATATTATTAGCTATACTTTCTGAAAATAAAAAAGAAGTTTGATTTACAACTGCAATTCGACTCCTCCAATCATCAATTTTTAGTTCTAATAATGATGAAGAATGATAAAAAATCTCTTTTTTATTAAAATTAAATTGTCGTTGAATAAGTTTTAAAAGAGTGCTTTTTCCAGATCCTGTAGGACCACAAATACCTAGAGTATTACCAGGTTTTAGAAGAATATTTATATTTTTTAACGATGGGATTTGATTATCAGGATAATAAAATTTTTTAATTTTAATGCTTAATGTACCAGGATATGGTGGAATTGTTTTATTTCCATCTTTAATATATAGCTCTTTATTTATAATAGAATGTATTCTATCCCATGCTGCACTTCCTCTTTCAACTATATTAAACATCCATGCAAGTGCTAACATTGGCCAAATCATTAATCCGAGATACATTATAAAGCTAGTTAATTGTCCTATAGTAATCTGATTATTCCATACTAACCATCCTCCGCCTATAATGGCTAACAAATTGGAAAAGGCTACTGACAAATAAATAACTGGGTCAAAACGAGCATCTATTTTAGCTACTTCCATGTTTTTTTTTCCTGTATCAGTTACAATGATGTTAAATCTACTTGATTGATTTTTTTCTAATCCAAAAGCTCTAATCATGCGAATACTTGTTAGCATCTCTTGTGTCTGATTATTTAGTAAAGAAAAAGCAATTTGAGCATGACGAAAATTTTGATGTAATTCTTTTCCGTATTTCTTTATTAATATAGCCATGATTGGCATAGGTATTAAAGCGATTATTGTTAATAAAAAACTAATTTGAACACTCATAACTATTAAAACAGAACAACCCATAACTAATGAATCAACAAATGTTAAAACACCTTCTCCTGCAGCAAAAACAATACGATCGACATCATTAGTTGCTCTAGCTATTAAATCCCCAGTTCTATTTTTTAAAAAAAATATTTGACTTTGTTGACTCAGGTAGGAATACAATTTTACTCGAAGTTCTGTAGCTAATTGATAGGAAGCACCAAATAATAATATCCTCCATAAACAACGTAATATATATACAATTATAGCAACTAAAAGAATAATCGAAATATATGGTAATGTTTGCAAACCATGCAGATTTTTTTTGATGATTAAGTCTATTAAAATACCAACTATTTTAGGCGGTAATAATTGTAGAATAGCAATTATTATTAATAATGAAATTGCTCCTAAATATCTTTTCCATTCTCGTACGAAAAACCATCTTAATTGATTAAACAATTTCACAAAAAATCCTATTTTTAAAATATTATCAAGGTTTGTTTAAAACTAAAGTATTTATTATAAGTTAAAAAATATTTTTATTTATTAATTTTAATATTAATTTTTTAAGACAAAATACTAGATTTAATAAATTTTTTAATATATTAAAATCATATATAAAAGAAGCAATTATATAAGATTTAATCATATATATAAAAAAATAAATTCTTATTTTTTTTATATTAATAAAATTGAAATACAAAATTTCATAATTTTAGATATCTAGTATTTTATGTTATATCTATTTTTTTATTAATAAAAACAGTATGCTAATTAATTTTTTTGTTTTTTTCTATATATTACTTGTCTGAGAATATTTGTTCTATTTATAATATTTTTCTTACTCTGTGTTTTATAACATGATTACGGAAAAAATGGATTTAGCATTTTTAGGTATAAATAAAATTGATTTTTTTAATTATCTAAATTATAAAAATCAATTTTCAAAAATAATAAAAAATATTATTTGATTAAATATCAATGATATTAATTATAAAAAATTTTTAATTAATTTAAATAAGTCAGAATATAGTTTTTATCGGATTAAAAGAATATAATATTGATATTATTTTAAATAAGGTAGCTACTTATTATAATTTAATAAAAAAATTTCTTTAAATATTAAACTACATCTTTCTCTGTAATAAAAGATTTAATAAGCAATAAATAAATTTTTATTTTTTTAAACATTAAAAAAATGAAAGGTATTATAATTAATTTTAAATATTTTTTCAATTCAGTTGTAATTTTTATAAAGTTATTCACATGTATAAAAAACAGATTTATACGGAATAACTTTTTTAGTCTAAGTAATATTTTTTTCTATATTTTTATATATGATTATTGATTTTTCGCGAAGATCTTTAAGGATAGAGTTAAAAATTGTTTCAGTATTATTTTTTTCTAAATATTCCCTAACAATATTTTTTTCTCTTAGAGAAAAATTTGTATTATATACTTTTTCAAGTGAGATAATTATAAAATTTTTATTTTTATCTTGATATAAAGCATATGTTTTTCCCCCTTTCTTTGGATGAGGTAAAGAAAAAACTATTGATGCTATAGAGTTTTGATCATAACGAGATATAGTTTCAGGATGAGAAAAATAAAGATTTGATTTTTTAAATAAATTCATTTTTCCTTCTTTCAATTCATAAATAATTTTTTCTGATAGTTGTTTTGTTTCTTTGATTGCTTTTATGAATTTTAATTTTTTTATAATATTTTCTTTAACATTTTCAAATGTTTGCATTTCTTTTTTTCTAAAATCTGTAATTTTAATTAAAAAAGATTGATTATTTTTTAAACTGATAAAATATAAATTTGGTTTTATTATTTTATTTTTGATAAATAATTCTTGATTAAAAATTATTTTTTTTAAAGCAGGAACATTTAATATTTCAGGAATAGATTTTTTATCAAACCAATCAGTTTCTTGAGTAGATAAATGATTTTCTTGAAGAATTAATTTGATTTGATCTGGATTTTTTGCAATATTATAAGATATTTCATTTTTTAATTTATTGTACAAACCTAATGATTTTGTCTTTTTTATCTCATTTTTAATAATTTTAGATACCTCATCTATTTTTTTTTGTTTTGCAGGTAAAATTTCGCTTAATTTAATAATTAAAAATTCGTTACGAAATGAAACGACATTAGATATTTGATTTTTTTGATTTAAATTTACATTTTTTATTTCATTTGGTAGAAGATCAATCGATATTAATCCAATATCTCCACCTTTTTTTGAGGAAATCGGATCTGTTGATTCTTTCTTAGCTATCTTTGAGAAATCTTCGGGTGTATTATGTAATCTAGATAATATTGATAATGCTTCATTTTTAGTTTTAGTTTGAATAATACTATATCTTCTTTTTTCTTTTGTTGAGTATTGTTGAATATTTTTTAAATACCACTCATGAATTTCTTGATTATTGCAATTTGTTTTAAAATCATCTAGTTTTAATTGAGTAAAACTAATTTTAAACTTTTCTGGAATATAGAAATTACTTCTGTTTTTATGAAAATAATTTTGTGCTTCTGTATCAGTTATATTTTGTTTGTAAATTATATAATGTGGTTTAATAATTGATTTTTTAATTACTCGTTTTTGAGATAATAATTTTATAATATTTTTTGTTTCGTTTTCTAAAAGAAAATTACTATTAGCAATAGTATGTATTAAATTTCTAGTATTTATTTTTTTCTTAATTGTGTTGATATATTCATGATTAGTTAAATTGATAGATGTGAGATAATTAAAATATTGTTCTTTATTAAATTGCTTGTTTTTTTGAAATATAGGAGAATTTAATATTATTTCTTTTATTGTAAGATCATTTACTTGTAGATGCATTTTTTTTGCATACTGTTCTAACAGAACATTATTAATTAATTGAGATAAAACATAGTGTTGAGTTTCTTTTATAAATATTTTATTATGGCTGAATTTTAAAAAATTTTTTCCTAGTATTTTTTTTTGTTTTTCTCTTTCAATAAAGTACATTTTTTTGAAAACATTAAAATTAATTTTTTCATTATTTACTATTGCTATATATTTTTCAGAATCTTTATTTATATAGATGCTTATAGTACTTAATATTAAAGATAGAATAATTATTACTAAAATGCATTTAACTATAATATGAGTCGATCGTGATTGTAAATATTTTGTCATGATATGACGGTCCCAGATATTTTTAATATCAAGTAAAGTAGAAAATATTTTTATGGTTAGACTTAAATATAAAGGCTGACAATTTTTTGTCAGCCAAGTTTTATTTTATCTATAGAATATTATTTTTCTCTATCAAAATATGTTTTTCTATATTTAAATATAAGGTTTATTTTTTAATGCTAAGTTTAAAACTTCTTCAATTTTTTTTACTGGATATATCTTTAATCCTTCAATAATATTTTGAGGTATTTCTTCTAGATCACGTTTGTTTTCATAAGGTATTAGTACTTTTTTAATTCCCCCTCGATGTGCCGCTAATAATTTTTCTTTTAATCCTCCAATAGGTAAGACCTGCCCACGTAGCGTTATTTCGCCTGTCATAGCGACATTAGATTTAACAGGATTTTTTGTTAATGATGAAACTATAGCTGTACACATAGCTACACCTGCACTTGGTCCATCTTTTGGAGTTGCCCCTTCGGGAACATGAACATGAATATCGTGTTTTTCATGAAAATCTTTCTTAATTCCTAATTTATCAGCTTGAGAGCGAACTACAGTTAATGCAGCTTGAATCGATTCTTGCATAACTTCGCCTAAAGAACCTGTATATGTAAGTTTACCTTTTCCTGATATACATGCTGTTTCAATTGTAAGTAATTCTCCACCTACTTCAGTCCAGGCTAATCCAATTACCTGACCAATTTGATTGGTACTGTGAATTCTTCCATAATCGAAACGTTTGATTCCTAGAAATTTTTTTAAGTTTTCTTTATTTATTTCAATATATTTTAAAGATTTATCTAATATTAAATTTTTTACTACTTTTCGACATATTTTAGAAATTTCACGTTCTAAACTTCGAACACCTGCTTCACGAGTATAATATTGAATAATACTAATTATTGCGCAATCAGTAATTGTTATTTCATTTTCTTTTAGTGCATTTCTTTCTATTTGTTTTGGATATAAATACCTTTTTGCTATATTTAGTTTTTCATTTTCAGTATAACCAGAAAGACGAATAATTTCCATACGATCAAGCAATGGTGCAGGTATGTTCATTGAATTTGATGTAGCAACAAACATTACATCAGAAAGATCATAGTCTACTTCTAAATAATGATCATTAAAAGTCATATTTTGTTCTGGATCTAATACTTCTAATAAAGCAGATGCTGGATCTACTCTTATATCACGAGACATTTTATCAATCTCGTCTAACAAAAATAAAGGATTTTTAACTTTTGCTTTAGCCATTTTTTGAATTATTTTTCCAGGCATAGAACCTATATATGTACGTCTGTGTCCTCTAATTTCTGCTTCGTCTCTTATTCCTCCTAAAGCCATTCTTACGTATTTTCGTCCTGTAGATCTTGCAATAGATTTTCCCAGTGATGTTTTTCCTACACCGGGAGGACCAATTAAGCATAAAATAGGACCTTTTATTTTATTTTTACGACTTTGTACGGCTAAATATTCTAATATTCTGTCTTTGACTTTTTCAAGACCAAAATGATCAATATCAAGAATTTTTTTAGCATTTTGAATATCTTTTTTTATTTTAGTTCTAATATGCCAAGGTACTTGTATCATCCAATCAATATAGCTACGTACAACAGTTGCTTCTGCTGACATAGGTGACATCATTTTTAATTTTTGAAGCTCTGATTCAGTTTTTTCTTTCGCTTCTTTAGGCATTTTAGATGCTTTAATTTTGCGTTTTAATATTTTATTTTCATCTGGGATTTCATCCATGTCACCAAGTTCTTTTTGAATAGCTTTTATTTGTTCGTTTAAATAATATTCTCTTTGACTTTTTTCCATTTGTTTTTTAACACGATTTCTAATTCTTTTTTCAACTTGTAGTAAATCTATTTCAGTTTCCATAATAGCCATTAAAAACTCTAATCTTTCATTTATATTGCGTATTTCTAGAATTGATTGTTTATCATTTAATTTTAATGGCATATGAGCAGCAATAGTATCTGCTAATTTTTCTGAACTTTTTATATTATTAAGAGTATTTAATATTTCTGATGGAATTTTTTTGTTCAACTTAATATAAGCTTCAAACTGACTGATTGTTGTTCGAATTAATACTTCTTGTTCTTTGTCTACAATAGTAGGAGAAATCATTAATTCTACTTCTGCAATGAAATGTTGCCCATTACTTGTTAAATTTTTAATGCAGGCACGTTGTAAACCTTCTATTAATACTTTAACTGTACCATCTGGCAATTTTAACATTTGTAAAATTGAACTAATAGTTCCTATATTAAATAAATCATTTGTATCAGGTTCATCTTTAGATGCTTCTTTTTGTGCAATTAACATAATTTTTTTATCATTATTCATAGACGTTTCAATACATTTAATTGATTTTTTACGACCTACAAATAATGGAATTACCATATGTGGATATATAACTACATCTCTTAATGGTAAGACAGGGATTGTAATGCGTTCAGAACGCTCAGAATTCATAGAGCTCTCTCTTAGTTGAATTTCCCGATATTTATAATATTTAAAAACTGCACGATATAATAAAACATGCAGTTACACCTATAATCAGCCAAGTATATCGGAATGGTCGCTTGACGTTTAATGGTAAGCGTTTGACAAAATAAAAGTTAATTGCTTTTATTTTCTAGATCATCGGATGTCTTATTTTTATTCACCTGATGCTTTTTTTGATTTGTTCTTTCCATATATTATTTTTGGTAATGAATTAGCGTTGATAACAGACTCATTAATTAATACTTTTTCTATATTTACCATAGATGGTAACTCGTACATTATATTAAGTAGTATATCTTCAAGAATAGATCGCAATCCTCTAGCACCTGTTTTTTTATGCGTAGCTTTTCTTGCAATAGCTCGAATAGATTCTTCATTAAATTCTAACTGTACTTTTTCTAATTTAAATAATGTTTGATATTGTTTAATTAAAGCATTTTTAGGTTTGCATAATATGTTCACTAATGCATCTTCAGTTAATTTATTTAATATAGTTATTATTGGTAAACGACTAATGAACTCTGGAATTAATCCGAATTTTATTAAATCTTCAGGTTCCACTTTTTTTAATAAAAAATCTTCTGATATTTTTTGTTTTTTTCCTTTAACATTAGCGTTAAAACCGATTTCTGTTCCTGTGTCAATTCTTTTAGAAATAATTTTAGATAATTCTGAAAATGCACCAGCACATATAAATAAAATATTAGAAGTATTAACTTGTAAAAATTCTTGTTGTGGATGTTTTCGTCCTCCTTGAGGAGGAATTGAAGCTAACGTTCCTTCAATTAACTTTAATAAAGCTTGTTGTACTCCTTCTCCGGAAACATCCCTAGTAATAGAAGGATTATCAGATTTTCTTGCTATTTTATCTATTTCATCTATATAAATAATACCTAATTCTGCTCTTTTTACATTGTATTTACATGTTTGTAATAATTTCTGTACTACATTTTCAACGTCTTCTCCTACATATCCAGCTTCAGTTAAAGTGGTGGCATCTGCAATGGTAAATGGAACATCTAGTAATTTAGCTAATGTTTGTGCCAACAATGTTTTTCCACTACCTGTTGGTCCTATTAATAAAACATTGCTTTTACCTAACTCAACTGAATCTTTATTTTTATTAAAATTGTAAAGACGTTTATAATGATTATAAACTGCAACAGACAAAACCTTTTTTGTATGTTCTTGTCCAATTACATAATTATCAAGATGTTTTTTGATTTCATAGGGTGTTGGTAAATAATTTATCTTATTTTCAGTGTCATGTGTTTTGTGTTTTAGTATTTCTTCAGTAATAATGTCATTACATAATCTAATACATTCATCACATATGTGTACTTTTGGTCCAGCTATTAACTTTTGTACTTCTTTTTGATTTTTTCCGCAAAAAGAACAATAAAGAAGCTTTTTAGAATTTTCTTTACTCTTATCTGTCATATTTACCTCTTTTCGCACATTTTATATTCTTGAGTAAATAGATTCTATATATTTTTACGAAATGTGTTGTAAAAAATTTATTAATTTAATTTTCTTATTAACGTTTAGTTAAAATAAAGTCAATCAGTCCGTATTGAATACATTCATTTGCTGATAAAAAACAATCACGTTCTGTGTCTTTATTTATTTTTTTAATAGATTGTCCGGTATGGAATGACATTAATTTATTTAATCGTTTTTTCATTTCCATTATTTCTCGAGCATGAATAGCAATATCGGAAGCTTGTCCTTGATATCCACCTAATGGTTGATGAATCATAACTTTTGAATTAGGTAGACAAAATCTTTTTCCTTTAGTTCCAGATGTTAATAATAAAGCAGCCATTGAACATGCTTGACCTATACAAATGGTACTAATTTCTGGTTTAACAAATTGCATAGTGTCATAAATAGACATACCTGAAGTAATAATGCCTCCTGGGGAATTGATATATAAAAATATATCTTTTTCAGGATTTTCAGATTCTAAAAATAATATTTGTGCTACAATATTATTAGCCATGTTATCTTCGATGGTTCCTACCATAAAAATTATTCGTTCTTTTAATAATCTTGAATATATATCATATGAACGTTCTCCTCTAGAATGTTGTTCTATCACCATCGGAATTAACGTGCTGTGCGAGTTCTTATTATTATTGTATAACATATGTACCTATTCCTGAATATATTCAATATTATTTTAAATAATTAATATTACATTTTTATGATTTATTTTTTTGAATAACTATAATTAAAAATTAATATACTAGAGAAATGTATATTATTATAATACAGCATCATTTTAGAATTAATTCTTCACAATTTCTCTCGTTATAAGTTATAAATTGATCAAAAGTCCAATATTTTTTTTCAATTTGAATGTTGTTTTTCAAAAAAAACATAGCTTGGCTTTCTAATTCTATATTTCTTATAGTATTTTGTATATTTTGATTTTTATTGTATAAATTAATAATTTCTACTGGTTTTTTATAGTGTAAGGATATTTTTTTGATTAATTGTTGTATGTTTTTTTCGTCTGAAACCAATTGATTATCAGAAATAATTTTTTCTACTATCATTCGAATGTATATTTTTTTTCTGACTTGTGAATTAAGATCAAAATGGTATTTTTTTTCTAAGATATTAGAATTTTCTTCTTTATATTTTTTTTTATGATGTTTGTATAAAATTTTTCTTTCTTCTTGAAATAAAAGTGGAGGTATTAATATAATGTTTTTTTTAATTATTTTTTCTATGATCTGATCCTCTAAATATTTTTCAGTTATGACGTTTATTTGAGAATAAATATTATTTTTTATAGTTTGGTAATATGATTGAGTTAATTTTTTTTCTGTAACATTTTTTTCATTGCTATTTTCTGTTTCTATTTCTTGTTTTTTTTCAACTTTAATAATTTTGATTTTAAACGTTATATCTTTATCTTGAAGTTCTTTTTCTGGATGAAATGCATGAAATTTAATTTTTAAAAAAATAATATCATTTATAAAATGATTGATTATTTTATGATTTAATTCAGGTATCAATGTATTTTGAGATACTATGAAAGTGATTTTTTCTGTATTAAATTCTTTTATTTTCTTATTTTTTTCATAGATGCAATAACTAATTGTTACACGATCATGTGATTTAATAATTTTATTGACTGTATTCCAAATATTTTTTTTTGTTTTATATTTTTCTATATTATTTTGAATATCTTGATCTGTTATTTTTACATTGATTTTATTTACTTTTATTTGTTTTATATTTTTTAATTGAAATTGAGGATATAGTTCGTAGATTACAGAATATTCGAAATGTTCTTTTTCTTTTTCTTCATTTTGATGCATGTAAAATTTTGGAGAACCAATAATTTTTATTTGTTCTTTGTTTATAAATTCATAAAAAAATTTTTGCATTAGTTGTTTAAATATATCATAATAAACAGAATTTCCATATTTTTCTTGTATAACTTTAATAGGAGCTCTCCCTTTTCTAAATCCATCAATTTTAGTTGTCTTATTAATTTTTATAAATTCTTTCAGAAGAGAATTATTAACTGTTGTTTTTGGAATCTTAATTGTAACACGATGACCCGCATCTTTATTTTTTTCCATAAAAAATTTCATCTTATTACCTCAAACGATTACTTTTATCAGTTTATTTTAATATTTAACATAATATTTTAAATATTCTATTTATACTTAAATTAATTTTTTATAAAAAATATTTTTTCATAAAAATATATTTTTTAAAGCATTTCGAATATAAATTTTTAAAAAAAATTTGAATAATTAAATTTATAAAATTTCTTTATGAAACTGATAAAGTTTTATTTTTTTTTAAAACATTTAGTATTGTTATTTATTTTAGATTTTTTGTTTTTCCATTCGTCGAGAGTGTAAGTATTTAATGTTAATGAATATATTTTCTTTTTAATTTTATCTGATAATATTGAAAAAATTATGCGGTGTCTGTCGATTAATTTGTGATCAATAAAATCATTGCTAATGATAATTATTCTTATATGTGTAATGCCTTTCTCTGTATAATTGTGACAAGAACTATCATCATAAATTTCAATAAAATTTATCTTCATTTTAGACATTAAACATTTTTTTATTTTTTCGAGAGTCATTAATTAATATTATGCCCTATTTACTAATAAAAAAAATCATAAAAAATACTTTTATACTGTATAAACAGTATTATATTATACTTTTTATAAAATAAATTTTTAAAAACACTTTTGATTTTAAATTTTATCAATTTTTAAAAAATAATTCAATTATTTCAAAAATTATTACTTTTTGATAAAAGAATAATTCTCAAATAAAGATTATTAATAAAAATAGTATTTAAAAGTTTTCTTAAATAAAAAATCATATTATTTTTGAGGTTTTTGAATGACATCTTTAAATTATAATAATTTTTTTAAAATATTATCATTAATATTAATATTTGTTTTTCTAAATGGTTGTAATGGTTTATTATTAAATCCTCAAGGGAAAATTGCTATAGAAGAATGTTCACTAATACTAATATCTTTTATACTGATGTTGTTTATCATTGTTCCTGTGATATTTATGACTATATATTTTTCTTTTAAGTATCGTTCAACTAATGTAAATCAGATATATAAACCCAATTGGTCTGATTCAAAAAAAATAGAAATAGTAGTATGGACTATTCCAATTATAATAGTTTCTTTTTTAGCTTTTTTATCTTGGAATTACTGTCATAAATTAGAACCAAAAAAACCTATAATCTCTTTCAACAAACCTATAAAAATAGATGCAGTTGCATTAGATTGGAGGTGGTTATTTATTTATCCAGATTACAATATTGCAACTATTAACGAAATTATGTTTCCTGTTAATAGACCTGTAATTTTTCATATTACTTCGAATTCTGTTATGAATGCTTTTTTTATTCCGTCTTTGGGAAGTCAAGTATATGCTATGCCAGGAATGACAACAAAATTAAATTTAATTGCTAATAATCCAGGCAAATATAAAGGCATATCATCTAATTATAGCGGTAAAGGTTTTTCTAACATGAAATTTACTGCTATATCTGTTTCAAAAAATTCAATTTTTATAGACTGGATAAAAAAAATCAAAAGATCAGGCATAAAATTAAACACAAAAAAATTTTTTAATACGATATCTATTCCGAATGAAAATTATTCACTAGAATATTTTTCTAATGTTAAAAGAAATTTATTTAATCAAATTATAAATCAATATTCTATGAAAAATTTTAAAATATTAGATAAAAATATTACTCACAAAGTCATGAAAAAAAATTCTAACGTGGAGACATAGAATAATGTTTGGAAAATTGACATTTGATGTTATACCATTTCATGAACCAATCATAATGTTTACTTATAGTGCCATTATTCTTATTGGGTTATGTGTTGCATCAACTATTACTTATTATAAAAAATGGCAATATCTATGGTCTGAATGGTTTACTACAGTTGATCATAAAAAAATATCTGTTATGTATGGAATACTAGCATTTATTATGTTATTTCGTGGTTTCGTTGATGCCATATTAATGCGTACTCAACAAGTTATCGCATCAACAGGATTAAAAGGATTTTTGCCCCCACATCATTATGATCAAATATTTACGGCTCATGGTGTGATAATGATTTTCTTTGTAGCTATGCCTCTTGTAATTGGTTTGATGAATTTAGTAATACCATTACAAATTGGGGCTCGTGATGTAGCATTTCCATTTCTTAATAATCTAAGTTTTTGGTTAAACGTTAGTGGTTCTTTACTGCTAACTTTATCTTTAGGGGTAGGGGAATTTGCTCAAACAGGTTGGTTGGCTTATCCTCCATTGTCTGGCATAAAATACAGTCCAGGTGTAGGAGTAGATTATTGGATTTGGAGTTTGCAAATTGCTGGTATTGGCACAACATTAACAGGTGTTAATTTTTTAGTGACAATTTTAAAAATGAGAGCACCGGGCATGTCTTTTTTTAAAATGCCTGTTTTTACTTGGGCTTCTTTGTGTACTAATGTTCTTATTGTTATTTCTTTCCCAGTTTTAACTGTTACTCTTGTATTGTTAACTTTAGATCGTTATTTTAATTTCCATTTTTTTACTAATGATTTAGGTGGAAATGCAATGATGTATGTTAATTTGATATGGATTTGGGGTCACCCAGAAGTTTATATTTTAGTACTACCAGTATTTGGTGTTTTTTCAGAAGTAGTAGCAACTTTTTCTAAAAAACGCTTATTTGGATACGTTTCCTTAGTATGGGCTACATTATCTATTACGGTTTTATCTTTTATTGTATGGCTACATCATTTTTTTACTATGGGAGCAGGAGCAAACATAAACTCTTTTTTTGGAATTACTACTATGATTATAGCAATTCCTACTGGTGTAAAAATTTTTAATTGGTTATTTACAATGTATCAAGGTCGTGTTTATATTCATTCCTCTATGTTATGGACTTTGGGTTTTTTAGTAACATTTTCTATCGGTGGAATGACTGGTGTATTATTATCCGTTCCTCCAGCTGATTTTATTTTACATAATAGTTTATTTTTAGTTGCACACTTTCATAATGTAATAATTGGGGGAGTAGTTTTTGGATGTTTTGCTGGAATTAATTATTGGTTCCCTAAATTATTTGGATTTATCTTGAATGAGATATGGGGAAAACGAGCTTTTTGGTTTTGGATTATAGGTTTTTTTCTCGCTTTTATGCCTTTATATTTTTTAGGATTAATGGGAATGACTCGTCGTTTAAGTCAGAATATTGATTCTGAATTTCATTTTTTATTATCTGTTGCTGCTATTGGCGCCTGTTTTATTGGAATTGGAATTATATGCCAAATAATTCAATTTTATGTTTCAGTAAGAGATCGGCGAGATAATTTAGATTTAACTGGTGATCCTTGGGATGGCAGAACTTTAGAGTGGTCTACTTCTTCACCTGCTCCACTATATAATTTTGCGATTATTCCTATAGTTAAAGATAGAGACGATTTTTGGGAAAACAAAAAAACAGAAAATCATAGGGGAAAAACAGAAAATATTAATTATGATGAAATTCATATGCCTAGAAATACAAGCTTAGGTTTTTTAATTAGTATTTTTGCATCATTATTTGGATTTTCAGCGGTTTGGCATATTACTTGGTTGTGTTTTTTGTCTTTTTTTGCGATTATTATTAGCTTAGTTATTAATAGTCTCAATGAAAATAACGAGTATACTCTATTAGTAGAAGATATAAAAAAAATTGAGAATCAGTATTGTAAAAATATTCAAAAAGCAGGTTTAAAATGATAGAAAATAAAATAAATAATATGAAATTGAATACTATCGAAAAAGTTCATGATACAAAAGCAGAAGCTAATAAACTATTTGGTTTATGGATATATTTGATGAGCGATTGCATTATTTTTGCAGTTCTTTTCGCTGTTTACGCTATTGTTTCTTCAAATGTATCAATTAATTTAATTAGTAACGAAATTTTTAATTTATCTTCTGTTTTATTAGAAACATTTATATTGTTATTAAGTTCTCTATCTTGTGGATTCATTGTTATTGCAATGAATCAAAAACATAAAAAAATGATTTGTTTATATTTAATGATTACTTTTTGTTTAGGTTTTATTTTTTTATTTATGGAAATAAATGAGTTTTATGAACTTATTATGAAAGGTTTTGGTCCTGATAGAAATGCTTTTTTTTCTATTTTCTTTACTCTTATTGCTACTCATGGAGTTCATATTTTTTTCGGTTTGATTTTGATATTATCAATTATTTATCAAATAAAAAAACTGGGTTTAACTTATCCTATTCGTACTCGAATTTTATGTCTTAGTATTTTTTGGCATTTTTTAGATATTATATGGATTTGTATTTTTACTTTTGTTTATTTAAACGGAGCTATTTAATGCAAAATTTTATTAAATTAAATATGAATAAAGAAACTAAATCTTATTTTTTAGGTTTTTTATTTTCTTTAGTATTAACTATAGTTCCATTTATATTAGTCATGGAAAAATTTTTTTGTAGTAAAATTAATTATATTGTTTTTTTATGTTGTGCTGTTATTCAAATTGTCATTCATTTCATATATTTTTTACATTTAGATTTTTCTGAAAAAGAAAGGTGGAATCTTATAACTTTATTATTTGTTATAATAATAATACTTATTATTGTGTTTGGTTCTATATGGATTATGTATAACTTAAATCATCATATGATGTAAAATTTAATAAAAGATATACTATTTATATGTTTAAAAATTATCTAGAGATTGTTAAACCCGGTATTATTATTGGAAATATTATTTTAATTATAGGTAGCTTTTTATTCGCATCTAGAAATCTCGTTTTTGATTTTTTTTTATTTTTATATACTATTTTAGGTGCGTCTTTAATTATTGCCTCAGCTTGTGTATTTAACAATTTAATTGATTGTGATATAGATAGAAAAATGAAGCGTACAAGTAACAGAGTATTGTCAAAAAAATTGCTTTCTATTCAATCTGTATTAATTTTTGCTATTTTTTTGGGTATTTCAGGTATATTGATATTAACTTTTTTAGTAAATTTTTTATCTATGATTTTATCTGTTTTTGGTTTTTTCATTTATGTTATTTTGTATTCTTATTTGTATAAAAGAAGATCAATTTATTCGACATTTATTGGAAGTTTTTCAGGTTCTACACCATCTGCTATTGGTTATACAGCAGCTTCAAATTCTATTGATATATGTTGTATTTTGCTATTTGTTATTTTGATATTTTGGCAAATGTCTCATTTTTATGCTATTTCTATCATGAGATTAGAAGATTACAAAAAAGCTAAAATTCCTGTTTTTGCTGTAGTAAAAGGTATTGCTATAACAAAAAAACATATTTTTTTTTATATTCTTATTTTTATTTTTTTTAGTGCATTGTTAACATTTTTAGGTTATTTAAGTAGTAATTTTTTATTTTTATTTTTGATTGTAAATTTTTATTGGTTATTTTTATCTTATTCTGATATTAAACAAAATAATAGCAGAAATAATGCGAGTCAATTATTTTATTATTCAATAATAGTTATTGTTGTATTTAATCTATTGATATCAATAGATGTTTTCTTTTAAATTTTTTAATTTATAAGCATTTATCTGGTTTAGGTACTCCAGCAATTTTGCTTGCTTGTTGAGCAGGTCCTTGAGGAAAAAGTTTAAACAAATAAATACTGTTACTTTTAGATTCTCCCATTTCTTTTTTGATACTTTTAATTAACATTCTCATCGAAGGTGTTATATTAAATTTAAAATAAAATTTTCGTACAAAGATAATTACTTTCCAGTGATCAGGACTCAGATCAATATTTTCTTTTTTTGCAATTTCTTCTGCTAATATTATATTCCAATCTTTAGTTTTTATTAAATATCCCTCTGAATCTTTTTCAACTTTTTCATATGTATATAATATTTTATTATTAGTATTCATCTTTTAATAAATATAGTTTAACTTAAATAAGTTTTTAAAAATATTAAATTTAGAGAATTATAAAATGAACTTTTCAGAATTACAAGTTACATTAAGTTTTTGTATAATTTTTCTGTTACGCATGTTAGGAATGTTTATGATTATTCCTATTTTAAGTAAATATGGGATGCTTCTAGATGGAGGAAATAAATTTTTAATTGGTTTTTCAATGGGGATATATGGTATTGCTCAAGTAATTTTTCAAATTCCATTTGGAGTTTTATCTGATAAATTTGGTCGTAAAAAAATAATTATATTAGGTCTTTTTATGTTTTTTATTGGAAATATTATATCAGCTAATATGCATTCAATTTGGGGATTAATAATTGGTAGATTTTTACAGGGTTCAGGAGCTATATCTGGTGTATGTATGGCTTGTCTATCTGATTTAATTCGAGAAGAAAATCGTGTTAAATCTATTGCTGCTATAGGCATAAGTTTTGCTCTTTCTTTTTTAATTTCTATGGTTTCTGGACCTATAATTGTTCAATTTTTTGGATTTTTTTCAATATTTTGGGTATCTGCATTTTTATCTATCATTTGTATAATGGTTGTTTATTTTTTTATTCCTTATTCGAAAAAAAATATATTACCAGAAAAATATACATGTTGTTCATATATTGAAACATTAAAGTTTGTTTTAAATAAAAAATTTTTTAGATCTTATTTAGGTATATTTTTTTTACATTTCTTATTAATGATTAATTTTATGATCGTTCCTAATAAGTTTGAAATGTCTGGATTTTCTTTAAATAATCATTGGAAAATATATTTAGGTACTATATTGATTTCTTTTTTTATTTTATTCTTATTTTTATTTTACTGTAAATGTAAACATATTTTAGAAAACATTATTGAAATTTGTATTTTATTTGTTTTGTGTTCAGAAGTTATCTTTCTAGAAGCACAAAATGATTTATTATTTTTGATAATTTCCTTACAGATATTTTTTATATCTTTTAATTTTCTTGAAGTTTTTCTTCCTTCATATCTTAGCAAACAATTATTAAAGAATCATAAAGGTAGTATAATGAGTATTTATTCTACTAGTCAGTTTTTGGGTATTTTTTTTGGTGGCATGATTAGTGGTTGGTTATGTGAGTTTTTAAATTCTTCAAAAATTTTTTCATTTGAAATTTTTATTATTTTTTTGTGGTTAATTTTTAGTTTTTTTTGTAAGAAGTAATGATAGTATAATTAACTTCCATAAATAATAGATAATTATTTTACAAAAAAATTGAATCTTTATTTTTTAGGTATTCGAATATGAATTTTTTTCATTTATACAAGATATATAAAAATCGTATCGATAAAAAATTATTTCATATATTAAATCAGTTGCCTTTTCAAGAATCTAATCTTTTAAAAGCAATGAAATATAGTGTATTTTCCGGAAGTAAAAGATTGCGTTCATCTTTAGTTTATGCTACTGGAGAAGTTTTAAAAGTAAATATAATTACATTAGATGTTATATCTGCTTCTATTGAATTTATTCATTCATATTCTTTAATACATGATGATTTGCCGTGTATGGACGATGATAATTTTAGAAGAGGAAAAAGTTCTTGTCATATAAAATATGGTGAGAGTACTTCTTTACTTGCTGGTGATGCTTTGCAAAGTCTTGCATTTAATGTTTTATCAGAAAATTTTATGCCAAATGTCTCTAATTTTAAACGTATAAAAATGATTTCTGAATTATCTAATTCTATTGGTTCATCTGGAATGTGCATAGGTCAAAAATTAGATTTAGAAGCAGAAATAGAAGAAATAAACTTATCTAGATTAGAAACTATTAATTTTTATAAAACTGCTTATTTAATGCGTTCTGCTGTACGTTTAGTATTTTTATCTTCTAACCATTCTTCTAGATCTGTATTATCAATGTTAGATGCATTTTCTATTTCTCTTGGTTTGGCATTTCAAATTCAAGATGATATTTTAGATTTTGAAAAAGATAAAGAAAAAATAAAAAATAATAAAATAATAAAAAAAAATACTTATCCATCAATAATAGGACTAGATGAGTCGAAAAAAAAAATAAAACAATTATATCAAAAATCATTTTTAGCATTGCATAGTTTAAAAAAAAAATTTAACACTAAAACACTAAAAAAACTAACAAAATTTATAATTAAACGTATTGAATAAATTTAATAATGAGCATCTAATGAATTTGAATTCTGAAAAATATCCAATTTTATCTTTTGCTAATTCAGTAGAAAATTTACGTCTTTTACCTATAGAAAAATTACCACAATTATGTTTTGAATTACGTAAATATTTATCAGATGTAGTTACTGTTTCTAAAGGACACTTTGCTTCTGGATTAGGTGTAGTAGAAATTACTGTAGCACTCCATTATGTTTATAACACCCCCTTTGATAATTTATTATGGGATACAGGACATCAAGCATATCCGCATAAAATATTAACAGGAAGAAGTAAGAAAATTAATAGTATCAGGAAAAAAAATGGATTACATTCGTTTCCTTGCCGGGAAGAAAGTGAATATGATGCTTTAAGTGTTGGTCATTCTTCTACTTCAATTTCTGCAGGTTTAGGAATGTCTATTGCAGCTCAAAAAGAAGGCAGAAATAGACAAACAATTTGTATTATTGGTGATGGTGCAATAACTGCAGGTATGGCATTTGAAGCTATGAATCATGCTGGAGAAATAAAACCTGATTTATTAGTTATATTAAATGATAATCAAATGTCTATTTCACAAAGTGTAGGAGTTCTTAACAAGCATTTAAAAATTTTAAGAAAAATCATCAATATCAAAAAAAATAAAAAAATTGAAAATAATTGCGTTTCTTTTAATTCAATATTTTCTAATTTAGGATTTAAATATTTAGGACCATTTGATGGGCACAATATTTTTTCTATCATTAACATATTGCAAAAAATAAAAAATAAAAAAGGCACTTATTTATTACATCTTATAACTAAAAAAGGAAAAGGTTATCTTCCAGCCGAGTTAAACCCTATTAAATGGCATTCAATATCTTCGTATAATTCATCAGTTTCAAAATCTCTCACTTATTCAGATGTATTTGGTTCTTGGTTATGCGAAATAGCTACATTTGATAAAAAATTAATAGCTATTACACCTGCAATGTGTGAAGGTTCTGGAATGGTAAAATTTTCTCGTCTTTTTCCAAAACAATACTTTGATGTTGCTATTGCCGAACAACATGCAGTTACTTTTGCTGCAGGTCTTGCAATTGGTGGTTATAAACCAGTTGTTTCTATTTATTCAACTTTTTTACAACGAGCTTATGATCAACTTATACATGATGTAGCATTGCAAAAACTTTCTGTTTTATTTGCTGTTGATAGAGGAGGTATTGTTGGAGATGATGGTCAGACTCATCAAGGGATTTTTGATTTAGCTTATTTAAGATGCATTCCTGGAATTGTTATTATGACACCTAGTAATGAAAATGAGTGCCGTCAAATGCTTTATACTGGTTACATGCATAATAAAGGTCCTAGTGTAGTAAGATATCCTAAGGGTCATGGTGTTGGTGCATTATTAATGCCTATGCACAGTATACCATTGGGAAAGTCTATAATAAAGAGAACAGGAAAAAAAATAGCTATTTTAAATTTTGGCACTTTATTACAAAACGCTTTTTTTGCAGCAAATAATTTAGATGCAACATTAGTTGATATGCGTTTTGTTAAGCCTTTAGATAAAAATATGATTTTAAAATTATCTTCTAAACATAAATTTTTTATTACTCTCGAAGAAGGTGTAATTTCTGGTGGGGCAGGAAGTTCTGTAAATGAATTTATTATGATAAAAAAGATTTTTTTACCAGTTTTAAATATTGGATTACCGGACACGTTTATTCCCCAGGGTACTCAAGAAGAAATTAGACATGATTATCAATTAGACGAAGAAGGTATTCATAAACAAATATTTTATTGGTTAGCACAATAACATAGAAAACATTCATATAAATTATATAATATAAAAATGTTTTTTTATTATATAATTATGTGATAATAACTTTTTTATTATATCCCATTTTAAATGCCGCTTTATCTAAAACTCCATTGATGAATTTGTGACTATCTTCAGAACCAAACAATTTAGCTAATTCAATACCTTCGTTAATAGATACCTTATAAGGTATATCATTTCTTTTATGTAATTCATAGAATGAAATTCTAAGAATTGCTCGTTCAATATGTCCTAATTCTTTTAGAGACCTAAACAAGTAAGGTTTCATTAAATTGTCTATATCTTCACATTTACATGTAATACCAATAATTAACTCATAAAAGTATGCCATATCAATATTGTTTGTATTTTTTTCTTTTAAAAATTCAATAGCACTTTCTTTAATGTTGTTATGAGATATTTCCCAAGAATATAGCATTTGTAAAGCACATGCTCGTGCTTTTCTTCGAGAAGATGGCTTCATAAGTAAAATTTCTCTTATTTTTCGTGTATTTTTTATGTTTTTTTAGGAAATAAAATTAATCTTATATCAGGACCTATTTGGCAAATATCTTGAAATTTAAATTGAAGAGCATTTGATATTTTTAATTTTTTATAAATAGTACACAATGGTATACCTTCTTGTCCTAGTATTTTAGGTGCCATATATATGATTAATTCATCTATTAAATATGAATCTAATAAAAAACCTGATAAAATGCTTCCTGCTTCTATCCAAACATTGTTAATTTCTGACTTTCCTAAAAATTTAAAAAGCGATAATATATCAATTTTTTTATTATCTGATTTTACTATAATTTGTTTAGTATTTATAGGCCATATATTTTTATCAGATTTTAATCGTATTAACCAAACTTTTCCTTTTGTTTTAATAATGTTATGTGATGGTTTAATACGATTTTTACTGTCTAGAATTACTCTTATAGGATGCTGAAATATTTTTTTAGGGAAAATAGATAGTGTTTTTTCATCAAATTCCTGATATCGCACATTTAATAAAGGATTATCACTTAAAATAGTAGAGCTACTGCTCATAATAACTGAGCTTTTTGCTCGAAACTTTTGAACATCTTGACGGGCATATTTTGAAGTAATCCACTTGCTGTTACCATTTTTCATAGCAATTCTTCCATCTATTGATATAGCAAGTTTAAGTTGTATTCATGGCAAACCAGTTTTCATTCTTTTAAAAAATCCTTTATTATTTTTTTTTGACTCTTCTGCTAATAAACCTATTTTTACAAAAACCCCATATTTTTTCAAATATAAAGCTCCATTTCCAGAAACTTTGGGATTAGGATCTATATTAGAAATTATAACACGATTAATTCCAGCTTCAATAAGTGCGTTGCAGCATGGAGGTGTTTTACCAAAATAATTACATGGTTCTAGTGTTATATAAGCTGTGCCTCCCCTTGCTTTTTTACCAGCCATAATTAATGCGTTAATTTCTGCATGATTTTTTCCTGGTTTTTCATGCCATCCTTCTCCAACAATAATATTATTTTTTACAATTACACATCCTACATTAGGATTAGGTGCTGTAGTAAATTCACTTAACTTGCTAAGTTCTATTGCTCTTTTCATATAAAATATATCATTCATGTTTAACCAGCATATTTTTTATTTGTTAAAAAATTTTTTTTAATTGAAATGATTAAAACCTTTTTTTTTGAAAATAATTTTCTTTTTATTGTAAAATAAATTAAAACCTTGCTCGATAGGTGTAACATGTCCAATACATGTAAAATTAATTAAAAAATTTTTTTTCATTAAATTGAGTTTTTTAATATTTTTTTTTGAGATAGTAAAACATAATTCATAATCTTCTCCTATATTTAATGCCCAATCCAAGTAATGTTTAGATTTAAAGTAATTAGTTAAAATTTTCGAAATAGGTATTTTATTTAAATTAATATTTGCTCCACATTGACTGTTATTTAATATATGACCCAAATCAGAAATCAATCCATCTGATATATCAATAGCTGAGTTAGCAATTTTGCCAAGAGCTATACCTTCTAAAACTCTAGGAATAGGATTAAGATGTTTTTTAATTAGATAATTTCGTATATTTAAATTTTTTATAAGTAGTTTTCTTTTAAGTACAAATAAACCAGCCGCACTTTCTCCAAGAGTTCCAGTTACATAAATTAAATCTCCTATCTTGGCATTACTTCTTAATAATGCATTGTTTTTTTTTAATAGTCCAAAAACGCTCAATGTAATACTTAATGGGCCGCAGTTTGTATCACCTCCGATTAATCGTACATTATATTTATTTAATATATTGAAAAAGCTAGTGCTAAATTTTTCCAACCATAAACTATCGGATTTAGGCATGGTAATAGATAATGTTGTCCATTTTGGAACAGCACCCATTGCAGCAAGATCGCTAAGATTGACTGCTACTGTTTTATACGCTAAATCTTGAGGAGATATATTTCTTAAAAAATGAGTGCATTCAACTAGTGTGTCAGTGCTAATTGCAAGAACATTATTCCGTGGTATTTTTATTAAGGCACTATCATCGCCAATTCCCTTGATTTCATTACAATCTTTTTTTTGATTTCGTTGAAAATATTGAGAAATAATTTCAAATTCAGTATATTTCATTTTTTACAGTTAAATTTTACAATAGATGTTCAATAAAAATATTTAATATTATATTACTTTTTTCAATTTTTTCATAACATTAATCATTTCTAATGCAGCTAAGGCAGCTTCAGAACCTTTGTTTCCCATTTTTGTACCAGATCTTTCAATTGATTGTTCAATGTTTTTTGTTATTAATATTGCCAATGTAATTGGTAAAAAATATTGAGTACTAATTCTTGAAAGACTACTACTAGTATCACTAGCAATATATTTAAAATGATCAGTATTACCTTTTATTATTGTCCCTATAGCAATAATAGCATCATATTTACTAGAACTTGCAATATGACTTGCAACAGTTGGTATTTCATATGTTCCAGGAACATATATCTTTAAAATATTATCTTTATTTACTTGTCCTACTCTTTGTAAAGCATCTAATGCTCCTGATAATAAATTATGATTAATAAATTCATTAAATCGAGAAATAATTATAGCAATAGATGCGTTTTTAGCTGTAATTCCTGCTTGAATTGTATTCATATTTTTATATTAACTTATCATTAGAATTGAGGTATTTAGTTGTTATTTAAGACCCAAGCATATCCATAGTGATTATAAAAACCTGCTGATATAGCAGCTTTTTTTCCAATTCCTTCATACATATCAAGATGTTGTCCTTTTATTGCACCACCTACGTCTAATGCTACTACTAAGCGCATTTCATATTTATTAACAAATAAACCATTTTTATCAAGTAATGGTACTTTCAATAGAATTACACTTCCTTTTTTTATTATAGAAGTATCTGCTGCAACTGATGTTTGAGCTATTAATGGAACAGCACTGGCGCCATATACTTGTTCTTTTTTTATTTCTTTAAAGAATACAAAAGATTGGTTTTTTTCAAGTAAATCTTGTATTTCTTTTTTTGTGTGTTTTTTAAACCAATTTTGAATAGCTTGCATAGACATGTTTTTTTTTTGTATATCTCCTCGATTTATTAAGATTTGCCCAATTGCTTTATAAGGCCAACCATTTTTTCCAGCATAGCTAAAAAAAGTTAGTTTTGTATTATCACCATAATCTATAAATGCACTCCCTTGAATCTCCATGATAAAATTGTCTATTAAAGATTTACTATAAGCTAAAATATATTTTTTATCTAAAGCTCCATTATATATATCTTTTCTTTTTGGTAAAGGTTGATTTTTATTAAAATGATAAGGCATGGAATATATTGGATATATAAAGTTATCTTTTTTAATTTTTCTGGCTTCTACTATTGGTGTATAATATCCAGTTAGTTTAACATTCCCATAATTATCTACACCTTTCATTTGAAATAAATTGATTCCAAATTTCTCAAGTTCATCAATATTAGAGTTATTTTGTAACCAGTTTAAAATTTTTTTATAAATAAGTTCATTTTTTAAATATAAAAATGGAGAATATTTTTTAATTTTATTTATTTGAATTAGAAATAATTTTGCATTAGTTATCTTTTCTTCAGTATTAATTTTTTTGATTTTTGTAAAATTTTTTATTAATTTTGTTTTATATTGTTGTTCTTGATTGATAGTTGTACATGCGTATATTTTGGAAGCGTAAAGAAATGAACTGAAAAATACTATTATTATGATTGTTATTTTTTTCATATTTTATATGTTAATGCTTATTAAGTCATAAAAATTTTTTAAATCATGTTTTTTTTATAAAAATTATTGCAATTTTTTTATAAAAGTGTATTATATAATTTATTACAGACGCGGGGTGGAGCAGTCTGGTAGCTCGTCGGGCTCATAACCCGAAGGTCGTTGGTTCAAATCCAGCCCCCGCAACCAGTTTCAATAATTTTATTTAATCCCATCTTTTTTAAAAACCTTCCAACGTTTTAGTCTAGTTTAAATATAATAAAAATTATATTAATAAAAAATAATATACAGGTTGCACTAAAAATGCAAGAGGATTGTTATGAAAGAACGTAATACTGAATTAGTTCAGGGTTTTCGTCACAGCGTTCCTTATATTAATGCTCATCGTGGTAAAACATTTATAATAATGTTAGGTGGCGAAGCAATTAAATATGGAAATTTTTCTGGTATTATCAACGATATCGGATTACTACACAGCTTAGGTATTCGTTTAGTAGTTGTCTATGGTGCTTGTCCTCAAATTAATGCTATTTTAAGAGAAAAAAACATTAGCATTGTTTATCATAAATCTATACGGATTACTGATTTAGCTTCTTTAGAACAAATAAAACAAGCAGCAGGAAGATTACAACTTGATATTACAGCTCGATTGTCTATGAGTTTAACCAATACTCCTCTTCAAGGAGCAAATATTAACGTAGTGAGCGGTAATTTTATTATTGCTCAACCATTAGGAGTAGATGATGGTATAGATTACTGCCATAGTGGTCGAATTAGAAGAATTGACAAAAGTGCAATTGATTGTCAATTAAGAAACGGAGCTATAGTTTTAATTGGTCCAGTTGCAGTTTCTGTAACAGGAGAAAGTTTTAATTTAACTTCTGAAGAAATAGCGACTCAAGTTAGCATTGAATTAAAAGCAGAAAAAATGATAGGTTTTTGTAGTAATCATGGAGTTATAGATCATGAAGGTAAAATCATTTCTGAATTATTACCTGATGATATAAAAAAAACAATTAAAAAATTAGAAAAAAAAGGTGATTATATTTCTTCAACTGTTCGTTTTTTAAGAGGGGCAATAAAAGCTTGTAAAAGCGGAGTAAATCGTAGTCATTTGATCAGTTATCATAAAAGTGGAGCACTTTTACAAGAATTATTTTCTCGAAATGGTATTGGTACTCAAATGGTTATGGAATCAGCAGAAAAAATAAGACGAGCCAGTATTAATGATATTGGGGGAATATTAGAATTAATTCGGCCTTTAGAGAAAAAAGGAATTTTAGTTCGTAGATCAAGAGAACAATTAGAAATAGAAGTAGATAAATTTACTATCATTAAACATGATAATTTAACTATTGCTTGTGTAGCACTATATCCTTTTTTAAAAGAAAAGATAGGGGAAATGGCATGTTTAGCTGTTCATCCTGATTATCGAAATTCTTCTCGTGGAGATTTATTATTAAAAAAAATTAAAATTCATGCTAAAGAAATGCATTTAGAAAAAATTTTTGTATTAACAACACAGAGTATTCATTGGTTTCAAGAAAGAGGTTTTATTTTAGTTAATATTGACATGTTGCCTGAAAGTAAAAAGAAAATGTACAACTATCAACGCGGTTCAAAAATTTTAATGATTGATATTATTTAAATGTATAGATCTTTTTATAAAAAATTAGCTCTTAACATTAAAACATTATTTTTTGAGAATTTTTTAAAATAGTTTTCAGAAAAACTTTTTTATCTGAAAAAATACTTAATAATTTTCGAGATCTTGTTATGCCAGTATATAAAATATCTTTATTCAACATGTGTGAAGTAACATTTGGTAATATTAAAGCTGTATTTATAAATTCTGAACCTTGTGATTTATGGACAGTAATAGCCCAAGCAGTTTTATAATTACTTAAAATTTTTACAGGAATATTATTAATTGTTTTATTTTCCTTTAAAAAAGATACTTGCAAAATACCGTTTTCACTAAAATTAGTAATACCTATATCTCCATTAAATACATCTAAGTATTTATTATTATTACTAATCATAATAGGTTTTCCTACATACCATTCTTGTTCATTGACATAAAAATATTTTATTATGTTTTTTTTATACATATATTCTTCTAATTTTTTGTTTAAAAAATTCACACCAAATAGACCATCATACAATACACATAATACTTGATAATCTTGAAAAGATTCTATTATTTCTTTTATTGTTGCTTTTTTATGTACTTTATCCCAAAAATTTTTATAGTTTAAAGTAATATATTTAATCATTTTTTTATATTTTTGAACAGAATTGTGTTCATAAAAAAAAACGTTTTTTATCGAATTTTTAAATAAATTTTCAATAATTTTTATTTTTTTATTACAAATTCCATTGGATAAAATATCAATCCCTGAATTTTTATCAAATCTGTAATTTTTTTTTAAAACACATATACTATTGCTAATAAATGTTGTATTCTTATTTATTTTTTTTGGTAATTCATATTGTGTAAGTTTTTGAATATCAAGAATAGTTTTTAAGCTATATCCATTATTAGCATGATGATAAATTTCTCTTAGAATAGAACCTGATTCTATTGGACATAATTGATTATAATCACCTATAAAAATTAATTTAGTATTTTTTGAAACTGCACATAATATTTTTTCCATCATTAAAATATCTACCATTGAAATTTCATCAATAATTAAAATATCTAAATCTAATAAGTTATTTTTATTGAAAAAACTATTTTGTGAAATTTTTTGAATTCCTAATAATTCATGTATGGTTTTGGCTCTAGATGGGAGAGAATGTTTTTCTTTTTCAGAAAAATAAAGATCAAAGATATTGCTTTTTATAATTGTGTTTAAACGTGTGGCTGCTTTACCTGTTGGAGCAGACAATTGAATTTTTATTGATTTATTTGAACTTTTTATTAATGCAATTATTATTTTTAATATAGTAGTAGTTTTTCCAGTTCCAGGACCACCGACAATAAAAGTTATATGATTTATCAAAGTAAGTGCTACAGCTATTTTTTGAAAATTTATACTTTTACCAGGAAATAAATTATTTAATATTTTAGAACATTTTTTTTGATTAATTTTATTTTTTTTTATATAAAAATTTTTAAAAATATTTTTTTCGGCTTTCCACATTTTATAAAGGTATATTTTTTCTTCATATAAGACTAAAGGTGTAGGAATAGAACCATTACCTACAGATATATGTTTAAATAATTCAAATGACCAATTTGTTTTTTTTTCTAAAATTGTTAATATTTTTTTTTTAAATTTGTGGTTGAAACTGGAAAAAAAACAATGTTTTTCAAAATATTGAACAGGTAGAAAGATATGACCTTTGCTATTTTCATAACTTACACAAGCTGCAACTAACATTACAATAGTATTTTCTTGTGCAACAAATTGAGAGAAATAGAAATCGATAGGACGTATCATTTTTAATTTTACTGCTTGTCTTAGTAAGATAATCATATTTTTTATGAAATTAAAGTAATTATTTTTTCTATTAATGAAAAATCTGGAACAGTATAAAAAATGCCATGGTTTTCTTGATCAATAGCACGTAAAAAAAAATACAAAACACCTCCAAAATCATTTTTATAATTATAATTTTTTATTTTTTTTTGTAAATACTTATGTAAAGCTATAGTATATATTTGATATTGTAAATCATATCTTTTTGTAATTATTTCTTTTTTTATACACACGTCAGAATAAAAACTATTATTTTTACCCAACCAATTAGACTTATAATCTAATATGTAATATTTTTTTTTCCAAAAAAAAACTAAATCGATAAATCCTTTTAATACACCTTTAACCGGATTAAAAAATAATTTTGGAGAAGCTATAGAGATAGGATCAATAGATTGGATAATTTGGTTTAATTCTTCACTATATAAGATATTATTTATAGGAAAAAAAAATTCTAGTTCTTTTGTACATAATTTTTCATTTATTTTTGATAAAATAATTTTCTTCTCACCTAGTGGTGTATTAATGATATTATTTATCCAATTAATTAACTTTGAAGTCCATGTAATAGGAATATTATATTTCTTTAACCAATCTGCAAACCAATCATAATTTTTTTCATTTAAAAAATGTAAATTTTTTAATATTTCATGCATCATTAATCCAGTATTCTTTCCTTGCGGAAAATTATGTATTATAAATGATTTATTATTTTTTTCTTTATTTTTTATTAAAAATTTTTCTGAGGTAATTTCTTTTATATTCTCTTGTAACGATTTATTTTCTTGATTTAATTTAGTGAAACTTGTTATATTCCAAATATTTTTTATATTTTTATTTAGAATGTTTTTTGAGGATATTAAATAAATATTATTTGTTACAGGCAATCTAAAATTATTTGAATTATTTTTTACTTCTATAAAATCATTCATTCTGAATTTTTTTAATTGGTTAAATAAATTTTCATAATTCATAGGTTTGCCATGTTGTACAGTATATCCTAAACTACTTTTATGGATATTGCTGTTATTTTTATTTTTTGTTGTTTTTTTTGTTAAACAAGCTATTCCAATACTGCAATGAAGAATGGATCTTGTAAGTGCAACATATAAAAATCGTATATCTTCTGCTAGTCTTTCTTTGTCTGATAATTTTAAATTTTCATTACTTTGTTTTATGTCAAAAAATGTTTTGAAATTTTTTTCATTGTGATAGACAGATAATAATGATGGTTTGAAATCTATACTAAAAGGTATCCACACAATAGGATATTCTAATCCTTTTGACTTGTGTATAGTAATAATTTTAACTGATTGAGATTCATTAAAATATCTAATACATTCATTATATGCAGGTTCTGTTTTTTTTAATATTTTTTTTTGAAGCCAACGTATTAAGGATATTTTTTTATGGAAATATTGAAATTGTTCTTGTAATAATTCAGCTACATGTAAAAAATTTAAATTTTTTAAATAATTTATATTTATTTCTATAGGATTAGCATTTATTTGATATTCTAATATCATAGTTTTAATCATATGGAAAATTCCTATTTTTTTCCATATATTATGATATTCATATAATTTTTCTATTATAAAATATTTGTTTTCATTTATTGATTTTGTTTTAATTTTAGATAATAACTCTTTTAAAATATGTGTAGAAATTGATTTTCGTAATAACTTTTCATTATCAGGTTCTAGAATAGATTCTAATATCCACAGTAATTCTTGGGCATCAAAAGTTTGAAAAATGCTATTTTTATCAGATGAGTATATTGAAAGAATATTAAATTTTTGCAACTCTTTTTGAATAAGATCAGCTTCTTTTTTGTTTCTGACCAATATAGCAATATCGTTCGCTGTTAAGATTTTTTCTCCATTTTTAGTAGTAATTTTAGCATTTCCTGCTTTCCCGCAAGTTAACCAAAAACTAATTTCATTTGCACACTGTTGAGAAATCCAAACTTTATAATCATCTATATACACTTCTTCTTTTTCTTGAAAAAAAAAGCTCATTGAAGTTTGAGGAACTCCATGAATTGTAAAGTTCATTTTTTTATTTTTACAAGAAGGTGTTATGGGTGTAAAAGGAATATTTTTAAAAATAAATGGATTTTTATGATGAGAAAATAAAAAATTAATACTTTTACACATATTTATTGAAGCACGCCAATTAATATCAAGATAATATTTTTTTTTTATTTTTGATTTTGCGTATAAATAAGAAAAAATATCTGCACCTCTAAAACTATATATTGCTTGTTTTGGATCTCCAATAAGAAATAATACAGTTTTTTTATTTTTTTTATATAAAAGATCGAATATTTTATATTGCTGAATGTCAGTATCTTGAAATTCATCAATAAATGCTGCAGGGTATTTTGTTCTTATCAAATTTTTAAGAGTTTTTTCTTTTTTTATAGTTTTCAAAAGAATGTTCAATAAATCATTAAATCCTAGTAATGATTTTTTTTGTTTTTCTTTTGATAAAATTTTTTTAATTTTGTTTATAGCATATACCATAATAATATTTTTAAATGAAAAATTTTTTTTTAATATTTTTTCAGTTTCTTTAAAAATAATATATTTTGAACATATGTTATTTATTGTGTTTTTTTCTATATTTTTTTTTGAAAAATATTTTAAAACAATAGGTATGGTATAATCTTTAGTTTCAGATTTTGCCCATATTGTAATATCATTAATCCATCTAGTCATATTAAATTGACTATATATTTTTTTATTTATTTTTAGATTATTAATTTCTTTTGGTATTATTTGATAATAAATCAACCACATTTCTTTGAAAAAATTTATTTTTTGTATGTTTTTTTGATGAAATATAGTTAATTTTTTATTATTTAAATTTTTTTCAGAAAAATTAATTGATTGCATGTGAAAAAATGGTTTTATCTTTTTTAAAAGATGATTTGGATTTTTATAATCTTGATAAATAATGTTAATAATATTTTTTGGCAAATTATAAAAAGTACGTCTCCAAAAATCTTGTGTAGCTTGTAAATATAACTCATGTTCATTATCAATTATTTTGTCTTCAAAAATAGAATTTAAATGAAAAGTATGCAATTCTAATATATGTTGACAAAACCCGTGTATTGTATAAATAGCAACATTATTAATATTATTTTGCGCTTTTTTTAGAACATAAATAGCTTCATTAATATCTTTTATTTCTCTTAAAAAAAACTTGTAAATAGGATTTATATTTTTCTTATTAACACAAGTTAAATATAGGTTTTGAATACCATCTTTAATACGTATATATAATTCTTCCTTTGCTGCATTTGTAAAAGTAACTATTAGTATTTCATGTACTGCAAGTTTTTTATTATATGTTTTTGTTTCTCCTATACCTAATAACAAACGTAAATATAATAGTACAATGGTAAAAGTTTTTCCTGTTCCTGCAGAAGCTTCTATTAAGTTTATGCCATTAAGGAGTATTTTAAAAACATTAAGTTTTTCTGCTATGTTATCAATTTTCATTGTTATTGTTTTAATTTGTTTTTTAATATTGGAATTAGCCATTTTTTAGCTATTTCACAAATTTCTTTTATGTTATTTGTATTTAACTTTGTTATTATTTTTGTGATGTAAAAATCTTTTTGTTCTCCGTCAATATAATTGTTTCCTGTCCAAGTTCCCATTAATTTTTTATATCCTGTTCTTTGTGTATGATAATCATTTTTTATAAAATTATTTTTTATATCGTAAACGTGATCAAGCCAAGATGCAGCGGATTTAGTTAATAAAATAGGTTGTTGTATACCTTTTACGTAACCTTTAATATATTTTAAAAGATAAGTATATGCTATATCAGATTTTAAAGAAGCAAAAGACCAATTTTGATTTTTATAACCTATTATTCTGCTTTCTCCATAACCGCCTAATACAGAGTAAATTAAATGTTCTAACCATAAAACAATACGATCACTATAATTTATAGCACTTGGTTTCCAACGTAATAAACCTGTTTTTTGTATTTCAGACAAAATGCCATGAATTTGATATTTTTCTATGTTTAAATTAATTTTTTTTTCTTTTGTTAAAATTCTGTATTTGATAACTTCTTTTGCTATTGATGTCATTTCTGTAATATTTTTATCCCAAAATATTTTTCCAAAAAAATGGTAAGGCAATTTCCCAGAAAGTATATAATATTGAAACAATTGTTTTGTATCTTGATTATTTATTATTTTATTTAATAAAGTATATTTTATTTTAAAAGAATCTAATTGATTTACTAAAAAAGGTTCTGTTGTAATTATTTCTTCTTTTTTATTAAGTTGTATTTTTAAATTAAAATTAAAAAAATAACGTAGTGGGTTTTTCCAGAATTTTGTTAAATCCTTTAAATTAATTATATTGTAGTTTTTATCTTTTAATAAGTTTGGATAATAGAATTTTTTATTAATGTTTTTAAAAATATTTTGTAAATTTTCTTTTTTGAAAGAAACTAAATGTTGTTTTTTATAAAAATATTGTGTTTTATATTTTCTGCATAGATGTTTAATAATTTTTTTAGTATTATCTTCTAAACTTAAGTGTTGATCTCCTATAAAACAAAAATTATATGCTATATAACTTAATAATTGATCAATTAAAACTGAAGGATATCTTTTACTTTCATCTTTAATTGAATATCCAATATAGCTAATATAAAAATATTTTTTCGCACAAGATATGCTTTGAGCAAATAGATAACAATATTTTTGATAAATATCAACATCTCCAATTAACGGATATTTTTTTAGTAAATTAAAATTATCTAAATGATTTATTTTGGGAATACTTGAATGATCAGCACCAATAATACATATTATTTTAAATGGAATGTAACATACAGAATTAGGATGACAAAAATTTACTACACCTGGTAAAAATGTTTCATTATTAGTGTAATAGCATTTATAGAAAAAAATTTTTTTTAATATATTAATTGAAATTTTTTGTGAATAATTAGACAATAAACTATCATTAATCATTTTCATCCAATTCTTTTGAATCATCTGAATAGATTTTTCCATTTTTTTGCTGTAGAAAAAAAAATCAATAATTAATTTTTTAGATAACGAACACCAATATGTAAGATATTGTGATTTAGATAATTTCTTTTGCCATTTCTTAAGTGTGTTTATGAATATGATTAATTTTCCGACAAGTTCTGCTCTAGAACCATTGATTGAACTGCATGATAAAATATTATTCCAAATTTTTTCTCTATCATTCATTGCATAACTCAAAAGTAGTTTTTCTATCCCATAAAACCAGGTATTTTGTTTATCTCTAGGAAAGGATAAATAGTCTTTATGTTTACAATCAACAGCCCATCGAATATTTGCTTCTTCTATCCAAGCATATAGAATTTTTATTTCTTCTTCTGAAAAATTAAATTTTTTTGCTATTTCAGGAACATCAAGTAATTCTAATATCTCTTCGTTTTCAAAACGACTATTTGGTAAATTTAATATTTTTTTAAAACAAGATAGTATTATTTCTGTTTTTTTAGAAAATTTTCTAGAAATAAAAAAAGGAATTTGTTTTTTTTTGTCTACTTTTGTAAATATTGCGTCAATATACGGAATATAATCATCAAGTAAAAAAGAAATAACAACTATATCGCCAGGTTGTATAGATGAATTTTCATGAAAAAATGTTAATAATTTTTCATGTAGTATCTCAATTTCATTTTTTTTATTAAAACAAATATTGATAGAAATTGAGTTATCTGTTATTTTTAAAAATCTTTTTTTTCTTGATTTAATACTTTGAAAAAAATCATTTTTAATATTATTTAGTAAATTATCATCTTTATTTTTTTTGAAGTAATTAATAATTTTAATTTCTGGAGATTTAATTATATCTAAAGAATAAATTTTTTCATATTGCCCCCATAATGTCATTAATGAATTATTTAAAGTGTTTTCTTTTTCTATTTTTTCATATGAATAAACTTTATTAGGTTGAAT
The DNA here is from genome assembly GCF_005080965.1 of Buchnera aphidicola (Macrosiphum gaurae). NCBI lineage: Bacteria > Pseudomonadati > Pseudomonadota > Gammaproteobacteria > Enterobacterales > Erwiniaceae > Buchnera > Buchnera aphidicola. Next base: position 496,991 of record NZ_CP034867.1, on the reverse strand, counting down.
TGAATTAAATATATTATTTTTATAAGGTGTAATATATAAAAAATAAATATTCATATATATACTTATTTTTTTTAAAATTTTTATATAAGAAGGATTTAGCGAAAAAGAAGAAATGACAAAACAGCGATTAGGTAAGTGTGTTTTTTTTATTTTTTTTTCTTTAATTAATTTGTAAAAATCATAAAATAAATTTGAAAAATGATGAGTACACTGATTTAATTTTTTTGTATTGTCTATTATTTTCATCCATAATTTTATTTGCCATTTTTCGCTCAGATTAATTTTTGATTGTTTTTTTTTTCCCAATCATTAATCCAATTAGGACGATAAAAGATATATTGTTCAAATATATTTGCCATTAAAAATGAAAATTTAAAATTTTGGGTTTTATTTTTTTTTTTGTTATCGTAATATTCAAAAAAATTTTTTTGATCTAAAATATTCATAATTTTCCAAATCATTATAGAATGAGTAAACGTATTTTTTAGCTCTTTTTTAGATAATATGATTTGAAATAATTTCCATATAAAATCTTTAGGATGATACAATTTAAAATTTGCGGAAATGCCTACTTTTTCAGCAAGAAATATATTTAAATATTGAAATAATACTTTATTATCATAAATAAAAATCTCTTTTTCAAAAATATTAGAAAGAGGTTTTTTTTGAATAATATCATATGCTTTTAATAAGAGTATATTGAGTGAGTTTGATTTATAAACTTTAAACATAACAATCTTCTTCTAAAATAAATTAAAATTTTCTACATTTTTTGATATTTATATTGTCTTTATTTTTTTTTATATAAATGTACATCTAATTGAGGATAAGGAATATTAATATTATTTTTATCTAATTCTTTTTTGAAATTAGCCATTAAATCCCAATATACTGAATTTAAATCATTATTTTTGCTCCAACAGCGCACTATAAAGTTCAGAGAAGATGGAGCTAATTCACTCAGACCAACAATAATATCTCTATCTTTAATCACTCGATCTTCTTTTTCTATTACTTTACGTAATATTTTTATTACTAAATCAATATCACTATTATAAGATACACTGATAATAAATTCATTACGACGAGCAGGTTCTCTCGAATAATTAATAATATTACCAGAGATAATTTTATTATTAGGAACGACCACAATTTTTCCGTCTAAAGTACGAAGTGTCGTATAAAAAATATGAATATTTAGTACAGTTCCTGAAGCACTTCCTAAATTAACATATTCTCCAGTTTTTAACGGTCTAAGTGTGACCAATAATACACCAGCAGCAAAATTTGATAAAGATCCTTGCAAAGCTAAACCTATTGCCATACCAGCTGCTCCTAATATAGCGATTACTGATGTTGTTTGTACTCCAATTCTACCTAATGCAGCAATGAGTGTAAAAGTAATAATAATATATCGCATTAATGCGGAAAGAAAACCAGCAATAGTAGCATCAATATTACGAGTAATTAATACTTGGTTGACTCCATTTGATATAATTTTAGATATAAACATTCCGGCAATTAAAATAATAATAGCAGATGTTAGATTCACCATATATCCAAGCAGTAACTCTTGATTACGTATCAACCAATTTCCTGCATGATTGATATCATTTACCACATTTAATTCATCCATCATGTTCTCTGTATATTTTTCTAGTAATTAAAAAACTACAATAATTTATTTCAATAAATAGTCTATTTTGCAATGCAGCGATTTTCGGAGAATATTTTTATTTATTCCCCGGAATCAAATTAAAATTTTTTATAAAAATTATTTTAAAATATTGAGAGCATTTAAATCTTTAAATGATTTTTCTAATCTAATAGACATTGATTTCTGTGATTTTCTTATCCATGATCTTGGATCATAGTATTTTTTATTAGGTTGATTTTTATCTTTTGTATTTCCTAATTGATTTTGTAAAAATTCTTTATTTTTTTTGTAGAAATTTAGTACACCTTTCCATGCAGCCCACTGTATATCAGTATCAATATTCATTTTAACAACACCATATTTAATGGATTCATTAATTTCTTTTAAATTTGAACCTGAACCTCCATGAAATACTAAATTTAATGGATTTTTTTCTAGATTATGTTTAGTACTTACAAATTCTTGTGAATTTTTTAAAATAATAGGTCTTAGATCAATATTTCCAGGTTGATAAACACCATGTATATTACCAAATGAAGCAGCAATACTAAAATTTTTACTAATTTTATTTAGTTCTTCGTAAGCATAATTTACATCTTGAGGCTGTGTATAAAGTAATTTTTTATCTATTTTAGTATTATCAATACCATCTTCTTCTCCTCCTGTGCAACCTAATTCTATTTCTAACATCATATTAATATTTTGCATTTTTTTTAAATATTTTTTACAAGTGGAAATATTTTCTTGTAAACTTTCTTTTGACAAATCAAGCATATGAGAAGTAAAAAGAGGTCTCTTTTTATCATGGTAATATTTTTCGCCGACTTCTAGTAGTCCATTAATCCATGACAACATTTCTTTAGGACAGTGATCAGTGTGAAGTATGACTGGAATTTTATAATATTTCGCCATTAAATGTACATGTTGAGCACCAGATATAGACCCTTGTATTGCTTGCTCTTCTTGAGATGGTGAAAAATAGTTTTTATAACCAGCAATGAAAGAAGCTCCTCCATGAGAAAATTGTATGATAACTGGAGATTTTACTCTAGCAGCAGTTTCTAAAACAGCATTAATAGAATCAGTCCCTATACAATTCACAGCTGGTATTGCAAATCGTTTTTTTTTCGCTAATTCAAATACTATTCGAGCTTCATCACCATTCATAACACCAGGTTTGATAACATTTAAAATGTTCAATTTTTTTCCTATTAATTATGTGATTTGTTTTTTAAAATTTTCTTCTAACATATGTATTGCAGGTAATTTTTTCCCTTCCATAAACTCTAAAAAAGCCCCTCCTCCAGTTGAAATATAAGAGATATTGTTTTTTATATTAAACATATCAATAACAGATAATGTATCTCCTCCTCCTGCTATAGAAAATGCTTTACTATGTGCAATGGTTTTTGCAATTATTTCAGTTCCTTTTCTAAAGTTTGGAAATTCAAATACTCCAACTGGTCCATTCCAAATAATTGTTTGAGATTTTTTAAGAATATTAACAATTTTTTTAATACTTTCGTCGCCAAAATCCATAATTTCTTCGTCTTCTTTTATATCATTCGGCAATTTAATTGTAGATTTTTCATATTTACAGAATTTTTTTCCAATACGAGAATCGATCGGTACAATAATATTGTATTTTTCACGTAATTTTTTAGCTTCAAATATAAAATTTGGTTCATGTAATGATTTTCCTATTTTATAATCAATGGCTAAAAAAGTATTTGCTATACCTCCACCAACTATTATCGTATCTGCAATTTTCCCTAATTTATCTAATATATTGAATTTAGTTGATACTTTAGAACCTCCAATTATAGCCACCATTGGACGTTTTGGTTTTTTTAATGCTTTTTTTAAAGCATTTATTTCATTTATTAAAAGTAGTCCAGAGCATGCTATTTTAACAAATTTTCCAATCCCGTAAGTAGATGATTCTATCCTATGTGAACTTCCAAATGCGTCCATCACAAATACGTCACAAAGATTGGAATATTTTTTAGATAAGTTGTCACTATTCTGTGATTCTCCTTCATTGAAACGAGTATTTTCTAAAATTGCAATTTCTCCTGTATTAAGTTGAATGCCATCTAAAAAATTATCAGAAAAATGTATTTTAGTATTAGTAAATATTTTTTTAAAATATTGAAATATTGGTAATAAAGAATATTTTTTTGTATAACATCCTTCTTTTGGTCTTCCTAAATGAGACATAACAATTACTTTTGCATTGTTTTTAATAGCTAATTTAATAGTTGGTAAAGCCGCTAGTATTCTGGCATCAGATTGAATAATACCGTTTTCTATAGGAACATTTAAATCACTTCTTATTAAAACTCTTTTTCCAGTTATATTTATTTCAGTTATTTTTTTTATAGTCATGATAATGCCTTTTTTATTAATTTTTTTATTATTGATTTTTTTAATCTATTTCATATTTTCTTTTAAATACTTATTTTAACCTGTTATTCTACTAATAACAGGTTCTCAAAAAAAATATATTCTAATTTTTAAACCATACTTTGATTCCATCAAGAAACATTTGGGTAGAAAGCATAATTAAAATTAAACCCATAAGACGTTCTAAAGCATTAACACCTTTTGAACCAAATAATTTTAAAAATAGACCGGATAATAATAATATTATAACGGTGAAGCACCATGCAATTAGTAATGATCCCACTAAATAAAGCATATGATGTAAATATTGATGTGATAGCAACATTAATGTTGCTAATAAAGATGGTCCTGCAACTAATGGGATAGCTAAGGGAACTAAAAAAGGTTCTTCATATGCAGAAACTTCATTATTATTATCTTCAGAAGGAAAAATCATTTTAATAGCAATTAAAAATAAAATAATACCTCCAGATATTGAAACAGTTTCAGTTTTTAAATTTAGAATTACAAGTATTTTTTCTCCAACAAATAAAAATAATAGCATAACAATTAATGCTATAATCATTTCACGTATAACTACAATTCTTCGTCGTTTTTCTTCTAGGTGTTTTAATATTGTCATGAATATCGGAAGATTTCCTAAAGGATCCATAATTAGAATTAGTAATATGGTCGTAGAGATTATTTCAGTCATTTTAATCTATTATATCCTTTTAAAGTTATGCTATTTTTGATGTAAAATATTTTTTCTAAAATAAAATTATGATTTTATAGTATATTTAAAATTAAAATAGAATTTTCTATTTTAATATTCTTATTAAAAATTTCTCATATCTTTAGAGAGTATATATTTTTCTTACATAAAATTTATTATTATTAAATAATATTCTTTTGCTAATTTTTTAGGAGCCGGAAAACGTTTACTTTAACTGTATTTATTATTAATTTTAATAAAGACCACTGTTAATATAAATTGTCCGCGTATTTATTAAAGATGAAAACTGTAGGTTTAGTTGGTTGGCGTGGAATGGTTGGATCAGTTTTGTTGAAAAGAATGCAAGAAGAAAATGATTTTTTTAAAATTAAACCTGTATTTTTCTCAACATCTCAATTTGGTCAAAAAAGTCCTTTATTAAATAATATATCACATAATATGTTAGAAGATGCTTATGATTTTGATGTATTGAAAGAGATGGATATTATAATTACCTGTCAAGGAGGAATGTATACTCAAGAGGTTTATCTAAAATTACGAAGAAATGGTTGGCAAGGTTATTGGATAGATGCAGCTTCTAATTTACGAATGGAAAGTGATTCTGTAATTATATTAGATCCAGTAAATTACGACCTTATACAAAATTCTATAAACAAGGGAATTAAAACTTTTATAGGAGGTAACTGTACTGTTAGTTTGATGTTAATGTCTTTAGGAGGTTTATTTAAAAAAAAACTAGTCGAGTGGATTTCTATGTCTACTTATCAAGCGGCATCTGGTGCAGGTGCACGTCATATGATAGAGTTGTTAAATCAAATGGGTAAGTTATACAATGTCGTAGAAAAAGATTTATCAAATAATTCTCTTTCAATTTTAAATATTGAACATAAAGTAACTGAAATATCTCGCAACTTTGATTTTCCTGTGGAAAAATTTTCTGTTCCCTTAGCTGGTAGTTTAATACCTTGGATCGATATAAAAATGAACAATGGTCAAAGTCGAGAAGAATGGAAAAGTCAAGCCGAAACCAATAAAATTTTAGGATCTGCAAATAAAATTTTAATTGATGGTGTATGTGTCCGAATTGGTTCACTTCGTTGTCATAGTCAAGCATTTGTTATTAAATTAAAAAAAGATCTTTCTTTGGAAAATATTGAAGAAATTATTGAAAATCATAATCGATGGGTTAATGTTATTCCAAACAACATAAAAGATACATTGTTAAAATTAACTCCATCTTCTGTAACTAATACATTAAATATACCGATAGGTCGTTTAAGAAAATTGAACATGGGGAAAAAATATTTATCTGCTTTTACTGTCGGCGATCAACTTTTATGGGGCGCTGCAGAACCTTTAAGAAGAATGTTAAAAATACTAATTAATTTATAATATATTTTCTACTTAGAAAAATAGAAGTTTTTTTAATATATACACTGTATTTATATATAATGATTATATATTAAATTTGAAGTGTATATATTAAACATATAGTTTATATAAGAAATATTTTTAAAATTTATAATCCTTTTTTTAATAAATAACGATAAGGTTTCACTTTTATTTCATTTTTTAACAACTGATGTTCCATAAAATAACAGAAATTTGGAATATCTCTTTTAGTTGTTGGATCATCTGATAAAACTAATATTTTTTCATTTTTTTTCATATTGCGAAGTGTTTTTCTTATTATCATAATTGGTTCTGGACATCGTAGTCCAATTAAATTCAATATAATTTTTTTTTCCATTTTTTCATCAAATATCTTTCAAATTATTTCTTTTAGTATTATAAAAAATAAAAGAATTAAGGGGATCATTAATCATTATGATATAATTTTTTTGATATAATATAATTATTTACAATAGATGGCAAAAGTGCATAAGAACTTTTACCCGTAGAATAATTTTTTCTTATTTTACTAGAAGAAATATTAATAGAAGAACCGTGTGAAAAATAAATTAAACCAAATGATTGCTTATTTAACAAATTCAAATCATATACAGTATGACAATCAATCCATTTTTTAAATTCATCATCATTATGATTATTATTTTTTTTATGTTCTCGAGGATAAATTAATAAGTGAGAATATAATAATATTTTTCTCCAATCCTTCCAAAGATAGAATGTTTGTAAGTTATCTTCTCCCATTATAAAGCATAAAGGTCTTAAATGACTTATTTTTTTTCTAACTTTTTTTAATGTATCTATAGTATAAAAAAAATGATTTTTTTTTGTTTCTAAATAACTGATTTGAAATAAAGGATTTTTATGAATAGCAAGTTTGATCATTTTTATTTTATCTAGTATAGATGTTTTAGTTCTATTTCGATGCGGAGGATAATTGTTTGGTAAAAATATTATTTTTTCTATAGAGATTTCTTTTGCTAATTTTTCTGCTAAATAAATATGTCCATAATGAATAGGATCAAAATTCCCACCAAAAATTACATATAATTTTTTCATTTTTTGTTTGTTTAAATGTGAAATATTATTTACATAATATTAAAGTTAATTCTTGCAATTGATTCCAGATATTATTATTATATTTTTTTTTGATATTTATTTCTATTTTTACAAGCATTTGAACTGCTTTTAACAAACTGTTATTATTTATTTTTTCCAAAGCATTTATAAAAAATTTATATCTTGTATGCCAAATATTATGTTGTTTTAATTGTATATGCAAATTTATTTTTTTTTCACGTTTAATGTAAATTAATGTTAATAAGTCTTTTTGCAGAGCACGCACTAAAATGAGATGATTATATTTTTTTTTGTAAAAAATGTTTAGTATATAAATAGCTTTTTCTATTTGACCTTGAAAGATAGAATTAATCCAGTGTAATGGAGATAAATCAAAAAAATCAATAATAATTTTTTTTATTTTTTCCGTTGTAATAAAAGTTTTAGGCCATGTTAGATATAATATATCTAGAATTTTATATATAAATAAAGTATTTCCTTCATAATATTTGCATAATAGAGAAAATGCCTTTTCTTCTATATTTATATTTTTTTCTCGTATTTCATATTTAATCCAATTCACGAAATGTAAATTATATGGTGTAAAGCAAGAAACTACATGAAATTTTTTAAAGTTATTAATTAATTTATTTTTTTTGATAAAACAAGATAAATGATTAAATTTTAATATTATTAAAATATCTAAATCTAATAAAGATAATGTTTTATAAATATTTTCAATTATAAAGACATTTAATTTTTTTACAATAAAATTAATTATCAGGGTTGTTTTTTTAAAAAATAGACTTCTATTTTTATAGAAAAGATTAATTTTTTTATAATCTACATCTTTTTCTATATTAATTATAGCTTTTTCTAAAAATCCTTTTTGATATGCATAATGTAATATTAAATCTTGATTTCTTTCTAATAAAAAAATATCTTCCCCTAACAAAATATACAAATGATTTATTTTTTTTATTAATTTTTTTTTTAGTTCATATGGATTTATACTTTTCATATAAGCAATAGTAACATCTTTAAAAATATATTTTAATTTTATATTACAAAATTTATTATTTTTTTAGGAATATATATTATTTTTTTTATATCAACATTTTTTAAATATTTTTTTATTGCAGGCTCACTTTTTATTTTTAAAACTATTTCCTCTTTATTTAAGTCATTAGGTATTTTTATAGTGCACCGTGTTTTCCCGTTAATTTGAGCAATAATGATATCATATTTTTTCAATAAAATATTTTCTTCAAAGATAGGCCATTTTTCATTATCAATGGTTTTATTTTCATAAAAATATTTCCAAACAGAAAAACAAAAATGAGGTGTAAATGGGTAGAGCATTTTAATTATACAAATTAAAGATTCTCGTATAATAGATTTATCTTGTTCTTCTTGTATTGGAGCTTTTGCTAATTCATTTACTAATTCCATAATTGCAGAAATAGCAGTATTAAATGTTTTTCGACGACTTATATCGTCAGTAACTTTGGCAATAGTTTTATGTAATTGGTAACGCAAATGACTTTGTTGATCATTTAAAAGATTAAAATTCATTTTATAATGCGTATTTTTTATATTGATATAATTATATATTATTTTCCAAAGTTTTTTTAAAAAACGATGTACTCCTTTCACACCAGATTCTTTCCATTCTAATGAAGATTCTACAGGAGCAGAAAACATGATAAATAAACGAATTGTATCAGCTCCATAACGTTCGATCATTAATTCTGGTTCAATTCCATTATTTTTTGATTTGGACATTTTAATCATTCCTGCATAAAATAATTCTTTTCCTTTTTTATTGTATGATTTAATAATTTCTCCTTTTGAATTGCGTTTTATTAAGACGGATGACGAGTGAATCCAATTACGTTGTAAGTTTTTATCAATTTCATAAAAAGCTTCAGAAAGAACCATACCCTGACATAATAAATTTTTTACAGGTTCATCCGAATCGACTAATTTAAAATCGCGCAGTAATTTATGATAAAATCTAAAATACATTAAATGCATAATTGCATGCTCTATTCCACCAATATATTGATCTACAGGTAGCCAATATTTTGATGCTATCGAATCAATCATGCCTGTATTAAAATTTGGACAAGTATACCTTGCATAGTACCAAGATGATTCCATAAAAGTGTCAAAGGTATCTGTTTCTCTAATAGCACTTTGATTGTTGATAAAAATTTTAGCCCAATCAGAATCAGGACTAATAGACTTTTTAAATGAATCTATATTTTTTTCGATTGTTGGTAAAACTACAGGTATTTTATCTTCTGGTATTGATAATATTTTTCCATTTTTTAATGTTGCCATTGGAATAGGGGCTCCCCAATAGCGCTGTCTTGATACACACCAGTCTTGTAATTTATAATTGATTTTTTCTTTTAATATTTTCTTTTGAAACAATATATTTTTTATTCTTATACTACTGTCTTTAAAATTTAATCCATTAAATTCTTTTGAATTAAATAACGTTCCTTTTATGTCTATAAAAGAACTATATGAATTATATTTTTTATAATTAGGATTTAGAACAACATATTTGATTTTAAGATTATTTTTGACTGCAAAATTCCAATCGTGTTCATTATGTCCAGGAATAGATAGAACTGCATTTGTACCATATTCTTTTAGAGTAACATTTGAAATCCAAATGGGTATTTTTTTTTCTGTAATAGGATGAATAACAAATAGATTTGTATTAATTCCTAAATATTTAACAGTTTTTAGTTCTTCTTGTGAGATATATTGATATTTTTTTATAAATTTTTTAATAACTTCATTTTTTTTAGATAAACCAAGAGATAACTTATGGCAAATAGATATTGAAATATATGTGACTCCCATTATAAGATCTAATCTATTCGTAAATGCTTTTATTTTTTGACAACTTTTAAAAATATTTAATTTTATTTCAAATCCCTTTATTCGACCAATCCAATTTCGTTGCATATTTTTTACATTTTCAGGCCAATGAGTTAATTTTTTCAAATCTTGATATAAAGATTCGGCATAATGTCTTATCTTAATAAACCATTGTGGAATTTTTTTTATTGTTATCTGATTTTGGCATCTCCAACAACAACCATCAACGACTTGTTCATTTGCTAAAACGGTTTTATCATAAGAACACCAATTAACTAAACTATTTTTTTTATAAACGAGTTTTTTTTTATATAATTTAATAAAAAACCACTGTTCCCAACGATAATATTCTACATTACACGTAGTTATTTCACGGCTCCAATCATAACTAAAACCTAGCGATTGAAGTTGTTTTTTCATATATTTTATATTTTTCTCAGTCCATGAAAGTGGACTTGTATTATTTTTTATAGCCGCTTCTTCAGCAGGTAAACCAAACGCATCCCAACCCATCGGTTGCAAAACATTTTTACCTATCATTCTTTGATATCGTGCAATAACATCGCTAATAGTATAATTTCTAACATGACCCATATGTAATTTTCCAGAAGGATATGGGAGCATAGGAAGACAATAATATTTTTCTTTTTTTAAATCTTCTTTGACTTCAAAAGTTTTATTTTTTTTCCAATATTCTTGTACATATAATTCTATTTTTTTTGGTAAATATTCTTGTTCCATATTTTTCTCTGAAAAAATATTTAATAAATATAATACTTTTAATATCAATTAAAAAATAATTTTATTTTTTTTATTTGAATTTAAAAATTAATTTTTTATGTATTTATTAGAACTGGTACTTTATTTTCTGGTATTGTTACATGTATTTGTATAACTTTTCTACTGTCTGCTATGGAAATTTTAAAAGAATATCCATCAATATTGATGCTTTCACCACGACTTGGTAAATGACCGAATTCTTTCATAACTAATCCTCCTATAGTATCTACTTCTTTATCACTAAAATTAGTTTTGAAAGTTTCGTTAAATTCTTTTATTTCTGTAAGTGCTCTGATAGAAAATGTACATTTTTGCAATTTTCTAATATTTAATGTTTCTTCATCATCATACTCATCTTCAATTTCTCCAACTATTAATTCAAGTATATCTTCTATAGTAACTAGACCTGAAACTGCTCCAAATTCATCGATTACTATAGCCATGTGATTTCTTTTTGAACGAAATTCTTTTAACATTCTATCTACATATTTGCTTTCTGGAACTACGACAGCAGGTCGTAATATATTTTTTATAAAAAAAACGTTTGTTGAATTTTGCATAAATGGTAATAAATCTTTAGCGATTAAAAATCCTTCAACATAATTATTATCACTACTCATAACTGGAAAACGTGAATGTGCGGATTCAATGATAATATCAAGACATTTATTTAAATTATAATTTAGTTTTAATGTTACCATCTGTGTTCTTGGAATCATAATTTCTTTTATTCTTTTTTTGACAATATGCATAACTCCTTCTAGCATATCGCAGGTATCTTGATCAATAAGTTCATTTTGTTCTGAATCTCGAATTAATACTAATAGTTCTTCTCTATTTTTAGGTTCATCATGAAAAATTTGATTTAATAGAACAGAAAAAAAACCTTTTCTATTTATTTTATCAGAATTTTGTAAATGCTTATTACTCATAGTATTAGATTGTCTATTTTGAAATATGTTCTACTATTCTATTGTAGAAATGCTTGAGTTAAAATATTTTTTATAAAAGATTAATAATTTTTTAAAATGTGTGGTTGCTTATAATTCAAAGAAAGCATGATTTTATTTTCAATTTTTTCCATAATATCTGTTTCGTGATTATTTTGATGATCATATCCTAATAAATGTAGTGTTCCATGTATTGTTATATGGGCCCAGTGTGATTCTAATAATTTTTCATATTTTAAAGATTCTTTTTCTATTATATTCTTACATAATACTAAATCTCCTAATAATTTATAATTGCCTTTAATAAATTGATTGTAAGGAAATGATAAAATATTTGTAGGTTTATTTTTTTTTCTATAAGTAAAATTCAATTTTTTAATCTCTAATTCATCTACGATTCGTATCGTGATTATATTAATGTTTTTTTTTTATATAAAACTTTTTTTATCCATTTTTTAAAATATAATTTTTTTGGTATGTTTTCACTTTTCTGACAACAATGTTGCAGATTTAAAATAATATTTTTCATAGATCTTGATTAAATTATTTTTACAATAATTCACCTTTTAGTGAGTGTGTATGTACTTGTTTAATTTTTACGTTAACAAATTGACCAATCATTTTAGATGAACCTTGAAAAGTAACAATTCTATTGTTTTCCGTTCGCCCGTATAAGTTCATAATATTTTTATCAGACACACCTTCTACTAAAATAGACTGTATGCTTCCAAACATTTTTCTACTCCACAATAGTGTTTGTACATTTATACGATCTTGCAAAAGATATAAACGTCTTTTTTTTTCTTTCATATCAACATCATCTTTCATTTTAGAAGATGGTGTCCCAGGTCGATTAGAATATATGAAACTAAAACTCATATCAAAGTTAATATTTTTTATAAAGTTCATAGTTTTTTGAAAGTCTATTTCAGACTCCCCAGGAAAACCTACAATAAAATCAGAACTAATTTGAATATTAGGTCTAGCAATGATTAATTTTTTAACAATAGATTCATAATCTTCGATTGTATATGAACGCTTCATTAAATTGAGGATTCTATTGGAACCACTTTGTACAGGAAGGTGCAAAAAACTAACTAGTTTTGGTGTGTCTTGATATACTTCGATAATGTCATCCGTAAATTCTAGTGGGTTGCTAGTAATAAAACGGATTCTATCAATACCATCTATTTCTGCGACTAATCTTATTAATTCTGAAAAATAACAAATTTTCCCATTAAAAGTTGGGCCCTGATATGCATTAACATTTTGTCCTAATAAATTAATTTCTCTTACTCCTTGTTTTGCTAAAACTGATATTTCAAATAAAACCTCATCACATGGACGACTGATTTCACTTCCTCTTGTATATGGTACTACACAAAACGAGCAGTATTTATTGCATCCCTCCATAATAGAAATATCTGCTGTATATCCTGTTTTTTTAGGTTCTAAAGCATATTGAAATTTTTCTAATTTAGGAAAGCTGATATCAATAGATAATTTATTTTTTTTTTCTACTTCAGAAATCATTTTTGGTAGTCTATGTAAAGTTTGAGTTCCAAATATGATATCGACATAATTTGCTCTTTTAAAAATTTCTTGGCCTTCTTGAGTTGCTACACAACCTCCTACAGCAATAATAACTTTTGGGTTTTTATTTTTTATTTTTTTCCATCTTCCAAGCTGATGAAAGACTTTTTCTTGAGCTTTTTCTCTTATAGAACAAGTATTCAATATTAAGATATCAGCGTTATTTGCTGATTCAGTAAGCACGTATTTATTTTTTTTTTGCAACAAGGTAATTATCATAGATGAATCGTATTCATTCATTTGACAACCCCAAGTTTTTATATATATATATTTCATGTATTTAACAATTAATCCGATTGATTTTTCAAGATATTATTTTCAATATAAATTTTTTATACAGATATTTTCCCTTTAATAGAAGGATGAGGATAATATTCAATGATTTTAAAATCTTGAAGAGAATATTGAAACAATGATTGAGGTTTTTTGAGAATGATTAATTTTGGAAGTTTTCGTGGTGTTCTAAGTATCTGTTTTTTTGCTAATTCAATATGATCGTTGTATAAATGAACATCACCTCCTGTCCATAAAAATTCTCCAACTTTTAAGTTACATTGTTGTGCTATCATATGTATTAATAATGAATAACTAGCTATATTAAAAGGTAGACCAAGAAACACATCACAAGAACGTTGATATAATTGACAACTTAATGTGTTATTAAAAACATAAAATTGAAAAAGGACATGACAAGGAGGCAACTTCATTTTATCTATTTCTCCAACATTCCAACTAGAAACTAATATTCTACGTGAATTAGGATTATTTTTTAATTGTGTCAATACATTTTTTATCTGATCAATTTTATTGCCTCCGGGTGCATTCCAACTTCTCCATTGTTTTCCATATATTGGCCCAACATCTCCAGATTGATCTGCCCAATTATTCCAAATTGATATTTTATTTTTATTAAGATAATCAATATTAGTATCTCCTTTTAAAAACCATAGAAGTTCGTGAACAATAGATGGAATATGACATTTTTTTGTTGTCAAAAGTGGAAAACCTATTTTTAAATTAAACTTCATATTATAACCAAAAATAGATAGAGTACCTGTTCCTGTACGATCTGTCTTTTTATTTCCAATCTTAATAATTGTTTTAATCAATTTTATATATTGTTTCATGATTCCTCACGATCTATTTTTATAGAAAGATTGATACATGATAATTAATCCTACAATAATCATTGGAAATGATAGTATTTGTCCCATAGTAATCACATTCTTAAATAATCCTATTTGAGGATCTGGCTCCCTAAAAAATTCTATCAATACTCTAAATATTCCATAACAAATTAAAAATAAACCGCTAACACTACCTAATGGTCTATTTTTTTTTGAGAAAAAATAAATTATAAAAAATAAAATAATGCCTTCTAAAAAAAATTCGTATAATTGAGAAGGATGACGTGGTAATGCTCCATATTTATCTAATAATGGTTTTAATTGAGGATATTTTTTTATTGTTTCTAAATCTTGATATTGAGAATTTGGGAAAATCATCGCATATGAAAAATTTGGTGATACACGACCCCATAATTCACTATTAATAAAATTACCTAATCTTCCAGCACCTAAACCAAAAGGTATTAATGGAGTAATGAAATCAGATATTTCTAATATTTTTTTTTTGTATTTAAAAGAAAAATATAACATTACAATTATAGCACCTATTAATCCTCCATGAAATGACATTCCTCCTTCCCATATATGAAATACACACCATATATTCTGAGAAAAATATGTAAAATTATAAAATATAATATATCCTATTCTTCCCCCAATGCAAGAACCTAAAAAAATAGCGTATAGGAGTGTTTCTACTTTCTTTTTATACCACTTTTCTTTATTTTTAATACTGCGTTTTTTTCCATACCACATTGCGAATAAAAAACTAACAATATACATAAACCCATACCAATGAGCAGAAATAGGACCAATAGTAAAAATTATAGGATTTAATTTAGGGAAAAAGATGTACATTTATTTCGATGATATCCTTTTATCAAAAAAAAATATTATTTTTCTAAATTTAATATTTCTTCAATTGTCTGACGTCTACGAATAACAATAGAATCATTATTTTTCAGTAATATTTCTGGAATGAGTGGTCTAGTATTATAATTAGATGACATTGCAGCACCATAAGCTCCTGTATCATGAAAAATTACATAGTCTCCTATTTTTATAAAGGGTAATTTTCTAGTTTGAACAGTTCCACCTTCTTTTTGTGTAAAAATATCTCCTGATTCACATAAAGGACCCGCTACAACAGTATCAATTGTTTCTGTTTCGTTAATGTTTCTATCATCTCCAGGAATAACAGAAATATGATGGTAACTACCATACATAGTTGGTCTCATTAGATCATTGAATCCAACATCTACTAAAACGAAATTTTTATTACCCATTTTTTTTGTAGCCCATACTCTTGAAATTAAAATACCTGATTCTGCAACTAAAAATCTTCCTGGTTCAATTTCTAATTCAACTTTTTTTCCTAAAAATTCGGATATTTGATTTCTTGCTATATCCCACAACATAAAGTATTTTTTTATATCAATCGGTTGATCATCAAATTTATAAGGTATAGGTAATCCTCCACCAACAGAAACAGATGATATGTTTTGATTTAATTGAAAAACGTATTTAATCATAGATTGACAAACTTTTTTTAAATGTAAATAATCTACTCCTGAACCTATATGCATATGTAAACCTATTAATTTTAATGCATATTTTTTTATAATTGGTATTGCTTCTTTAGGTTCCCAAATCCCATGTTTGCTATTTTCCCCTCCAGTATTAGTTTTTTTACTATGTCCATATCCAAATCTTGGATTAATTCTTAACCAAACATGATGGCCCGGCGAAACTTTGCCTAATTGTTTTAACATATCTAAGGATCCAGCATTTACTGGTATTTTATAATCAACTACTTTAGATAAGGTTTCTTTATCTAAAATGTCCGCAGTAAATATTATTTCATTTGTATTTCCTTTGAACCCAGATAATAAAGCTCTTTCAATTTCACCTAATGAAACAGCGTCTATTTTTACATTTTTATTTCTCATGAGACGCAATATATTAATGTTTGAACAAGATTTTTGAGCAAATCTAATAATATCAAATTTTTTTAATAATTGAATTTTTTTATAGATAATATCAGAATCATAGACCCAAAATGGAGGTTCATATTTTTTTATTAAATTTTTAATTGTTTTTATATTAAGATTATTTTTAGTATCATTCAGTAGTTGTGGCATTTTATATCTCTTTGAATTTTTGTGAAAATTTTTTTATCTCTTAAAAGACAAATTTTAAATTTATAAAATTATTTATTAAAGGAACGAAGTGTTGGAAACAAAATTACATCACGAATACTAATTTGATCTGTTAATATCATAATCAAACGATCTATTCCAATTCCTAATCCTGACGTTGGTGGTAAACCATATTCTAAGGCTTCTATATAATCTTGATCATAAAATATATTTTTATTATTTTCTTTATTTGCTTGTTTAATTTGATTTAAAAAACGTGTTTTTTGATCTTCTACATCATTTAGTTCTGAAAATCCATTTCCTATTTCATATCCACCAATAAAAAGCTCGAATCTATCTGTTGTATCTGGATCAATATCATTGCGTCTTGCTAAAGGAGAAACTTCTACTGGATATTGCGTAATAAAAGTTGGCTGAATTAATTTTTTTTCTACTGTTTTTTCGAAAATTTCATTTTCTATTTGACCCTTTCCCCATTGTTTTTCTACTTTAATATTTATTGATTTTGCAAATTCTTTTATTGATTTAAAATCATCTAAATCCGACAATGTAATTGTCGGATTAAATTGAAGAATAGAATTTTTCATAGTCAATCTACGAAATGGTTTGCTAAAATTAAAATTATTTTTATTAAATATAATTTTATTATTTTTGAAAATTGATTCTGTAATCTTCTTAAAAAGATTTTCTATTAATGTCATCATATCTTCATAGTTAGAATATGCAATATATGCTTCCATCATAGTAAATTCTGGATTATGTCGAGCTGACACCCCTTCATTACGAAAATTTCTATTCAGTTCAAAAATACGTTCGAAACCACCAATGATTAATTTTTTTAAATATAATTCAGGAGCTATTCTTAAATACATTTTAGCGTTTATTTCATTATGATAAGTAATAAAAGGTTTAGCATTTGCTCCTCCAGGAATACTTTGCAACATCGGAGTTTCTACTTCTAAAAAACCATTTTCTGTCATAAAATTACGAATTGCCATAATAATATCAGAGCGTTTTTTAAAAAGATTGTATAATTTATTATTACTAATCAAATCGAGATATCTTTGTCGATATCGTATTTCTTGATTAGATAAACCATGAAACTTATCTGGAAACGGTTTCAATGATTTATTGAGTATTTCTATATGTTGACAATAAACAGATAGTTCCCCTGTTTTAGTTTTAAATAATGTCCCAGTTACACCTAAAATATCTCCAATATCCCATTTTTTAAAATAAGTATTATAAAAATCAGGTGATATTTCTTTTTCATTTATATAAATTTGTATTTTTCCTTCCATATCTTGTAGTGTAAAAAAAGAAGCTTTTCCCATAACACGTCTTTGCATCATACGACCAGAAATAGAAACTTCAATTTTTAATACTTTAAGTGCTTTAGCATCTTTTATTTGATATTTTTGATGAATTTTTTTTGAAGTAGTATTTTTTATAAAATTGTTTGGAAAAGAAAACCCTCTTTTTTTCATATCAATCAGTTTTTTTTGTCTTCTTGTTATTTCGTTATTACAAACATTTTTATGATAATCATTATTTTTTACTTCTGACATTTTTTTTCCTTATAATCCAATTATTAAACTTTGTTCAATAAAATCATCTAAATCACCGTCTAAAACAGATTGAATGTGATTTTTTTCAATACCAGTACGAAGATCTTTAATTTTTGAGTTATCTAATACATATGATCGTATTTGATTACCCCAGGTTATATTTGATTTATTTTTTTCTATTTTTTGCTTCACTTTTTGTTTTTTTCTTATTTCCATTTCATATAGTTTTAATTTCATTTGCTTCATTGCTTGTTCTTTATTTTTATGTTGAGAACGATTATTTTGACACTGGGTGACAATACTTGTAGGTAAGTGAGTAATACGTACGGCTGATTCTGTTCTATTTACATGTTGTCCTCCAGCTCCAGATGCTCTATAAACATCAATTCTAAGATCAGAAGAATTTATGTTTATGTTAATTTTTTCATCTATATCTGGATATATAAAAATTGAACCAAAAGAAGTATGGCGTCGATTCCCAGAGTCGAAAGGACTTTTTCTAATCAAACGATGTATTCCTGTTTCTGTTCTTAGCCATCCGAATGCATATTCTCCATTTACTTTAATAGTAGAAGATTTGATACCCACTATTTCTCCAATAGATTCGTGAATAATTTCTGTTTGAAATCCTTTTTTATCAGCCCATCTTAAATACATTCTAAGTAACATTTTAGCCCAATCTTGTGCTTCTGTACCTCCTGAACCAGATTGTATATCCATATAACAATTGCAGTGGTCATTTTTTTTTGAAAACATACGATAAAACTCAAGTTTTTTAATTTTTTTTTCTATTTTTTGTGTTTCTATGAAAGATTCTTTTAATACACTTTCATCTTCTGTTTCTACTGCTAATTCTAAAAAAATAGTTACCTCTTTAATATTTTCTTCTATTTCATTAATCTTTTGAACTACAGAACTTGATAAATATTTTTCTTTATTAAGTTTTTTTATAGATATTTGATTTTTCCATGTTTCAGGTAGTGATAATTCTAAATTAATTTCTGAAATACGAGATTCTTTTTTGTTATAGTCAAAGATACCTCTTGAGGTCTTTTATGCGTTTTTTAAAAGTTTTAATTTGATTGGTTATCATATTTGTTTCTGACATAGTTTTATAGTTCTTCTATTAATTTAATTTGTATTGAAAAATTTTTAACTTTTTTTAATATATTCTTTTAAAATATGTAAAAATTGTATTTTTTATTATATCTATTTAATTAAATAGATACATTTATTTTAATTTTATATACTTTATATTAAGTGTGTTTTAGGAAATAAAAATAATGTCATCATTTCTATTGTTACAAAATCTTGTTTATCCTTCAGATGAATTATCATTAACAATGATAGTTCTTGAAGAATGGTCTTTAACTTATGTAGAAGGTTTAGATAGTAAAAAATATCTTCAAAGTCAATTAACTATTGATATGAATTTATTACCTAAGACTCATCACACACTTTGCGCACATTGTGATTTTAATGGTAAAGTTTCAAGTACTATGCATTTATTTCATTATGAAAAAGGTTATGGTTATATTCAACGAAAAAGTATTAGCAAAATTCAAGTGAAAGAAATTCAAAAGTATTCTGTTTTTTCAAAAATAAAAATACATGAATTAAGCGATGTTTGTTTAATAGGATTTGCAGGGTTAAACGTTAGATCATTTTTATTAAATTTTTTCATTAAAATACCAGATAAAAATTGCTCAGTAATTCATGAAAGTAATAAAACTATACTGTGGTATGGAGAACCGTCAGAACGTTTTTTATTAGTTTTGTCTTTGTCTGACTTTTTAATTTTAAAAAGAAAAATAAATAAAAATATATTCTTTAATAATAGTAAACAATGGTTATTATTAGATATTGAAGCAGGATTTCCTATTATTGATGAAATATGTTCTAAAAAATTTACACCACAAGCAATTAATTTAGATAAGCTTAAAGCTATAAGTTTTAAAAAAGGATGTTATTATGGACAAGAAACAATAGCACGAATATTTTTTAAAAAAATAAATAAACATTTTCTATGTTTTTTAATAAGCAAAGGGAATATTTTACCAAAAATAGGTTCATTTATCGAAACTCAGATACATGATAAATGGTGTAAAATTGGTTTTTTATTATCTATAGTTCATGTTAAATTTGAAGAGATTTATATACAAGTAGTTTTACGAAAATCTGTAGACGTAAAGAATTTATTTAGAGTATATGGATTTAAAAATATTTTTTTAATAAAAAAAGGGTAGTTATATAGAAATTATTTTTTTATTTATATATTTTATCTTTTGAAAAACACAATATTTGTTTTTTATTTCATTAAGAAAAAATATTTTTTTTTATAAAATTTCAGGCGAAACTATATTTTAAAAATATCATGTCTCAAGGTATTCTTTTTATTATTTCAGCTCCGAGCGGAACAGGAAAATCAAGTTTAATTCAAGGATTGTTACAGTCAAAAAATTTGTGTAATATTCAAGTATCTGTTTCTTATACTACTCGAATTATACGACCAGGTGAATTGCATGGGAAACATTATCATTTTGTATCAAAAAAAGAATTTCAAATTATGATTAAACAGGAATCTTTTTTAGAATATGCAAAAGTTTTTAGTAACTATTATGGCACTTCGCGTCAATCTATTGAACGAATGTTGTTTTCTGGAATTGATGTTTTCCTTGATATTGATTGGCAAGGAGCTAAACAAATTAAATATAAAATGCCAGAATCAAAAAGTATTTTTTTACTGCCTCCTTCTAAAGATACATTGTATAAAAGATTAAGAGAAAGAGGTCAAGATAGTGATATAGTAATTGCAAACAGGATGGAAAAAGCAGTAGATGAAATGAAACATTATTCAGAATATGACTATTTGATTATTAATGACGATTTCAAACAAGCAGTAAATGATTTAAAAACAATTATTACTGCGGAACATCTATGTTTATTTCATCAAAAGAATAAATACAACTTATTAATTTCGAATTTATTAAAACGTTAATTAGAGAAAACTATTAAATAATTCCTGCAAATATTTTTATATAATTCTATTGAATAAATAGAATTATATAATTAAAAAGACAATATTAAATATTTTTACTTTTTTAATTTATATTTTGATTTCGTTGAGCTTTTTTTCTTTCATTTTCTTTCAAATAAAATTTGCGTAATCGTATGGAATGAGGTGTAACTTCTACAAGTTCATCATCATTAATAAATCCTATTGCTTCTTCTAACGTTAAATTAATAGGAGTCGTTAAAACTATTGCTTCATCTGTTCCAGAAGCTCTCATATTAGTTAATTTTTTCCCAGTCAAGCAGTTAACTGTCAAATCATTAGAACGATTATGTAATCCTATTATTTGTCCTTCATAGACTTGAGCACCATGTCCTATAAATAACTTTCCTCTTTCTTGCAAATTAAATAAAGAAAAACCCACTGCCATACCTGTGCTATTAGATATTAAAACTCCATTTTTTCTTTGTCCAATATTATTATTTTGAAGATAATCATAGTGACTAAAAGATGAATAACAGAGTCCTGTTCCAGAAGTTATACTCATGAATTCTCCACGAAAACCAATTAGTGCTCTACTGGACAATATATATTCAAGCCGTACTCTTCCTTTTGAATCCATAATCATATTTTTTAATTCACCTTTTCTTGTTCCTATAAACTGCATAACACTTCCTTGATTCTTCTCTTCAATATCTAAAGTTACATTTTCAAATGGTTCTTTTTTAATTCTATCAATCTCGCGAAAAATGATTTTAGGACGAGATACTTGTAGCTCAAATCCTTCACGACGCATATTTTCAATCAATATAGATAAATGTAATTCCCCTCGCCCAGAGACAGAAAAAATATTTGCGTCTTTAGTTTCTTTTATTTGTAATGCAACATTATGTACAGTTTCTTTTTTTAATCGTTCTAAAATTTGACGAGATGTAATATGTTTTCCTTCTTTTCCTGAAAAAGGTGAAGTATTTACTGAGAAAAACATATTTACTGTTGGTTCGTCTATACTTAATGCCGGTAGAGATTGTAAATTATCTGGATGACAAATTGTATCAGAAATTTTTAATTTATTGAGACCTGTAATAGCAATTATATCTCCAGCATTACCTTGATCGATTTCTATTCTTTTTAATCCAAAATAATTTAAAACTTTATTAATTTTTCCATTTCGATTTTTTCCGGAGCTATCGATAACAGTTACTGTATCATTAGGTTTTATTGATCCTTGTTTAATTCGACCAACTCCTATAACTCCTAAATAATTATTATAATCAAGTTGTGAGACTTGCATTTGAAATTTTTGATCAGGATTCACATTAGGAGCAGGAGCATATCTAATGATAGATTCATATAATGGAATCATATTATTTTCCATCTTTAGATAATCTGTTCCTGAAGTTCCAAGAATAGCAGATGTATAGATAATAGGAAAATCAAGTTGCTGATCATTTGCATCAAGATTAACAAAAAGATCAAAAACTTGATCTACTACCCAGTCAGGACGAGAATTAATTCTATCAATTTTATTGATAACTACTATAGGGTTTAGACCATGTTTAAATGCTTTTTGAGTAACAAATCTTGTTTGTGGCATTGGTCCATCTAAAGCATCTACGACTAGAAGAACTGAGTCTACCATAGACATTACACGTTCTACTTCACCACCAAAATCAGCATGTCCAGGAGTATCTACTATATTTATTTTATAATTTTTCCATTTTATAGAAGTATTTTTAGATAAAATTGTAATACCTCTTTCTTTTTCTAAATCATTAGAATCCATAATTCTTTCAGTTTTTTCTTCATGCTCTTGAAATGTTCCTGATTGTTGTAATAGTTTATCAAGTAATGTAGTTTTTCCATGATCAACATGTGCTATAATGGCAATATTTCTTATATTGTGATGCATTTTTTTTCCTTTTAAAAATAGTAATAATAGAGATGTATTACAGATTGGTTTGAGATAGAATTATAAGACGAGATTTATTATTGAGGAATAGTATTGATATGCTAACTTTTATGAATATGTGTAAAAAATATTTTCTTTTATATAAAAATAATAAAATTTTTATTTAGACAATTCTTTATGAATATCATAAAAAGGAGTAAATTTTGAACATATTAGATTATAATAAAACAAGTTTTTTAAAAAGCTATTCAAAAACAACTGATATAGAAATTCAAGACGGTATTGAAATTGCATTTGTTGGTTATTCTAATTCAGGAAAATCTAGTGCTATTAATACATTAACTAATCAAAAAAAATTAGCTCATTTCAGTAAAACTCCGGGAAGAACTCAATTAATTAATTTTTTTGAAGTAGTTTCGGGTTTAAGAATAGCTGATCTTCCTGGATATGGTTATGCAAAAGCGCCTTTTTTAATTAGAAAAAAATGGCAAAAAATGTTATATGATTATTTGGAGAAAAGAAATCAAGTAAAAGGTTTTGTTTTTCTAATGGATATTAGATATCCATTAAAAAAACTTGATCAAAAAATAATTAATATAGCTTTTGATAAAAAAGTTTCTATTTTAATATTGCTAACTAAATGTGAAAAAATGACAATAAGTCAACAAAATATTCAATTTAATATAGTTCGGAAGAAATTAAATTTTCTACTAGATTCTTTTGAAATTTTGCTATTTTCATCTCATAAAAAAATTGGTATTAAAAAATTGAGATCTATTCTAAGCAATTGGTATAATAAGTATATTATTTTAAATAAATAATGATGTCTAGATAATAAATAAAATATTATTAATATAATTCCATAAAAATTTTTTATATACTTATGATTTAAAAATATGACTTTTAAAAATTTGAAATGTATTTTTAGAACAATATTTATTTAAAATCATTTCTTTTGAAGTTATATTGATTGGAATGTCTAATTTTATTGCTGCTAATTTATATGAAAGAAAAGCTATGTCTTTATTATTTTTTAGTTGAATTGCAATATTCTTAGCATTTCGAAATGGTAAAAATTTTATTTTTTCAATATTATTGTAAATATTTCTAATATTAGAAAACTTATTTAGTAAAGACAATGCAGTTTTAGTTCCTATTTTAGGAACTCCTGGAATATTATCAGAAACATCTCCCATTAAAGCCAAAAAGTCAATGAATTCTTTAGGTTTAATACCATATTTTTTTTTTATTGATTCTGGTGTAATAATACAATTATTTTTTTTATTAAATATGTTAATATTTTTTGTTACAAGTTGGAGCATATCTTTATCATGACTTATAATTAATATCTTATTTCCTGTTTCTTCTAATTGAAAAGCTAAACTACCAATAATATCATCTGCTTCTATTCCTGGTATAGTTAATATTTTAATGCCAATTTTTTTTAATATTTCAAAAAGAGGTTGAATTTGAATATATAGTGAATTGGGCATAGGTGATCTATTTTTCTTATATTCTTTAAATAGTTTATTTCTAAATGTTTTTTTAGAGGAATCAAATATAATGACAAATTTTTTTGAATTTGGATATTTTTTCAAAATATTATCTATCATTTTTAACATACCATATATCGCTCCAAATGGTTCTCCTAAAGCGTTTTCAAAGTGGGGAAATCCATAATAAGATGAATATAAATATAAACTTCCATCGATTATAATAACAGGTTCATTTTTTTTTTGATTCATATTTTCTCTTTAATATATGTTTATTACATCAAAATGTTGTTTTTGATAAAATAAAATGGATAAATATAAAAAAATGAAAAAATTATATATTTTGATATTAATAAAAAATATTATTTTTTGTTTAGTAAAAATTGAATGAGTTGAATATATTTTTGAGAAAAACTATCTTTAAATATTTCTTCTATTGTTGAATAATCAATTATGTATTTTCCGTTAATTAGCATGCTTGGAATATGTTTTAAATTAGATTTTTTGATGTCTTTTTTTTGTTTTTGAACTAATATTTTAAGTGTTAAGCTGTTCCAAAAATTATTAAATGTACTTTCGTTCACTCCTGCTTCTTTTTCAAATATTTTTTTTATATTCTTTAGATTATGAATTGTATGAGTTTTTTGAATTCCTTCGAAAATAGGTAGAATAATTTTTTTTTCGATGCCCATTTTTTGTGCTATTATCCAGGATTTTGTTAATGTAGAACTTAATGTTCCTCCTAAAAAATTCACATGATATATTTGAATATTTATGTTTTTTTTTACATTATTTTTAATTAAATATCTTATATTATGTGTTTTTTCAAATTCATAACAGTATGGACAAAAAAATGAAAAAAAATCGATTATGTTAGGGACATCAGTTATAATCTTATTTTTTGTAGTATATTCTTTTCCGTTTTTAAATTCACAAGCAAAAACATTAAAAGAAAAGAGAAGGATCCATAAAATAATTAATATTTTTTTCATTTTGATCACCTAATTTATTTATCTGTTTTTTTAAAGAATAAAAGTGATCTTTAACATAATATAATATATAAGCGTAAAATACTATTAGTATAATTTTTCATGTTTTTGAATATATAAATGGAGAAAGATAGATTTTATATTATGAAAAAAAAAATAACTATTGATATTAATAATCATACTCCGATGATAAAACAGTATTTATCTTTAAAATCACAGTATCCTGACATGTTACTTTTTTATCAAATGGGTGATTTTTATGAGTTATTCTATAAAGATGCTGAACGTATTTCTCAATTATTAAAAATTACTTTAACAAAAAAAGGGTATTCAAAGAATAAGATTATACCAATGGCTGGAATTCCATGCGATAAATCACAATATTATTTGTCAAAACTAGTAAAATTAGGTGAATCTATTGCAATCTGTGATCAAGAAAAGGAAGCTTATCATAAAAATAAATTAATTTCTCGTAAGATAGTTCGTGTTATTACTCCTGGAACTATTACAGATGAAGCATTTCTTGAAGAAAATGAAGATAATTTTATAGCCGCTATTTGGAAAGAAGACAATGAATTTGCATATTCTATATTAGATGTTTCTTTAGGTTTTTTTGGTGTATCTAAGATTTTTAATACTAGTGATTTACTTTCAGAAATCGAACGTACAAATCCGAAAGAAATACTCTATCCAGAAAATTTTTTAGATATTTTTTTAATTGAAAATAGAAAATGTATTCGTAAACGTTCATTATTAGAGTTTGATTTAGAAACATCATATAAGTTGCTTAATTTGCAATTTAAGACTTATAGTTTAAGTGGGTTTGGTATAGAAAAAAATAATTTTATAATCCGTGCAGCTGGTTGTTTACTTCAATACGTTAAATTGATGCATATGAGCGTTTTACCAAATATTCGTTATTTAAAATATAATTATATGGAAGATAATATTTTTATGAATTTCAGTACACGTAAAAGTTTAGAAATTACTCAAAATATTTCAGGAGAAAAAAAAAATACTTTATCTTCAATATTAAATAAAACAGTTACATCTATGGGTAGTAGAATGTTAAATCGTTGGTTAAATTCTCCTTTAAAAAATTTTAATATCGTTAGAAATCGTCATGAAAGTGTTAAGATTTTACAACTTTTTTACAAAGAAATACAACCTATTCTTCGTCAAGTTAATGATTTAGAAAGAATTTATTCTCGTATATCTTTGCGTACTGCTTCGCCTCATGATTTTATACGAATGCGTTCTACATTAGAAATATTACCTGATTTACATTTAATACTAAAAAAAATAAAATCAAAACATATACAAAAAATACGTCTTTCTATTAGATATTTCAAAGATATTTTATTTTTGTTAAAAAAAGCAATTAGTTTAAAACCATCTTCATCAATTCGTGATGGAAATGTAATAGCTTCATTATATAATGCTCAATTAGATGAATTAAGATCTATTAAAATAAATTCTAAACAATATATCAAAGCTTTTGAAGAAAAAGAAAAAAGAAAATTAATGATTGAATCATTTAAGATTCGATTTAATAAAATTATTGGTTATTACATCCAAGTAAGTAAACGTCATATTCATTTAGTTCCGCAGCATTATATCAGAATACAAACATTAAAAAATGCAGAACGTTATACTATTCCTATACTAAAAGAGTATGAACAAAAAGTTTCAAATGCAGAAATTCAATCTTTATCTCTAGAAAAAAAATTATATGCAGAAATTTTTGATATTATAGAACCTTTTTTAGAAAAATTACAAGATAGTGCATTAGCATTATCAGAATTAGATGTATTAGTAAATTTATCTGAACGTTCTATATCATTAAAATATGTATGTCCTATTATGAGCAAGAAATATGGTATTTCTTTATTAGATAGTCGCCATCCAGTTGTTGAATGTGTTTTAAAGACACCATTTATCAGTAATTCTATTATTTTATCGAAAAAGCAAAGAATGCTTATTATCACAGGTCCAAATATGGGTGGAAAAAGCACTTATATACGTCAAATTGCTCTTATTATAATAATGGCTTGGATCGGTAGTTTTGTTCCTGCTAGATATGCTTCAATTGGTTCCATTGATAAGATTTTTACAAGAATTGGTTCTGCAGATGATTTAAGTAATGGATGTTCAACATTTATGATGGAAATGACTGAAATATCTAATATTCTTCATAATGCAACATCTAATAGTTTAGTTTTAATTGATGAATTAGGACGAGGCACATCAACTAATGAGGGATTGTCTTTAGCTTGGTCATGTTCTAGATATTTGATAAATAAAAATAAATCTATGACATTATTATCTACACATTTTTTTGAATTAACAAAATTAGAATTAATAGAAAAATGTGTAAAAAATTTTCATTTTACTGCTATTGAAAGTAATACGCATATTGCTTTTTTGTATAAAATTAAAAATGGTACATCAAAAAAAAGTTATGGTATATCAGTTGCTTCATTATCTGGATTACCAAACAGTGTTATAGAAAACGCGAAAATAAAATTAAAAGAAATGGAAAATATATAATTATTTTTTAATGCTGTGTTTACTCTTGAGATATTATATCAATATTTTCTTGAAAATTTTAGAATAAGTAATTTTACATAAAATTTTATTTTTATTATTAGGTAATAGCAAAAAATTAACATTTTCTGTAAATTATATTTTATTAATAATATTAAGTGTTTAATGTAATAAAATTTGGATATTTAGTACAATGAAAAATCAAAAAATGTTTGATCTTTTACTTCCATTAAATTCAGAACAATTAAATAATTTAAAACAACTTGAAATGACTTGTACTAATATTCAAAGTGCTTGGTTGTCAGGTTATTTTTGGAAAATTGCTAATCAAAAATCTGATGTAATATCTCTTAAAAAAGATAAATTAAATGAAAATAATCAAATTATTACTATAATTTCGGCTTCTCAAACTGGTAATGCAAAGTTATTATCTGAACGTCTTAACGAATATCTTAATAAAAATAATAAAAAAAGTCGCTTAGTTAATGCGATTGACTATAAATTTAAAAAAATAAAAGATGAAAAAATATTAATTTTAATTATTTCAACGCAAGGTGAAGGTGAACCTCCAGAAGAAGCATTATCTTTATACAAGTTTATAACGTCAAAAAAAGCACCTGATTTAAATCATCTATATTATAGTGTTTTTGGATTAGGAGATACATCTTACAATTTATTTTGTCAAGCAGGTAAGGATTTTGATAAAAGATTTAAAGAATTGGGTGGAAAATCTTTATTAGATCGATTTGATGCTGATATTGAATACGAAGATGATTATAACAAATGGTCCCAAGATTTATTAGAATCTATTAATAATAAAGAAATTATTGTTAAATCTTCTTTTTTAGATTTAGAAAAAGAAAATAAATTTACAATTTTAAATAATTCTTATACAAAACAAAACCCCGCTAAAGCTATTATTTTAAAAAATCAAAAAATTACTGGTCGTAATTCCACAAAAGATATTCGTCATATTGAAATTGATATTAGCGGTTTAAATATTAATTATATACCTGGTGATGCACTTGGTGTTTGGTATAAAAATGATACTAATCTAGTAAAAAATATATTAGAATTACTTTCTATAAATATGTTTGATAAAATTAAAATCAAAAATAATGTCATTACAATTTTTGATGCTTTGCAAAATAATTTTGAATTAACCAATAATACTAAAAATATTGTTAAAAACTATACAAGTTTTACAAAAAATAAATCTTTAAAAAATATTGTATCTAACGATTTTGATTTGCAAAATTATACGATTCAAACTCCTCTAATCAAAATGATAAATGATTATCCATCAAACTTATCTGCTGAACAATTGATTAGTTTACTTCGTCCATTAACACCTAGATTGTATTCTATTTCTTCTTCACAAGCAGAAATTTTTGATGAAATTCATATCACAGTCAGTGTTGTGAAAAAATTAATTTCTGGTTGCATGCACTTTGGTGGAGCTTCTGGTTATATTACACAATTTTTAAAACCTGATGATGCAATAAAAATTTTTATTGAAACTAACAATAATTTTCGATTACCTATTAACCCCAACACTCCAATAATAATGATTGGTTCAGGAACAGGAATTGCTCCATTCCGTTCTTTTATGCAACAAAGAGATAATGATGGTGCTAAAGGGAAAAATTGGATTTTCTTTGGAAATCCTAATTTTACTGAAGATTTTTTATATCAAACAGAATGGCAACAATACATAAAAAAAGGATTAATTACTAATATGCATTTAGCTTGGTCTCAAGATCAAGAGCATAAAGTATATATACAAGAAAGGATAAGAGAAAATGGAAAAGAAATATGGTCTTGGATAGAAGAAGGAGCTGAAATATATATCTGTGGAAATGCTTCTAAAATGGCAAAAGATGTTGAAAAAGCATTGTTAGATATCATCACTGAAAACAGTGGTTTAAATCTTGAAAATGCTCATGAATTTTTAAATAATCTTCGTTTTAAAAACCGTTATAAAAGAGATGTATATTAATGAAAAAAAACTATAATGAAAAAGTTCCAGAAAAAAAATTAACAGATGCAGAACGTATTAAAAAAAATAGTAATTATCTTCGAGGAACAATTATTGATGATTTAAATAATGAGATCACCAATGGTTTTAGTGGAGATAATTTTTCACTTATTCGATTTCATGGTATGTATCAGCAAGATGATCGAGATTTACGTTTAGAACGACATGAGCAGAAACTAGAACCACGTTATGCAATGATGCTTCGTTGTCGATTGCCCGGAGGAGTAATAAAAGCTAAAAAATGGTTAAAAATTGATCATTTTGCTAGCAAATATACGTTGTATGGAACTATTAGATTGACTAATCGTCAAACTTTTCAATTCCATGGAATTTTGAAAAAAAAATTAAAAGATGCACACAAAATGTTACATGATATAGGATTAGATTCATTGGCTACTGCTAATGATGTAAATAGAAATGTACTCTGCACATCTAACCCTATGGAATCTTTTATTCATCAACAAGCTTATGAATGGGCGCAAAAAATTTCAAGTTTTTTATTGCCACACACGAAAGCGTATGCAGAAATTTGGTTAGATCAAAAAAAAATCGTTGGAACAGATAAAGAACCTATATTAGGACAAACATACTTACCAAGAAAATTTAAAACAACTGTAGTTATTCCACCATATAATGATGTAGATTTGTATGCAAATGATATGAATTTTATTGTTATTGCAAAAAATGAAAGAATTATTGGTTTTAATATATTAATTGGAGGAGGACTATCTTTCATTCATGGTAATAAGAATACATGGCCGTTTCTTGCAACAGAAGTAGGTTATATTTCTGTAGAAAAAACTTTGTCTGTAGCTAAAGCTATAGTAACAATTCAAAGAGATTGGGGAAATCGTGCTGATCGGGCAAATGCTAAAACTAGATATACTATAAATAATTTTAGTTTAAATTCTTTTAAAAAAGAAATTGAAAAACGAGCGAATATTATTTTTGAACCAATTCGTGATTATAATTTTATCAGTAGAGGAGATAGGTTTGGTTGGATTAAAGATATTAATAATAATTGGAGTTTAACATTATTTATTCAAAATGGACGTATATATGATGATAAAAATAAATTACTTAAATCTGGATTATTAAGAATAGCCAATGTTCATGATGGTAATTTTAGAATTACATCTAATCAGAATATAATTATTTCTGAAGTATCTGAGGAGCATAAAAATAAAATAGAAAAAATAGCAGTATCACATGGATTGATCAGTAAAATTACTAATTTACGTCAAAATTCTATGGCATGTGTTTCATTTCCTACTTGTCCCTTAGCCATGGCTGAAGGAGAACGTATGCTGTCTTTTTTTATTACTCAGCTAGAAAAAATCATGTTAAAATATGGTTTAGAGAAAGAAATTATAATTTTACGTGTTTCTGGATGTCCTAACGGTTGTGGAAGGTCATTGCTAGCTGAAATTGGTTTAATTGGTAAATCTATTGGTCGATATAATTTATATATAGGAGGTAATCGAATAGGAAGTCGAATTGCAAAAATTTATAAAGAAAACATTACAGAAAAAGAAATATTAATTCATTTAAAATATTTAATTAAAATTTGGTCTCATGAACGAAAAAAACATGAAGCTTTTGGAGATTTTGTCATTAGAAAAAATTTTGTTAAAGAAATTATTAATCCTATTTATGATTTTTGGAGTTAGTATGGAGAAATCATGATGTCTATATTTAAAACTGAAAATATTAATTTACTAAATTCTCAAAAAAAAAATAAGATATTATCTGAATTCAATGTTCTTTTATCTAATTATTCTGCAGAAAAACGTATTTCTTGGGCATTAAGCAATTTGCCTCATATACATATTATGTCCTCTAGTTTTGGTATTCAATCAGTAGTATTATTACATCTGATAACTCAACAAAAACCCGATATTCCCGTCGTGTTAATTGATACAGGTTATTTATTCCCTGAAACATATAAATTTATTGATATATTAACTAATAAATTTAATCTAAATTTAAAAGTTTTTAGATCAAGAATATCTCCTTCATGGCAGGAAGCACGGTATGGAAAATTATGGGAGAAAGGGATAGAAGGAATTAATTTTTATAATGATATTAATAAAATACAACCTATGCATTGTGCTTTAAATGAATTATCAGTACAAACATGGTTTTCTGGTTTGCGTCATGATCAATCAAAAAGTCGAAATTCTTTAGTATATCTTTCTATTCAAAAAGGAGTATTTAAAATTTTACCAATATTAGATTGGTCTAATAATAAAATAAAAAATTACTTAAAAGAAAATAATTTAGATATTCATCCTTTATACAAGAAAGGATATCTATCTGTAGGAGATACTCATACTACTAAAAAATATGTTCCTGGTATGTTAGAAGAGGAAACTCGTTTTTTTGGATTGAAACGCGAATGTGGTTTACATGAAAATTAAATTTTTTAAATATTATTAGTAAAATTTTTTTTTTAGAAAGTATTATATATTTTTTTTATTAATTATATTGTAAATTATTTATTTTGTTAAGTATTTAATTTAATACATTTAAAATTCTGGTCTGTAATAAATAAAAAATATTTTTTTAAAATTTATATTTTATGTAATACATACATATATATTTTAAAAAGTTTTATTAAACAATATATGATTTTTATCATATTTTAATACATTACTTATAATGTAATACTAAAGATATTTTAGGTAATATTTATAACAGATTTATAATTATATTGTGCCACTCTTTTTTAACATTTAAAAATTATTTTTTCTATTGATATATTTTATATTTTTAAAATAAGGCTACTGTGAATTACCTTCCTCTTTTTATAGATTTGAAATCTAAAAATGTTTTAGTTATTGGTGCTGGAGAAGTGGCTTTTAATAAAATTAAATTGTTACTTCGAGCT
The DNA here is from genome assembly GCF_005080965.1 of Buchnera aphidicola (Macrosiphum gaurae). Classification (NCBI taxonomy): domain Bacteria; kingdom Pseudomonadati; phylum Pseudomonadota; class Gammaproteobacteria; order Enterobacterales; family Erwiniaceae; genus Buchnera; species Buchnera aphidicola. Next base: position 463,787 of record NZ_CP034867.1, on the reverse strand, counting down.
GCTGCCAAAGTCAATGTTATTGCTAAAGAGTTATCCTTAGAAGTTAAATTGCTTTTGCGTGAAAAAAAAATAAATTGGTTGTCTAAAAAATTTGATTTGATTTATTTAAGAAAAATATTTTTAGTAATTTCGGCTACAAACGACACAAAATTAAATGAATATATATTTAAACAATGTAACAAACGTTGTTTATTAGTAAATATAGTCGATGATAAAGCAAAATGTTCTTTTATTTTTCCTTCTATTATTGATCGTTCTCCCGTAATTGTAGCCATGTCTTCTGGAGGAACTGCACCTGTTTTATTGCGTTTATTACGTGAAAAAATTGAAGCGATGTTACCAATTAAATTAGGTGATGTTGCTAAAATTGCAGGAAAATGGAGATCTGTAATTAAAAAACATTTTTTTAATGTTTTAGAAAGACGGCGATTTTGGGAGAAATTGTTTAAGAGTATTTTTGTTGATCATATCCTTAATGGAAAAAAAGAACAAGCGATTAATGTTTTAAAAAAAAATATATATAAAAATAATTTATTAAAAGGTGAAATTATTCTAGTAGGTGCTGGACCAGGAGATAGTGGTTTATTAACTTTAAGAGGACTGCAAATATTACAGCAAGCAGATGTTGTTTTATACGATTATTTAGTTTCTAAAGATGTTTTAGATTTAATTCGTCGTGATGCAAAATGTATATGTGTTGGAAAACGTTTTGGTTTAAAGAATATTACCCAAGAGAAAATTATTAAATTATTAATTTTTTTAGCACAAAAAGGGAAAAGAGTAGTACGTTTAAAAGGTGGAGATCCTTTCATTTTTGGACGTGGTGGAGAAGAAATAGAAGCAGCAAAAAAGGCTGGTATTGATTTTCAAATTGTACCAGGTATTACTTCTGCAATTGGTGTTTCAGCTTATACTGGTATACCATTAACACATCGTAAGTATGCCCAGGGTGTTATATTTATTACGGGACATAATTCTGTTGATGGTTTTGTCAATAATTGGTCAATTTTATCTGATGCCTCCTATACTTTAGTTATATACATGGGAACATTTCAGGCTGTATACATTGCTAAAAAACTTATTAAACTTGGTCGATCAAAACTAACTCCAATAGCAATTGTTAGTAAGGGAACAACTATATATCAAAAAGTTATTGTGGGATGTTTAAGCGAAATTGAAAAAATTATTCAATTTACTATAACTCCATCTTTATTAATAGTTGGAGATGTTGTTCGTTTACATGAAAAGTTAGCATGGTTTCACAATGAAAATGTATAAGATAACATTAAAAATAAATATATTTTCTACAGTTAAATTAATTTAAGGAGAAATAATGTTTAAAAAAAATACTACTTATTTGCGTCAATTAGAATCGGAAAGCATTTATATAATGAGAGAAGTAATCGCGGAATTTCAAAATCCTGTCATGTTGTATTCTATTGGGAAAGATTCTTCAGTTATGTTACATCTTGCAAAAAAAGCTTTTTATCCTGGATTAATACCATTTCCTTTGTTACATATAGATACTGGATGGAAATTTAAAGAAATGTATCTCTTTAGAGATTATATTGCTAAAACTTCAAAAATAGAACTAATAGTTCATTCTCATTCAAAAGGAAAATCATTAGGTTTAAATCCCTTTCAACATGGAGGAAGTAAATATACTGATGTTATGAAAACAGAAGGATTAAAAGAAGCTATAAATAAATATAGTTTTGATGCTGCTTTTGGTGGAGCAAGACGAGATGAAGAAAAATCACGTTCTAAAGAACGTATTTATTCTTTTCGCGATTCATTTCATCAATGGGATCCAAAAAAACAACGCCCTGAGTTATGGTGGAATTATAATGGTCAAATTAATAAAGGGGAAAATATTCGTGTTTTTCCACTTTCAAATTGGACTGAATTAGATATTTGGCAATATATTTTTTTAGAAAATATTGAAATTGTTCCTCTTTATTTTTCTGCTATGCGGCCAGTATTAGAAAGAAATGGTATGTTAATAATGATTAATGATAATCGTATTAACATTCAGTCGAATGAAGTAATAAAAGAAAAAATGATTAGATTTCGTACATTAGGTTGTTGGCCTTTAACTAATGCGATTGAATCAGAAGCTAAAAATATTGAAGATATAATTAGAGAAACACTAATAGTTAAAACAAGTGAACGATCTGGTCGAGTTATTGATCATGATCAAAAAAGTTCTATGGAATTTAAAAAAAAACAAGGTTATTTTTAAAAAAAGAGGAATTTAAAAAAAATGAACATCAGTGTAAAAGATGATTTCAAACAGTGGTTCGATGCACAACAAAAAAAAACTTTATTAAAATTTTTAACATGTGGTAGCGTGGATGATGGAAAAAGTACTCTAATTGGTCGTTTATTACATGATACTAAACAAATTTATGACGACCAATTATGTTCTTTAAAAAGCGATAGCAAACGTCATGGTACACAAGGATCTAAAATAGATCTCGCACTAGTTGTAGATGGACTGCAGTCTGAACGTGAACAAGGTATCACAATTGATGTAGCTTATCGTTATTTTTCTACTAATCAAAGGAAATTTATTATTTCAGATACACCTGGTCATGAACAATATACTCGTAATATGGTAACAGGAGCGTCTACATGTGACTTGTCTATTTTATTAGTTGATGCTAAAAAAGGATTATCAGAACAAACTTTTCGACATAGTTTTATTTCTACTTTGCTTGGAATTAAATATTTAATTGTTGCTATTAATAAAATGGATTTAGTCGATTATAAAGAAGAAACATTTAATAATATCAAAAAAAAATTTTTATTTTTTTCTAGAAAGTTACCTGATAATTTAAATATTGTTTTTATTCCGATGTCTGCTTTACTTGGCGAAAATATTGTTTTTAAAAAAAATTTTATGCCTTGGTATAATGGATTAACATTATTAAATTTTTTAGAAACAGTAGAAATTAAAACAAACACTAATCTAGAAGAAATTAGATTTCTCGTACAATACATAAATCGTCCCAATTCAGATTTTCGTGGATATTCTGGAATCTTACTATCTGGCACGATTCATGTCGGTCAACCTATTAAAATATTACCTGAAAATATTAATTCGTATATTTCTCGTATTGTGACTTTCGATCAAAACTTAAAAAAAGCTGAAATTGGTCAATCAGTTACAGTAGTATTAAAAGATGAAATAGATATTAATCGTGGTGATTTTTTTGTAAATGTTGATTCTATTTTACAACCTTCTCGAGAATCTATCGTTGATATTGTTTGGATGACAGATAATGTGTTGTTTAAAGGACAATCATATAATATCAAATTATCTAGTAAAAAAACTCGTGTTTATATAAAAGAAATTTTATTTAAGATAGATATTAACACTTTAACAAAAACAAAAACTAATTCTCTTAGTTTGAATAGTATTGGTCGAGTTAAAGTTATTTTTAGTGAACCTATGATTTTTGATAATTATAGTAAAAATAGAATGACAGGCAATATGATTTTTATTGATCTTTTAACAAACATTACTGTTGGTGCTGGAATGATCGTCAATAGTTCAGAAAAAAAAGAAAAAATATTTTCTTGTAATAAAAAAGATTTTGAATCAGATTTTCATGATTTAATTTCTCGACATTTTCCACATTGGAAAATACCAAAACTTTTAACAAAAAAGGTTTCTGATTAAAATGAGTAACAATTTCAAAAAAAATATTATTTGGCAAAAACATTCCATCACACGTGTAAAACGTGAAAAAAAAAATGCTCATAAATCAATTACAATATGGTTTACAGGATTATCAGGTTCAGGAAAATCAAGTATTGCTAATTTTTTAGATAAAACATTATTTAAAAATGGAATTAATAGTTATTTATTAGATGGAGATAACGTCAGATCTGGTTTATGTTCTGACTTAAGTTTTAGTGTTGTCGATCGAGAAGAAAATATTAGACGTATTGGAGAAGTAGCAAAAATAATGTTAGATGCTGGTATAATAGTATTAGTGTCAGTCATTTCTCCTTATGAATATCAAAGAGAAATGATTTGTAAAATGTTAGGAAGAAAAAATTTTTTAGAAATATTTGTTGATACACCTATAAGTATTTGTGAATCTCGAGATCCTAAAAAATTGTATAAACGAGCTCGTATTGGAAAAATACCCGATTTTACTGGTGTGCAATCTGAATATGAAATTCCACAAAACCCTGACGCCATTTTAAATGGTACAGATGTTTTAGAAGATAATTCAAAAAAACTAATCAAGATTTTGCATGATCGCAGTATAATACCTTTTTCGAGAAGCAATTAAAAGTATTTAATATAAAAAAATTTTTATTTATAGAAGATTATTTTTTTAGAGTAATTTATGAAAATATTAAAAATATTTTTTTTTTCTTTATTATTGTGGTTACAATATTCTCTTTGGATAGGAAAAAATGGTATTATAGATTATATAAAAATATATAAAAAAGTTGCAATGCAAAAAAAAAACAATGAATTTCTTGAGATGCGTAACAATCAGATAATCTTAGAAATCAAAAAATTCCATAATCATATTAATGATAATAAAAAAAAGTATGAAATTTATATGAATTTTTTTAAATAAAAAATATTTATTTGTATAATAATCCAATAAAATTTTTTATAGTATTATTTTGGATATTAAATGATCTTAATTAATTTATTTGAACCAAAAATTGTAGCTATTGTACCTGCCGCTGGAATAGGTAGAAGAATGAAAAATGATTTACCTAAACAATATATAAAAATTCGCAATCGTACTATTCTTGAGCATACTTTGAGAGTATTATTATTACATCCGAATATAGTTCGTATAATTGTAAGCTTAAACAAAAAAGATTATTATTTTCATAAATTATCTATATCATCTAATCTTCGTATTATTTCTGTGATTGGTGGTGAAAAAAGAATGAACTCAGTCTTATCAGGTTTGATAGCAGCAGAAAAAAATATCGATTGGGTTATAATACATGATGCAGTTCGTCCTTGTTTAAGTTATAAAGATTTAGAAAAATTAATATCTATTATTAAAAAAAATCCAGCAGGTGCTCTTTTAGCAAGACCAGTTTCTGATACCATTAAATGTAGTAATCTACAGCAAAAAAAAGTATTATATACTGTGCATAGAAAAAACTTGTGGCATGCTTTGACTCCTCAGTTATTTCAAATAAATTTGTTAAAAGATTGTTTGAAGAAAATCATTAAAGATAAAATCAGTATAACAGATGAAGCATCAGCATTAGAATATTGTGGATATAATCCATTACTAGTTATGGGTAGTTGCAGAAATATTAAAATTACTTGGCCTGAAGATCTCATTCTTGCAAGTTTTTATTTAAAAAAAATAATTTAGATAAATAAAAAAGGATATTTTTATGAGAGTTGGATATGGTTTTGATATTCATACTTTTGGAAGTACAAAACCATTAATTATAGGTGGTGTTTTAATTCCTTATCACAAAGGTCTAATTGCTCATTCTAATGGTGATTTGTTAATACATGCGGTAATAGATTCATTATTAGGTGCTGCTGCAATAGGTGATATTGGCACTTTTTTCCCCAGTGATAACCAAATATATAAAAACATTAACAGCAGAATTTTATTGAAAAAAATTTTAAAAAAAATTAAATTAAGAAATTATAATATAGGTAATATCGATGTGACTATTATTGCAGAAGAGCCAAAAATGTCTCCTTACATATTTTTTATGAGATCAAATTTATCATTAGACCTAAATACTGAAATAGATAACATTAGTATTAAATCTACGAGTTCTCAAAAAATAGGTTGTATTGGAAGAAAAGAAGGGATTGCTTGTCAAGCAATTACAATGCTAATAAAAAATAAAAAATGTGCTTAAATAGATAAGATATTTCTTTAGTTTTTTTAAATATATGGAAAATGTTATGTAAGAAATTTATTTCTTATTCAATTAAATAGATGAAATCAATGCAATTAAAAATTTTTTTATTTAAGTTTTTCTTTTTAGTATTTTTGTTATTTTTATTCAATGGTTTTGTGTCTGGAATGTCTATTAATTACCCAAATCATTCTAATTTGCATTTTAATAAAACATATACAAAAAATTTTTTATTTTTAAAAAAAAATGAATGTTTCTCATTTTTAAAGTCTAAAAAAATACTTTCTTCAAGACAAGATAAAATTATGATTGGTAATAATAATTTTATTGGTTTTTTTGAGGGAAATCGATTTAAAATTTTTTATATTGTTAAATTCAAAGATACTCTCTATTCTATTGCTAAAAATTCTGGTTATAATTATTATGAATTATCTAAATTTAATTCTATAAAAAAACCATATAAAATAATTGTAGGCCAAAAAATATGGATGGGAGATTTTTTAATTCATGAAAATACCAATAATTGTTCTATTATAAATTCAGAAAACAATACTATAAAGAAATACAGTTCTTGTGAATCTATTTTTAAAACACCATTAAATACTATAAATTTTTTAAAAAATAATATAAAATCAACTAAAATATGCTTTTTTTGTAGTAAAAAATTTAAAATTGTTAATAATTTTCCAGATTTAAAATCTTTTGATTTTTCTAATAATTGGTATTGGCCTGTCAAAAATACAAATGTTCAATATCTATATAATAAGAAATCAGATAATAAAACAATGGAAATTTCTGGTTTTAAAGGACAACCAGTTTTTGCTGCAGCGAAAGGAGAAATTGTAGTTGTAACTGATTTATTTGAAAAATATGGTCGATTAATTATTATTAGACATAACAAAAATTACCTTAGTATTTATGCTTTTAATGATTTGGTTTTAGTAAAAGAAAAAGATAAGGTAGATGAAAAAAAGCAAATTGCTACAATGGGATGTCCATCAAAAACTAATCTAGCGCGACTTTATTTTGAAGTGCGTTATCTCGGGGAATCTATAAATCCATTAGATATTTTACCTAAAATCAATAAAAATTTCTGATTTTTTAGAACTTAAAAATACTAAAAAATTTTATTTCAATCTATTTAACATTTTACAATACGTATTTTGAATAATATAAATATCAATGATTATATAGTTATTATTTTTTTATGAGTAATAAATTTATTTAAACGAACTAAAGAATATACTATTCTAATCTTAAAGTGACATATAATTATTGACGATAAATTTTATTATAAATTTTTAAAAAATATTTGATTGGTAAAGACTTAAAATCATTACTAATTTTTTATTGAAAAATTAGTAGATTTAAAATATTCTATTTTAATAAAAAAATTTGTACGGCTGTTTTTATTAAATAGTTTAATATATTTAAAAATTTTTATTTCTAATAACGTTTTTTATTAGTTTTTTACAATTTTTCTATAAAAAAATATTTTATATATGTTAATGATTATATCATTTTAAATGCATTAAACATTTTCACTAAATCAGAAACAGGCATATTGTAGAAATACCTGATTCTTTTTTAAAAAAAAATTATATTTTTATGAGAAAACTATAATGCAGATTTAATTTCTTTTAAACCATAAAAAGGTGCGTTTTTCTTGCCTAAGTTCTCTTCAATTCTAATTAATTGATTATATTTTGCAATTCTATCAGATCGACTCATAGAACCAGTTTTAATTTGTCCTGATGCTGTTCCCACAGATAAATCTGCTATAGAAGCATCTTCTGTTTCACCTGAACGATGAGAAATAATAACGCCATAATTTGCTTTTTTTGCCATTTTTATAGCTTCAATAGTTTCAGTTAATGTACCAATTTGGTTCAGTTTTATTAATATAGAGTTTGCAATGCCTTTTTTTATGCCTTTTTTCAAAATATTTGTGTTTGTGACAAACAAATCATCACCGACTAATTGCATTTTATTACCTAGTACATTTGTTTGATATAAAAAACCTTCCCAATCAGATTCATCTTGACCATCTTCAATTGAAACTATTGGGTATTTTTTAGATAATTTTTCTAGATAATGAGTGAATTCTCTTGAAGAAAAATAAGAATCTTCTCCCTTTAATTGATATTTTTTTTCATTTCTATCATATAATTCTGATGCAGCACAATCTATTGCTAATCGTATATCTTTTCCTAATTTATATTTAGTTCTATGTATTGCATCTTGAATGATATTTAAAGCTTCTTCATTAGATTTTAAATTTGGCGCATATCCTCCTTCATCTCCTACTGTTGTACTCATTCCTTTTTCTTTCAGTAATTGACCTAGTGTATAGAATATTTCACAGCCCATCTGTATAGCTTCTTTTATTGTTTTTGCACTAATTGGTTGAATCATAAACTCTTGAATGTCAATATTATTGTTAGCATGTTTTCCACCATTAATAATATTTATCATTGGTAGTGGCATCGAAAAAACGCCTGGTGTATTGTAAATTTCTGAAATATGTTCATACAAAGGCATTCTTTTCGATGCAGCAGCTGCTTTTGCGACAGCTAAAGATACAGATAAAATCGAATTTGCACCCAATTTAGATTTATTAATCGTTCCATCTAATCTAATCATAATTTGATCAATATCACTTTGATTTTTAGCATTTTTATTTTTTAATGCACTGAATATTTTTTCATTTATTAATGAAACGGCTTTTTTTACTCCCTTCCCCATAAATCGATTTTCATCTTTATCTCTTAATTCTAAGGCTTCTAAAGAACCTGTTGAAGCTCCAGAAGGAGAAGAAGCTAGTCCGACGAATCCGCCTTCCAAATGTACTTCAGATTCTACAGTAGGGTTTCCTCGAGAATCTATTATTTCACGAGCTATAACTTTTATAATTTTAGACATTTTTACCCTTATAATATATTTTGAAATTTTCTTTGTGCTTTCCTGCTGATTTTATAAAATCTATGAACAATGGATGTCCATCACGCGGTGTAGAAGTAAATTCAGGATGAAATTGGCACGCTAAAAACCATGGATGATTAGATAGTTCTATAATTTCTACTACATTATTATTTTTAGAACGTCCTGTTACCTGTAATCCAGCTTCTTCTATTTTTTTTAATAAAAGATTATTCACTTCATATCTATGTCTATGTCTTTCTATAATGATTTCTTGATTGTATAGTTTTCGAGACAAACTATTTTTTGTTAATTTGCACGCTTGACTCCCTAATCTCATAGTACCACCTAAATTTATATCATTTTCTTTTTTATTATAATATTTGTATGTACTATTATGCCAGTTTTTTATTAAATCAATGATAGGATACTTACATTGAGGGTCAAATTCTGTTGAATTTGCTTCTTTAATTCCAACAATATTTTGTGCAAATTCTATAATTGCTATTTGCATACCTAAACAAATTCCAAAATATGGAATATTATTTTCTCGTGCATATTGTATAGATAATAATTTTCCTATAATACCGCGATCACCAAAACCTCCAGGTATTAAAATTCCATTAAGGTCTTTTAAAGTTTTAAAATTTTTATTTTCTATATTTTTAGAGTCAATTAATTGTATGTTGACTTTAATTTTATTTTTAAAACCTGCATGTTTAAGAGCTTCTATAACTGATTTATATGCATCAGGTAATTTAACATATTTTCCAATAATTCCAATTATAACACTATTATTATAATTCTTTTCTGCATAAATTACTTCTTCCCATTCTCTTAAATTAGCTTCTGGAACATTTAATTTGAAATATTCACAAATATAATCATCTAATTTTTGATTTTTTAATAATTTTGGTATTTTATATATTGAGTTTACATCTTTTAGAGATATAACCGCATTAACTGGTACATTGCAAAACAATGCAATTTTTTTTCTTTCATTTAGTGGTACAGTATGTTCAGATCGACAAATTAAAATATCTGGTTGTATTCCTATTGAAAGTAACTGTTTAACTGAATGTTGTGTAGGTTTTGTTTTTATTTCACCTGCTGTAGCAATATAGGGTACTAATGTTAAATGTATATATATGACATTTTTGCGTCCGATATCTACTGCCATTTGACGAATTGCTTCTAAGAATGGAAGAGATTCAATATCACCAACAGTACCACCTATTTCTACAAGAACAATATTACTGTTTTTTGAGCATAAAATAATTCTTTCTTTAATAGCATTAGTGATATGAGGTATTACTTGAATAGTAGCTCCTAAGTACTCACCTCTTCTTTCTTTTTTTAAAACTTGGGAATAAACTGCACCTGTGGTAAAATTATTCAAATATGTCATTTTAGTATGAATAAACCGTTCATAATGCCCTAAATCTAAATCTGTTTCAGAGCCATCTTCAGTAACAAACACTTCTCCATGTTGAATAGGACTTATTGTTCCGGGATCCACATTAATATATGGATCTAGTTTTATAATCGTTGTTTTTAAGTTTCGTGCTTTTAATATTGCACCTAGTGAAGCAGCTGCAATACCTTTTCCTAAAGACGAGACAACTCCACCAGTAATAAAAATGTAATTTTTAGTCATGCTAAATATAAAAATATTAGTTAAAATGAATAAGTGTTTAATTTAAAACATTTTATAATGATTTGAAATCATAAAATATTTTGATTAAAATAAAAATTTTTATAGCAACACATTTGTTTTTTATATTTTGATTTGAAATACAAATGTAAGATTATATACTCGTATTAATTATTCGTAACGTTTTTTATTTTAATTTTTTTATATTCCATGTATCGCGCAAACTGACAGTGCGATTAAATACTAAATAATCTTTTTTGGAATTTCTATAATCTATACAAAAATAACCAATTCTTTCAAATTGAAAAAATAATTTTAGATTATTATCATGAATTTTTTGTTGTATTTTTTCTCCTATTATTTTTTCTATAAATCCATATTTCTTTATTAAAGAGTCAGAGTTAATATATGATAAAAAATTTTTTTCTTGATCTGGATTTTTTATATTAAATAATGGATTATATAATCTGAATTCTACTGCAAGTGTATTTTTTTCTGAAATCCAGTGTATTACTGAAGGGTTTTTATTATTTTTTGGTTTTTTTCCTAAAGTTTTCAAATCACAATAACATATTATATTAATAATGTTATTATATTGATCTTTTTCTATTTTTTCTGCTTTAATTATATAAGCATATCTCAGACGTATTTTTTCTCCTAGTTTTAATCTTTTATATTTATTATCATATTTCTCTTTGAAATCTGAACGTTCAATATATAAGGTATTAGTAAAAATAATTTTATGAGTCCCCATTTTAGGATAATTAGGATGATTGGGAACTGTAAATTTTTCTTCATGATTTTCATTTAAATTATATAAAAATATTTTAATTGGTTCTAATATAGCCATCGTACGTATAGCGGTTTCATTTAATTCTTTACGAATACAATGTTCTAACATAGAAAATTCTATTAGATTATTTTGTTTAGTTACTCCAATTTTTTGACAGAATTTCTTGATAGAAGATGGTGTATATCCTTTTCTTCTTAAACCAGAAAGTGTAGGAATTCGAGGATCATCCCAGCCTTCTATAATTTTTTTATCAATGAGTTTTTTTATTTTTCTTTTAGATAAAATCGAAAATTCTAGATTAAGTCGAGAAAATTCGTATTGTTTAGGATGATGTTTAACACTTGTGTGCTTTAATATCCAATTATACAAAGATTTATTATCTTGAAATTCTAGTGTACATAACGAATGGGTAATTCCTTCGATAGAATCAGAAAGACAATGAGCAAAATCATACATAGGATATATACACCATTTGTTTTGAGTCTGATGATGGTCAGCAAAAATAATACGATATAAAACAGGATCACGCATGATAATAAAAGAAGATTTCATGTCTATTTTAGCACGTAGGCATGCTTCTCCCTCAGAAAATTCTCCATTTTTCATTTTTTTAAAAAGTTGCATATTTTCTTTTATAGTTCTGTTTCTATAGGGACTGTTTTTACCTGGAGTATTTAAAGTGCCTCTATATTGACGTATTTGTTCTTTTGTTAACTGATCTACATAAGCCAAACCCCGTTTTATTAATTCTTTTGCATATTCATATAACTCTGAAAAATATTCGGAAGAATAACGAACATTACCATGCCATTTATAACCCATCCAATTAATGTCATATTTGATAGAATTAATATATTTAATTTTTTCTTTTAATGGATTTGTATCATCAAATCGAAGATTACATTGTCCTTCGTATAGATGTGCGAGCTCAAAATTCAAACATATTGATTTTGCATGACCAATATGAAGATGTCCATTCGGCTCAGGTGGAAAGCGAGTGCAAAAAGATAGACTTTTATTTTTATTAAAATCATTGTTAATAATTTGACAAATAAAATTTTTATATTTATTTTTTATCTTGGTATCCATTTTATTCCTAATTAATCTTTCCAATTAAAATAATTTTGTTGATTATTCAATTTATATATTATAAAATATATTTCTATTATAGAAAATATTTTTGTTAGGCTACGTAGCTCAGTCGGTTAGAGCACAGCACTCATAACGCTGGGGTCATGGGTTCGATTCCCGTCGTAGCTACCATTATTTACCAAGAGCGGGAGTGGCGAAATTGGTAGACGCACCAGATTTAGGTTCTGGCGCCGCAAGGTGTGCGAGTTCAAATCTCGCCTCCCGTATAGTATAAAAAATTTTTTTTATAAACATAAAATATTAAAAAATGGGGTATAGCCAAGTGGTTAAGGCACCGGTTTTTGATACCGGCATCCCTGGTTCGAATCCAGGTACCCCAGCCAATCTAAAAAATATCTTTTGTTTTAACTTCTTAATAAAATAGTTTTATTAGAATCATGAAAAATAAAATATTACTATTTAAAACCATTAATTATATATTCAATTTCAATTAAATCAGATCAAAAATCTACCCTTTTTCTAATTTAGAGTTTTATTTAAAATAAAATAATTTTTTATATTATGAATTTAAATCAATTAAAAAAAAAAGCAGCATGGGCTGCATTAGATTATATTTATCCCAATACTATTGTTGGAGTAGGAACTGGTACAACTATTTTTTATTTTATTGAAGCTCTAAGCACAGTAAAAAATTTAATATATGGCGCAGTGTCTAGTTCTAGTTCTTCTACTTCATTACTTAAAAAACAAGGCATAAAAGTATTTAACTTAGAAAATTTTAGTTCACTTACTATTTATGTTGATAGTGCTGATGAAATTAATAATTGTATGCAGATGATTAAAGGTGGGGGAGGTGCTTTAACGAGAGAAAAAATTATTGCTACAATGGCAAAAAAATTTATTTGTATTATTGATAAAACAAAGAAAGTAAATGTCCTTGGAAAATTTCCACTTCCTGTTGAAATTATTCCGATGGCTCTTTCTTATATTCTGCAAGAAATGGTAAAAATTGGAGGCATACCAAAATATCGAAAAAATTTTGTCACAGATAATGGAAACATAATTATAGATGTATATAATTTATATATAAAAGATCCTTTATCTATGGAGAAAAAAATAAATTCATTACCAGGAGTAGTTACAGTAGGTATATTTGCTTCTAGAAGTGCTGATGTCATTTTAGTTGGAACACGAAATGGAATAAAAACTATTAATAAAAAATCAAGACTTAAAGAGATAGAAAAACATTAACTTGTTCTAGAAACTAATTTTATTTTTTATATTTATAAATGTTTTAATTATGAAATTGATTCATAACTTAAAAATTTTTTTATTCTTACTTTATTGAAAATTCATAGAAATTTTAATTCAATTTTAGTAAAAAAATTTTTAAATGCTCAATAATGTTTTTTTTAAAAAACTATAAAAAATAAAAATAAATTATATTATTTTATTAAATCACCAAATTTTGTTTGCAATGCAGTAATAATTGCGAGGGAAGCTGTTTCTGTTCTTAAAATTCTAGGTCCTAATCTCATTGGAATAAATCCATATTTAATAATTTTTTGAATTTCATTATTTGAAAACCCTTTTTCAGATCCAATAATTATTCGAATATATTTTATGGGTTTTTTTAAATTATTGATTGTTAATTTAGTATTTGGATGAAAAATAATTTTTATATCATTATTTGTATTTCCTTCACACCATGAAAAAATATTTTTAGGCGTTTTGATTTTCGGTATAATATTACGATGACATTGTTGACATGCAGAAATTGCTATTTTTTCCCAACGTTTCATTTTATGAAATATATTAATGTTTTTTTTTTGAAAATAACTGTTTTCAAAAAATAATGGTGTAATCATATGAACACCCATTTCAATTGATTTTTGAATAGTAAAATCCATTTTTTCATGTTTAGAGATGACTTGTCCTAAATGAATATGGAGTGAAGATTCGATGTTTTTTAATTCACTTTTAAAGATTTTGATTTGAATTGTTTTCTTAGAAATATATATTATATTAGCAAAAAAAATATAGTTAGTATTATTGAATAACTCTAATATATCTTGAATTTTCATTCTTAAAACTTTTTTAATATAATGTATATTTTCTTCTGATAAAAAGTAAATTTTATTCGTTTCTAAATGGTCTTTAACGTATATACGTGGTATATTTTTATTCATATTTTTCTTTTTTTATAACATTTTTTATAAACATAATTATTATGATTGCCTTGTATTTTAAATATTAATTTTTCTCTTTCACATTCCCACTTTGTAACAGGAAAAATTTTATCCCACATTGAAAATGTTTTCTTTTCTTTTTTAGACAAAATGACATTATATTTTTTACTCATATAAAAATAAGTTCTAGCTATACTGCCCCGAGCTCTTTCAGGTGGCTCTGCTATTTTTCTTTGAAAATCTATTTTCATATTGCATCTCCCATACTTTGAAGTATTATAGCTTACTTGACCATATATAAAATTAGAACGATCTGCATTAAGTTCTCCAATCACGGGTTGTAAATTATGAAGATCAGATTCAATATATTGGTATGTTCTATCTGCGATACATTTTTTACGACCTCCTTTTTTCCAGCATTTTTTATGATGTCCAAATTGCCATGCTGGTACGACATGTTCCCATTCAATTCTTGTTGCACGATTAATATTTTTTCGAATTTTATATCCACAAGAATATAGATCAGGAACACCTTTTTTTTGTTTCCAAACAATTTTACATCCACAATAAAAAGAACCTGGGGAATTTTTGTTTATTTTTATTGATATAATTTTTGCTTGATAGAAATTTTTTATAGTATTTTTTTTAAAATTATTTTTTTTATTCAAGGATAAAAAAAAAACATACTAATTATAAAAATCAAAATTTTTTTTATCATTTTTATTTTTTCTATTTTTAAAAAATAAATTTTTTATGATGTTTTGTTATTAAAAATTAAAAACATATCGTTATTTTTCCTTCTTTTAAAATATAATATATTTCACATATTAACAATAAATATCTAGTTATAACTTTTTATTTTAAAAAATATTATAATGAAGTAAGATTTTATTATAAATTTAAAAAATTTAAATCTCAAGATATCTTACATTTGATTGTTATATGTTGAAAAATCTTGAATTTTTTAAAACTATAGAGATAAAATTATTTTAAAATAAGGTAAATAGAATATGACTGAATATCTTTTTACATCTGAATCAGTTTCAGAAGGTCATCCAGATAAGATTGCTGATCAAATTTCTGATGCATTACTTGATGAAATACTTAAACAAGATCTTAAAGCACGCGTTGCTTGTGAAACTTTTGTTAAAACAGGTATGGTTTTAATTGGTGGAGAAATTACAACAACTGCCTGGGTTGATGTCGAAGAAATTACTCGAAATACTATTAATAATATCGGTTATATTAATTCTGATTTTGGATTTGATGCTAATTCTTGTGCAGTTTTAAGTGCAATTGGAAAACAATCACCTGATATTAATCAAGGTGTAGATCGTTCTGATCCTTTAAAACAAGGAGCTGGAGATCAGGGTATTATATTTGGTTATGCTACTAATGAAACTGAATCTTTAATGCCAGCACCTATTACTTATGCTCATCTTTTAATGAAAAAACAATCTGAACTGAGAAAAAAAAATGTTCTACCTTGGTTAAGACCTGATGCTAAAAGTCAAGTGACATTTAAATATAACAACGGAAATGTAATAGGAATAGATACTGTAGTTTTTTCGACACAACATGATGAAAATATTACTCAAAATATTTTAAAAGAAGCTGTGATGGATGAAATTATTAAACCAGTACTACCCAAGAAATGGTTGACAAAGAATACAAAATTTTTTATTAACCCCACGGGTAGATTTGTTATAGGAGGTCCTATGGGAGATTGCGGTTTAACAGGTCGTAAAATTATTGTTGATACATATGGAGGTATGGCTAGACATGGGGGAGGTGCTTTTTCCGGAAAAGATCCTTCAAAAGTAGATCGATCTGCAGCATATGCAGCTAGATATGTAGCTAAAAATATTGTTGCTTCTGGTTTAGCTGATCGTTGTGAGATTCAACTTTCGTATGCTATTGGGATAGCTGAACCAATTTCCATCATGATAGATACTTTTAAAACTGGGAAAATAAGTAATAGTTCGTTGATTTTTTTAATTCGTAATGTTTTTGATTTACGTCCATATGGATTAATTAAAATGCTAAATCTTCTTCAGCCTATTTATTTGAAAACAGCAGTTTATGGACATTTTGGAAGAGAGGAATTTCCATGGGAAAAAATTGATAAAATAAATGAATTATCTCAATAAAAATATTGGGATAATCTTATTATTTAAAGATAAAATATTTAAAAACGTTTTTTATAAAGTAGCAAAGCATATCTAATATGAAAGAATATATTAATATTTTTATGAGTATCCCATGTTTACTAGCATGGGAGAATTATTTCATTTTTATATATTCTTCAAACGATAATATATCTTCTTTTTCTATGTTTTCCTGTTTCTGAAGGGAATATTTTGCTTCTTTTTCTAGAATATTTTGATTTAAATTTAAATGATTTTCATTAATAAATTTTTTATGATATTTGTTAGCTAAAAACAAACCTGTTTTTTTCATTCCTTTTTTAATTAAAAATTTTAAGCATTTAGCTGAATAAGTTAGATCTGGATTTTGAAAAAATGATTTGATTTCTTTACATGCTGTTTGATACAACAGATTATTTGAATTATTATCTAGTATTAATGCAATTTCATTTAAATCTTTAAATATAATATTGCTAATTTCAATTAATGTTTTTGTTTCATTTTGATTATTGATGTAAATTTTTTGATTAGGTTTTCTCCCTTCATAAATTATTCTTTCCCAATTTTTGGTAACCAGTATAAAATCATTTTTATCAATTTTAGGTGAATCAATTAAAGCACACCAAATCAAAAACAAATCTAACAATAGTATTTGTTTTTTACTTATGCCTATAGGAGAAAATGGATTAATATCTAAAGAGCGTATTTCAACGTATTCAATTCCTTGATTTTTTAGAGCTTCTAAAAGTGATTCACCAATTTTTGTCTTTCTTTTTGGTCTTATTTGAGTATAAAGTTCATTTTCTATTTGTAAAATATTGGTGTTTAATTGCTTAAAATTTCCATCTAAATCTTTTAATCCTATATTAAAAAATTTTTTTGATGGTGTTTCCAAAGCTTTTTTAAATGATTCGATATATTCATGGATATCATTAAACATGATATTTAAATCTAAAATATTTGTATTAGTGTAACCAATATCGCTAAGTCTTAATGAAGTAGACCATGGTAAATAAAGTATGTTTTCTTTATTTTTCTTGAATTTATATTTTTTTTTTGCATTTTTTAAAAAATGTGATGGTACTGCAGGTGATGATCCAAATAAATAAGGAATAATCCAACCAAATCGATAATAATTTCTAATTAAATTTAAATATCCTGATGAAACGTAATCAGTATTATTTTTTTTATTTTTATCTTTTTTCCAATTTTTCCAAAAGAACAAAGGTAATGAAAAATTATAATGTATTCCTGAAATAGTATTTATAACATCACCATAGCGATTTTTTAAACCTTTTCTATAAGTATTTTTCATTTTTCCAAGATTAGATGTTCCATATTGTGCTATTTGAATTTTTGGTTTTTTGTTACAAAAATAAGGTATACTAAAAGGCCACATACGTTCATTCTTTATTTTTGATGCTGTAAAACGATGTAGATCTGTTAGGAAAGATAATAAATAATCTATATTATTACTAGTAGGAGTAATAAACTCTAATAAATTTTCTGCAAAATCAGTAGTAATCCATTTATGAGTTAAAGAGGATCCAATTAAATGTGGATGTGTATTTTTAGAAAAATTTCCATTTTTTTCAATTCTTAAGGTTTCGCGTTCAATGCCTCGAAAAATACCTTCTAGCATTTTTGGATTAATTTTCAACCAGGCAATTTTTTCCGAAATATCTTGTATCAATTTTCTCTCCTAATCTAAAATATTGAAAGACTCTTAAAAATATTTTAAATATAATATTTAAATATACTTTTTTTATTATTTTTTAATTGAGAGATTATTTTTTTGTGTATTTTTGCATCCGGAAGGATTCGAACCTCCGACCGCTCGGTTCGTAGCCGAGTACTCTATCCAACTGAGCTACGGATGCAATATAAAAATTAATAATTGGCGGTGAGAGAGGGATTCGAACCCTCGATGCAGATATTTTTCTGCATACTCCCTTAGCAGGGGAGCGCCTTCATCCTCTCGGCCATCTCACCTGTGCATAAAATTTTTTAATTTTATAGATATTATTTTACTTTTTTTTTTATATAAGTCAAACATATTTTTTTATATAAAGAGTAGAGATTATATTTATTTTTTATTAAGTGAAAAACTACATCTTACTTAATATTGGTAAGATGCAGCATTGATTAATAATTTTTTTATTGTTTTTTCTCAGCTTGAATACGTTGATATATTTCTTCACGATGTACCGAAACTTCTTTAGGGGCATTTACACCAATACGAACTTGGTTACCTTTAACTCCTAGTACTGTTACAGTTATCTCATCGCCAATTATTAACGTTTCGCCGATTCGACGAGTTAAAATAAGCATTCTTTGTTCCTTGAAATATTAAAAGAGTTCCGCCTCTTTAGTTCCTGGCGTTATGAATAATACAGGGTTAAACGTAGACCATTAGACATTTAGATAATATATTCTAATTGTATATTCTCAATAAATTTTGAACTGATAATTTCTTCAGTATTTAATGTTTCACATGTAAAACGAAAATACTTCTTATTTTATTGTTTATGTAGCTTTTTATTAATCCATGATTTTATATTATCTAAAATAATAGGTAGTTGTTTTGTATAAATACCTCCTCCTTCAGCGATTTCATCTCTTCCCCCTCCTTTTCCATGTGTTTCATTTGTAATCATATCTATAATTCTTATTGCCGTTATTTGATTAAGTAAATTTTTCGTAACTCCAACAATAACAGTAAAGCGGTTATCTTTAATATTTATTAAAATAGTAATTACATTCTTTAATTCTTGTTTTAACTTATCAACTATGACTCTTAATAATTTATGTTCATAGTTATAAAAAATATTTGATAAAAATTTTGTACCCTTTATATCTGTACTTTTTTTAAGTAATTTTTTTATATTTTGTGTATTTTCTTTATTTTTTATTTGAATTATTTTTTCTTCTAAATTTTTTATTACAATAGTAAGTTTTTTTGTTTTTTCTTTAATATCGAAAATATTGCAATTTAATATCAAAGATATATCTTTTATATAATTATCTGTTTTATGCAAATAATCTATAGCTTTTTGTCCCGTTACAGCTTCAATTCGTTTGATTCCTGATGCTATGCTTGATTGAGAAATAATTTTAAATAATCCAATATCACCAGTTCTTTTGACATGTGTTCCACCACAAAGTTCAATTGAAAAATTGTTCATAAATACAACTCGTACGATAGAACTATATTGATTATCAAACAAAGCTATTGCATTTTTCTTTTTGGCTTCTTCTAAACTTAGCTCCTGAGTTTCAAGTTTAACATTTTTACGAATATTTATATTAATTACATTTTCAATTTTCTGTATTTGAGATTTATCTATTGTTCTAAAATAAGAAAAATCAAATCTTAAATATTTATTAGTTACTAAAGAACCTTTTTGACTAATGTTATTTCCCAAAATTTTTCGTAGCGCAGCATGTAATAAATGTGTTGCGGAATGATTTAATTGAATAGAATGTCTGTAATCTTTGTTAATTTTACTGTAAATAAAATCATCAACTGCAATTTCTCCTGAAATTAATTTTCCAATATGTCCTATTGTGTTTCCATATTTTTTTGTGTTTTCTACTACAAAAGATGATTTTTCAGAATACAAATAACCTATATCACCTATTTGTCCTCCTGATTCGCCATAAAATGTTGTTTTATCAAGGAAAATAACTCCATTCTCATTTATTTTAATATTGTTAACAGATTTATTTTTTACAAAAATATGTTTTACTAATGATTTTGTTGTATTTTTTTTGTAACCTTCAAAAATACACGTATCATTTATAATAATCTTATCATTATAATTTTTATGAAATTTTTTATTAACATTTGATTGTTTTTTTTGTTTTTCTTTAAATGATTCATATTCAGTGTAATCTATTTTTATATTTTTTTCACGACAAACATCTGCTGTTAAATCAATTGGAAAGCCAAAAGTATCATAAAGATAAAATGCGGTTTTACCCGAAAGTATATTGCTATTTATTTTTTTTATTTCGTTATTTAATATTTTTAAACCTTTATCAAGCGTATAAGAAAATTGTTTTTCTTCTATTTTTAAAATTTCTTCTATTTTTTTTTGTTTTTCTTTTAAAAAATCAGCAGTTTTGCCCATAATTTTAATTACACTAGATACTAGTTTGTAAAAAAAATTTTGTTTAATTCCGATTTTATGTCCATGTCTTAATGCTCGTCTGATAATTCTTCTTAAAACATAACCTCTGTGTTCATTTGACGGAGTAATATTATCTGCAATAATATATACGCAAGATCTAATGTGATCTGCTATAACTTGTAAAGAAACATTGTTTAAATTATTTGAAGAACTAAATTTAGATATAGTTTCTATTAATTCTTGAAATATATCGATATGATAATTAGAATAAACATTTTGTAAAACAGCAGATATTCTTTCCAATCCCATACCTGTATCTATAGATTTGTTTTCTAAAGAAATAATTTTTGTATTTGATATACGATTAAATTCTATAAAAACAATATTCCAAATTTCAACAAACCGACCGTTTTTGTTTTCTAAAAACTCTAGTGGATTATTTATAATTTTATTTTCATAATCATAAAATATTTCAGTACAAGGACCACATGGTCCACTATCACCCATTTGCCAAAAATTTTCAGAATTATATTGAATGTTGTTTTTATCACCTATCTTTATAATGCGTTCAGAAGGTATTTTTATGATGTTATGCCAGATTTTATATGTTTCATGATCATCTTGATATACTGAGACCCATAATTTATTTTTTGGTATGTTGAACCATTTTTGTGATGTTAATAATTCCCAAGCATACTCGATTGCCTTTTTTTTAAAATAATCTCCAAAACTAAAATTTCCAAGCATTTCAAAAAATGTATGATGTTTTGAAGTGTATCCGACATTTTCTAAATCATTATGTTTCCCTCCAGTTCTTAAACATCGTTGAACAGTAGCTACACGTGAGTGGTGGATTTTTTTTTCGCCTAAAAAGATTTCTTTAAATTGATTCATACCTGCATTAGTAAATAATAATGTAGAGTCATTATGAGGAATTAAAGAACTACTTGGAATAATTACATGTTCTTTTTCTTTAAAAAATTTTAAAAAATCTTGACGTATTTTATTTGTTGTTTTATTCATTATTTGTCTTGTTAATTAAAAATAAATATGATATGAACGCGGTATTCTAAAAACGGAATTTATTAAATCATTTTATTTTTAAAATAATCATAAAAGAATATTAGTAGGAAATATTTTACAATATTTTGCATAAAACAAATATTTTTATATTAATTTTAAGTTTCTTGAACTTTATTTAATAAAATTATTTTTGATATTTTTTTTGCTGTATCAAAAATTTTTAATGCTTTATAAGATTTTTCCATATATATAAGAGCTTTTCGTGCAGCTGGCGTTTCTGAATATTTTTGAATTATTTCTTCTCCTCTATTTATAACAGCTATATATTTTTTATGAAAAAAATAAAACTTTAAGATTTTAAGATCATATTCAGATAAACGATTTTTTAGATATATTAAATCTTTTTTAGCATTTACAAGATATCGACTTTTAGGATATTGATAAATAAAATTCTTCAATTGAAAGAATGAATGTATTGTATGATTAATATCATTTTTATAATGATCTATAGGTAAGATTTTAAAAAATATATCTTTATCTAGAGTCATACTAATTAAACATTTTATATACATCACGTAATCTAAATTTGGATGGTTTGGATAATAATATATAAATTCCTCTATATTTTTTTGAGCCATATCAAAATTTAAGTTTTTATAATAAGCATAAATTAAATGCATTTGAATTTTATCATTATTAAAATTTGCAATATTATTTTTTTTTATTTTTTCTAATATAAATATAGTATTATCAAAATGTTCTTTTCTTAATTCTCTTTCAGATTTTTCATAGAGAATATATGTTTCTATAAAATAATTGTTTTTTAAAGATTGAGAATGAACTGTTAAGCTTAAAAATAAAATTATAAAAGTAATTATAATACTCTGCTTTTTTTTCATTATTATGTATTTGATTTAAATTAATAAGAATTTTTATTAAAAATATTTATGTTTGTAATTATATAGAATATCATATTCTATAAATATTAAAAATTCGCTTTTAAAGTTAAAATAATATTCATCAAAATATAAGGGTAATTATATTGAAAAAAAAAGAGCTAAGTGCTGTGGTATCATGTTCGTCATTATTGGGGAAGAGATTAGATCTAGTTTTATCTAAAATATTTAAAGAATATTCTCGTTCTTATTTGAAAAATTTAATTTTTATGAACCGAGTATTAGTCAATAAAAAAATTCTAAACCAACCGAATAAAAAGATTTTAGGAGGAGAAATACTTACAATTTATCCTTTTTCTAAAGATATATTATTTAATGTTCCAGAAAATATTTTTTTAAATATTATCTATGAAGATAATGATATACTAGTTATTAATAAACCTGCTGGTTTAGTTGTTCATCCAGGTTCTGGAAATGAAAAAGGAACAATTTTAAATGCTTTATTATATCATTATAAATATATTAAAGACTTGCCTCGTGCGGGAATAGTTCATCGTTTAGATAAAAATACTAGTGGATTAATGGTTATTGCAAAAACTTTATTTTCTTATAACTATTTATTATCAGAATTAAAAAAAAGAAAAATTACTCGAGAATATGAAGCTATTGTTAAAGGCAAAATGATTTCAGGTGGGACTATTAATCAGCCTATCATGCGTCATCATTCTAAAAGAACTTGTATGATGGTACATCATTTAGGAAAAAAATCAGTTACTCATTATAAAATAATTAATCGTTTTAAATTTCATACGCATATAGCAATAAAATTAGAAACTGGACGCACTCATCAAATACGTGTTCATATGTTACATATTAAACACCCATTAGTTGGAGATCCTTATTATGGAGGTTCTAACATTCAACTCAATTATATAAAAGATAAAAAGATCAATAAAATCTATCAATTTTCTCGTCAAGCATTACATGCCAGTCATCTTTCTTTTCATCATCCTGCCAATAATAATTTGGTGTCTTGGACAATACCTCTGCCTTACGATATGCAAGAACTTATTCTGAAAATATCAAATATTAAATAAACTTTTTTATTTTATTGTATTTATTCTTAATAAAACATATTATTTATTTCATCAATAATTTTAAAATGTATTATTTCATATATAAAAAATTTACTTTTTAAGTACAATTTTTTTAAAACAATGTATATAAAATAAAAAAATTAAGAGTTAATGGTACTATGCTGGAAAAAAAAAATAACATTGAATTTATGTTTTTATCTACTATAAATAATCAAGATGAAAATATAAAAATACCTTTGCGTGAATTAGTAAAAAAATCTTTAAAACATTATTTATTAAATTTAAATGGTAAAAATGTAGATAATTTATATGAATTAGTATTGGCGGAATTAGAACAGCCACTTTTAGATATGATAATGCAGTATACTAGAGGAAATCAAACACGTGCTGCTTTAATGATGGGAATTAATCGTAGCACATTACGTAAAAAATTAAAAAAATACAATATGAATTAATGATTTTAAAGATTTTTTAGACTCTTTCTAATTGCACTTTCTATTTTAACAACAACTTAAGAGAGTGCAAAAGTACATTTTTGATTATTAAAATTTTTTTTGTGGAATAGTTTTAATAACTTGATTGTATTTTTTATAAATAATTAACATTTATTCAATCTTGTTTTTTAGTATTCTGAATATTTTATTTATAAATTTTATTATCTTTTAAACTGATCATTCTATTATGTATTGTTTCTAACGCCCAATGGTAACCATCTAGACCTAGTCCGCAAATTACACCTTTAGAAATATCAGACAACCACGAATGAGAACGAAAATTTTCTCTAGCATAAATGTTTGAAATATGAACTTCAATAAAGGGAATATTAACTGCAATTAATGCATCTCGAATAGCTATACTGGTATGTGTAAAAGCTGCTGGATTAATAATTATATAATCAACCTTTTTTCTTGAAGAATGAATTTTATCAATTAACACATGTTCTGCATTAGATTGTATATGTTTTAAAGATATATTAAGTTTTTTTGCTTTTATTTCCAAGTTCTTTAATAAATCAGATAAGGTAATATTGCCATAAATTTTAGTTTCTCTTGTTCCTAAAAGATTTAAATTAGGTCCATTTATTAATAATATATTTATAATATTTTTCATATTAATCTCTTTAAAAAATTGTATAATATTTCTTAGAAAAAATATTTTTGTTTGTTATTTTATCTTTTATAATGGATATATATAATATTATCATAAATTAAGTGAGTTTAAATGACATTTGAATTAGTTACTGAAAATTTGTTATCTGCAAATCAAATAAATTCTCAAGATATTTTTATTTCTTTGGAAGAACTTTGTAAACGCAAGTTAGATTATGGGGATCTGTATTTTCAATCTCACATTCATGAATCTTGGTCGTTAGAAAACGGCATTATAAAAGAAGGAAATTATCATTCTGACCAAGGTATTGGAGTTAGAGCTATTAAAGGAGAAAGTACAGGATTTGCCTACGCAGATCAAATATCAATAGATTCCTTGAGAACTAGTACTAATAAAGCATGTAGTATTATTTTTACAAAAGGTTCAGGAAAAACAAAAACCTTATCAAGAAAACAAATACAACCTTTTTATAGTACTGCGAATCCTTTGCCAATATTCTCTTCTAGAGAAAAAATTGATCTTCTTTATAGAGCAAATCATATAGCACGCAGTTTTGATTCTCGTGTTATAGAAGTAAACGCCACCTTAACAGGAGGGTATGAGCAGATTTTAATTGCTTCCACTGATGGGGATTTAGCAACAGATATAAGACCATCAGTACAATTTTCAATTAGTGTTTTAGTTGAAGATCATGGAAAAAGAGAGCGTGGTCGCAGTGGAGGAGGAAGTCGTACCGACTATAACTTTTTTTTAGATAAAGATGATTTTTCAAAAGAAATTAGAATTGATTATTGGTCTAAAGAAGCTGTTCGTATAGCTTTATTAAATTTATCTTCAAAAGAAGCTCCTTCAGGTACATTTCCAGTAGTTTTAGGCTCTGGATGGCCAGGTGTTCTGTTACATGAGGCCGTAGGTCATGGTTTAGAAGGCGATTTTAATAGAAGAGGTACTTCAATATTCACTAATATGATTGGTAAAAGGGTTGCATCAGAATTATGTACTATTATTGATGATGGAACAATTAAAGATCAGCGTGGATCATTAAGTATCGATGATGAAGGTACTCCAGGTCAATATAATGTTTTAATTGAAAATGGAATACTAAAAAAGTATATGCAGGATAAAATGAATGCACGTTTAATGGGAATGAAATCCACTGGAAATGCACGTCGTGAATCTTATTCATATTTACCTATGCCTCGTATGACTAATACTTATATGTTATCTGGAACATCTAAAATAGATGATATAATTAAAAGTGTTGATTATGGAATATATGCTTTAAATTTTTCTGGAGGTCAAGTTGATATTACTTCTGGAAAATTTGTATTTTCCACTTCCGAAGCTTATTTAATTAAGAAAGGAAAAATTTTGACACCAATTAAAAATACAACTCTAATAGGATCAGGTTTAGAAGTAATGCAACAAATATCTATGGTTGGTGATGATTTAAAAATGGATCAAGGAATGGGTATCTGTGGTAAGGATGGTCAAAATATTCCAGTTGGAATTGGTCAACCATCGATGAAATTAGAAAAATTAACTATCGGTGGAACTTTATAATTTTTAGAAATAAAAATCAATTACTATTTACATAGTATAAAAAATAATGCAGTCAAGAATTCTATTATGACTGCATATTAAAATTAATTTAGTCTTTCTTTAATACGTGCAGCTTTTCCAGTACGAGTTCTTAAATAATATAATTTAGCTTTTCTAACTAAACCTTTTCTTTTTATAATAATTTCATCAATACTATGAGAATGTGTTTGAAAAACTCGTTCAATACCTTCTCCATTAGAAATTTTACGTACAGTAAAAGATGAATTCAAATAACGATTTTTTATTGCTATTACTATTCCTTCAAAAGATTGTAGACGTTTTTTAGAACCCTCAATAACCCATACTTTCACTTCCACAGTATCTCCGGATCTAAAAATAGGTATATTTTTTTTTATTTGTTCTTTTTCAATTTCTTGAATTATACTGAGCATAATTTCCTCTTTAATTCAGAAAAATAAAAAAATTAATAATTATTTTTTTCTCTAAATTTTTTTTTAAATTCATTTAACAGCATTGTTTCTTCTTCTGTTAATTTTTTTTTTTTAGAAGATCAGGACGTTTAATCCATGTTGTTCCAAGTGATTTTTTTAAACGCCAAATACGAATTTGATCATGATTTCCAGACAATAATATTTTAGGCACTGACATGTTTTTTATAATTTCAGGTCGAGTATAACTGGGATAATCAAGTAGATTATTAGAAAAAGAATCTTCTTCTATTGACTTTTTTTTAATAACACCTGGAATTAATCGAGAAATAGAGTCAATCATAACCATTGCAGCTAATTCTCCTCCGGTCAGTATATAACTTCCTATAGACCATTCTTCATCTACTTGATTAGCAATAATTCTTTGGTCTATTCCCTCGTATCGACCACATATAAAGATAATTTTTTTTTTTTTAATCAATTCTGTTATATTATTTTGTTCTAATTTTTTACCTTGAGGAGATAGATAAATAACAGTTGCATTTTTTAATCTGGACTTAGCTTCTTGAATAGCTAGATATAATGGTTCAAAACTCATCAACATTCCAGGTCCTCCTCCATAAGGACGATCGTCTACAGATTTATATTTGTTTTTACTAAAATTTCTTGGGTTAAGAAAATTAATATTAATAATTTTTTTTTTAATTGCTTGTCCTATTATGCCATAATTAATAATCGCATTAAACATTTCCGGGAAAATAGTAATAACATTAAAATACATTATAGTATCATTATATTTTTTTTTCATTTAGAATACATAATTTAGTTCCATTGAACAAATATAAATTTATTTTTAGTATCTACATTTTTAATTATTTCGTTCTCGATAAATGGAATTAATATATTGTTTTTAAATACATCTGATTTATTTTTTATTATAAGAACATCATTATTTTTCATTCTTATTAAATTAATTACAGTTCCTAAATAACTTTGATCTGTATTAAATACTTTGTAGTTGATAATATCATGCCAATAATAATCATTTTTTTTTAATAAAGGCAATGTATTTTTACTAATAATTATCTCTGAATTAGTAAATTTTTCAGTTATTGAGCGATTGGAAATGCCTTTTATATTGACAATGAAATGATCTTTATATTTTTTCCAATTTTCAATTTCAATTTTTTCCCATTTTTTCTCTTTTAAAAAAAACCATGGAAGATAATTAAATATTGCGTCTTTTTTTTCTGTGAAAGAAAAAATGTGTATCCAGCCCAATATGCCATAAGATTTTCCAACTTTTCCTACTAATAATGGTTTTTCTGGTATATTAATACTGATATTGATAATCTTACCTCTTCTTATTTAGTAATTTTATTAATTTTTTAGTTCTTTCTGACATTTGAGCACCTTGATTAGTCCAGTATTTAATACGTTCTAAATTTAATTTTAGTGCTTCAGACTTTCCTCTAGCAATAGGATTAAAATATCCTAAACGTTCAATAAAACGGCCGTTTCTAGAAAAACGACTATCTGCTACTACTATCTTATAAAAAGGACATTTTTTTGTCCCATATTTAGCTAAACGAATTTTTACCATATTTTTTTCTTCTTAAAAGTTGTTAGATTAAAAGGATTGTTTTAAATCAATTGAAAAAATTATATTTTGTGATTAAAAAGCATAAGAAAAACATTAAATATATATTTTTATAATATAATTTTTTAAAAATTTTTAGGCAGCATGTTTTTTATTCCACGCATCACTTTTGTTATTCCATCAGTTTTAATTTTTTTCATAATTCTTCGTATATCATCAAAATTTTTTAATAGTTTATTTACGTCTTGTATTTTTGTTCCAGAACCTAAAGCTATTCTACGTTTTCTTGAACCTTTTATAATCATTGGTTTTTTTCTTTCTTTAGGTGTCATAGAACATATCATTGCTTCTGCTTTATTTAAAGTATTTTTGTCTGTATTTAACAATGATATACTATTAGATAGTTGATGATTTATAGAAAATTTGTCTATAAAATAATTTAAACCTCCTATTTTTTTCATTTGTTTAATTTGTGTTAAAAAATCATTTAGATTAAAATCATGACCTTTCTTTAATTTTTTTGTTAATTTTTGAAGTTGTGATTGATCTATTTTTTCTTCAATATCTTCAATAAGAGATATAATATCATTCATTCCCAGAATTCTATCAACTATTCTTTCAGGATAAAATGCTTCTAAAGATGTCATTTTTTCTCCTGTTCCTATAAACTTGATAGGTTTTCCAGTAATATATCTCATAGATAAAGCAATTCCGCTTCTGGAATCACTATCTGTTTTAGTTAATATGATACCAGATATTAATAGATGCTCATTGAATGTTTTTGCCATATTTATAGCATCTTGGCCCATCATAGAATCTACTACTAATAGTGTTTCAATAGGTTGTGATACATGTTGTATTTTCTGGATTTCATGCATCATTTTTGTATCAATATGTAAACGTCCTGCTGTATCAATTAATAAAATGTCATATAATTTTAATTGCGCGTGTTTTATTGCTTTTTCAGTTATTTCTATTGGTTCTTCATTTTCACCAGATATAAAAAAATCTACTTCGATTTGCTGAGATAATATTTGAAGTTGTTTAATAGCGGCTGCACGATAAATATCAGTAGACATGATTAATATTTTTTTCTTATATTTATTTTTAATCCATTGTCCTAGTTTTGCTAAACTAGTAGTTTTGCCTGATCCTTGTAAACCAACTACTAATATAATTGCTGGTGGTTTAATAGATAAATTTAAAGAATTGTTTTTTTCACCCATTGCTAAAATTAATTCATGTTTAACTATTTTTATAAATTCTTGTCCAGGAGTTAAACTTTTATTTATTTGTTTACCAATTGATTTATTTTTAACATTTTCTATAAATTTTTTGATTACTGATAATGTCACATCTGCTTCTAATAATGCTTTTCGAACTTCTCTTATCGTGTCTTGGATATTTTCTTCTGTGAGTCTTCCTTTATTTATAATTTTCTTTAAACTATTTGAAAGACGTTGCGTTAAATTTTCAAACATTATTTATTACTCACGTTACATTTCCTAAAAAATTATCAAAAATAATAATTATTTTTAAAATATAATATTTATTAGTTAACAACTAATTATTTTTTATATTTTAAAAAAATTGAAAAAAATATTTAAAATTATTTTTTAGTTTTAAATATGAAAGGTATAAATTCTACATTTAAAAATAATACATTTTTAAAAATTTTATTGTGTTATTGGATATGCATTTTCATTGGGATAACAGCCTAAAATTTTTATAAATTTAGTAATTTTTTTAATTCTTTTAAGAATATTTTGCATTAGTACTGATGATATATTGACTTCGATATCAATATAAAATATTTCTTCCGATGGGTTCTTATATAATATTTGGGAAGTTAATTTTTTCATAATTATTTTTTTTTCTTTCAATATTAACAAAACTTTATCAAGTGCTCCTGATTCTTGTTCTACACTAAATATTAATGTTGTTTTAGTTGGTATTTTTTCAGAAATTTCTATTGAATTTCGATTTAATACAACAAATCTTGTGATATTTTTTTCTTTATTTGCTAAATTTTTAGTTAAAATTTTTAAACCATAAATTTTACTTCCTATTTCACTTCCTAATGCTGCATTAGTTGTTTTATGATATTTAGTAAGTTTTTTCATTGCATCTGCAGTACTTTTAGTATATTTAATTTTCCATTCTGGAAATTGTTTAATAAAATTACTACATTGTTGAAAGGGTTGAGGATGGCTATATACTGTTGTAATCTTGTTTAATTCAGTTTTTTCAAGAGCAAGCAAACAATGATTGATAAAAATGTTAATTTCTCCAATAATAAATAAATTAGTATTTTTTAAGATATGAAAAACTTCGTGAATAAAGCCAGAACAAGTGTTTTCAATAGGTAAAATCGCATAATCTGCTTCATTGTTTTCAACTGATAAAATCACTTCCTCAAATGTTGCACATTCATTTATAATGCATTTTTGAAAATTTCGATTTGCGTATTCACAAGCAGCAATATGTGAGTAAGAGCCTTTAGGTCCGAGAAACGAAAAATGAGCAGGAACTAATTTATGATTATCACAAAATTTTTCTAACAACTTCTTTTGAGTTGAAACAGATTCTTCAATTATTAACTGGAATAATCTATTTATATAATCAGACGTAAGATGATTTTTTTTGCCCAAAATTGTTAATTTTTGTAACATTTTTTTCTCACGTTCCAGATCTCGTATTGCTTGATTATTTTTTATTTTAGATTGAGCTATTTTAAAGACTAATTTTTTTCTTTCTGCTAATAATTTTACTATTTTTTTATCGATATTGTTAATTTCATCACGAAATATTAACAAAGAATTTTGAGTAGGCATAATTTATTACCTATAAAAGATATAATTTTTCTGAATATAAAATAAATATAGCAAATTAGATAAAATTCTCAAAAAATATGATTGATACAATTAATTCAATTTCACAAAAAATATAAAAAATACTATAAAATATATTTTTAGTAAAATATGTTTACTATATATTATTAATCTCAATCATAGTATTATTTTCTGTATAAATAATTATTTTAAAATAGGTTCTATATGAAAACTTTTTCACTTAAATCAGGTAATATTAAAAGAAATTGGTATTATGTAGATGCAACTAATAAAATATTGGGTAGATTAGCAAGTGTGTTATCATTTTATCTTCGAGGAAAACATAAATCTGAATACACACCTCATCTTGATACTGGTGATTATATTATAGTCATAAATGCTTCGAAAATATTAGTCACAGGAAATAAAAAAACTGATAAAATTTATTATCATCATACGGGTTACGTCGGTGGTATAAAACAATCTAGATTTGAAGAAATGATTTCTCGTCATCCAGAAAGAGTGATAGAAATTGCAGTAAAAGGTATGCTTCCAAAAGGTCCCTTAGGACGTTCCATGTTCAAAAAATTAAAGGTTTTTTCTAATGAACATCATGGACATGCAGCACAATGTCCTCAATTTCTTAATATTTAATAAAAGGTATATAAAATAAATGATTCAGATTCAAAACTATGGTACTGGTCGTCGTAAAAGCTCTTCTGCTAGAGTATTTCTTAGATCTGGTAATGGAGAAATTATGGTGAACAAACGTTCTTTAAATGAGTATTTTGGTCGTGAAACTTCTTGTATGATTGTTCGTCAACCATTAGAATTAGTTGATATGGCAGATAAATTTAATATTTATATTACAGTAAAAGGCGGAGGCATTTCTGGTCAAGCCGGTGCAATTCGTCAAGGTATTACTCGTGCTTTGATTAAATACAATCAATTATTACGTTTTGAATTAAGAAAATCTGGATTTGTAACACGTGATTCACGTCAAGTTGAACGTAAAAAAGTTGGTTTTCGAAAAGCTAGAAAGCGTCCACAATTTTCTAAACGCTAAACTGAGCATAATTGATTTTGATTTATAAAGAACTTGGTTTTTTTGATGGACCGAGTTCTTTTTTTATTTCATCAAATACTTGCTTATATCAAAACATAATTTTTTTATACCAGTTTTGTTCATTGAAGAAATAAAATAGCATTTTTCATCTATTTTGCATTGGTATTTGAGTTCATTAATCGTTTGATTTAATTTTCCTGGACTTAATAAATCTATTTTATTAAAAACCAACCATCTTGGTTTGTTGTATAGTTTTAGATTATATTTTTTTAATTCATTTAAAACAATAGCTATATTATCTACTGGGTGTAAACTATTTTCAGGAACTAAATCAACAATATGCAGTAATAATTTGCATCTTTCTAAATGTTTTAAAAAATGAATTCCTAATCCAGAGCCATTAGATGCACCTTTAATTATACCTGGAATATCTGCTATAATAAATTTTTTGTTGTTTTGAATAGTCACGCTTCCTAAAATTGGATTTAATGTTGTAAATGGATAATTTGCAATTTTTGTTTTAGCTCCGGATATATTTCTAACTAACGTAGACTTTCCGACATTAGGCATTCCTAATGTTCCAACATCAGCAATTAAAATTAGTTCTAATTGTATATCCCTTTTTTCTCCTATTGTACCTAATGTACTTCTTCTAGGAGTTCTATTTGTCGAAGATTTAAATCTAGTATTACCTAATCCATGCCAACCTCCTTTAGCAATTAATATTTGTTGTTTGTCTCGAATTAGATCACCTATTATTTCTCTTGTTTGATAGTTTATCACTCTTGTTCCTATAGGAACATCTATTTTTATATCACTTCCTTTTTTTCCAGAACATTTTCTACTTGATCCATTTTGTCCATTTTGTGCTTGAAATTTCTTTTTGAATCTAAAATCTATAAGAGTATTTAAATTATTATTAGCTTCTAACCAGACATTTCCGCCGTCTCCACCGTCTCCACCATCTGGACCTCCTTTAGGTACATATTTTTCTCTTCTAAAATTTACACAACCATTTCCACCATTACCAGCAATAACTTCTATTATAGTTTCATCGATAAATTTCATTTTTTCATCCATGTATAATATTTTTTTATATTAGCAAGTATTTTAATATTTTACGCTTTTATTAATAAAATTAATTAGTTTGTATATTTTATAAAAAATATGGAACCCCTGGCATAGGGGTTTTTCATATATAAATGACTTATTTAATTAATAATATTTATGTATGTTCTTTTTTTTAATCCTTTTTTTTTGAATTCCACCTTTCCTTGTACAACAGCAAAAATTGTATGATCTTTTCCACAACCTACATTTTTACCCGGATGAAATTTTGTTCCACGTTGTTTGACAATTATACTTCCTGCTGAAATTAATTGGCCGCCAAAACATTTAACTCCTAGTCTTTGAGCGTTAGAATCGCGTCCATTTCTAGTAGAACCACCAGCTTTTTTATGTGCCATTTATTTAAATTTCTCCTGTGATATTACTAATATCTATGATTTTTATATCAGTGAAATACTGACGATGACCCTGTTGTTTTTTATAATGTTTGCGACGATTGAATTTAATAATTTTAATCTTTTTAAGACGACCATGATTTTGAATATGAGCTTTTATTACCCCACCTGTTATAAAAGGAGTTCCAATTTTTATTGAATCTTTATCAGAAATCATGAGAATTTTATCAAATTCTATAGTTTCCCCCAATAGATTCTTTAATTTTTCTAATCTAATCACTTGGTTTTTAATTACTCGATATTGTTTTCCACCGCTTACAAAAACTGCATACATAAAACACTCCGGTTCTTTAACATTTTCTATTTTTATGATTTTTTTATAAAAAAATTAAATTTTATAAAATTTTCTTTTGATAAGAGTTAGTTACATATTACAGAAAAAATTAATTAAAATTATATAATTTTAATATCAGCTCCTAATTTATTTAATTTATTAGGAAATGATTCATATCCTCTAATAAGATGATGAGTATGATTTACTATTGTTAAACCTACAGCAATACATCCTGCTAATATTAATGTTGCTGATGCTCTTAAATCACTACAAAAAACATTAGAAGATATTAATTTAGGTATCCCATAACATATAATGGTATTATTTTTAATTTTTATTTTGGCACCCATATTAATTAATTCAGATATATAAACAAAACGATTTTCAAATATAGTTTCGGTTATAGTACCTATGCCATCAGAAATAGTATTCAATAAAGCAAATTGAGCCTGCATATCTGTTGGAAATCCCGGATAGGGAGAAGTGCAAATATTCAAAGACTTAGGTCTTTTCCCTCTCATATCTAATTTAATCCAGTCGTTTCCTGTTTTAATTTTTGCTCCAGCTTCAGTTAATTTTATTAATACACTTTGTAAGTGTTTAGGTTCAGTTTTATGACAAATAATGTGGCCTTGAGAAGCTGCTGCACCGACTAAAAAAGTTCCTGTTTCAATTCTATCTGGAATTACTCGATGTGCACCACCAGTTAATTTTGAAACTCCTTGAATACATATTTTATTACTACCTGCACCAATAATATTGGCTCCGATGGTATTTAAAAACTTTGCAATGTCAACGATTTCTGGTTCGCGAGCGGCATTATCAATTACTGTAGAACCCTGAGCTAAAGTAGCAGCACTCATAATTGTAATAGTAGCACCGACACTAATTTTTTCCATTAAAATATATTTTCCCTGTAAACGACCTTTCACAGAAGCATTAATGCAATTATTTTTTAAATTAATTTTAGCTCCTAACTGTATTAAACCATTTAAATGTAAATCTACAGGTCTGCTTCCAATTTTGCATCCTCCTGGTAAAAATATTTTAGCTTTGCCAAAGCGTGCTAAAAGAGGACCTAAGATCCAAATAGATGCTCTAATTTTTTTAATTAAATGATATGGAGCATAAAAAATATTTATTGAGCTTGCATCGATATATAATATTTTTTTATATTTTATTTTTACGCCTAAATATATAAGTAATTTGAGTGCTATATTAATATCAGTTAAATTTGGAACATTACTAATTTCAACTTTTTCCTCTGTTAATATAGTCATAAATAAAATAGGTAATGCTGCGTTTTTAGAACCTGAGATAACAACATTGCCATTTAAATTTTTATTTCCTTGTACGTGCAGTTTATCCATAGATCAATCAATCTCTATTATATTAATATAATTTTTTATTTTAATAGATAATCAGAATTGTTTTTCTTATCATTCTTTTCCCATTCCTCAGGCGTATAAGCCGTAATAGATACAGCATGAATATGTTTCTCTTTGATCATGTTTATTAAAGGAGTGTAAACTATTTGTTGTCGTTTTACTTGAGTTCTACCTTTAAAAATGTCTCCTATAGCAGTTATCTTAATAAAATTTCTATCTCCTGTAATATAAGTTTTTTTTAGATTTAATTTTGTAGAAAGTAATAATTTTATATCTTGATTTTCCATTTTTTAGTGTACTTTTAATTAGAGATGTAATGTCGTATTAAAATCTTGAACAAGAATTAACATTTTTTATTAATTAAAAATGTTATTAATTAAGTTAATTAAGAATATATAAATATATGCAACTAAATTTTTAAAATTTTGATAAATTTTATTTTTTACTTTAAAATAGATGAATATATTTTAATATTAAAATATATATTTTGAAAAAACATCAGATTGAATAAAAAACTCTTTTTAAGAAATTAGTTGAATAAATTTAACATTTTTATTTTTTTATATTTTTATTATCTATAAAATTTAATTAAATTTTATTAAGAAAACGTTCTTTTTTTGGAATCTTTAATTTAAAATTTTTAGTAAGAGATATAATATAAAAATATTGATATTTGAGAAATTCTATAAAATATAATGCGATTAAATAAAAAATATAATTTAACATTTTTTTAAATTTTTAAAAATATTTTTTATTTTTTAAAGAATTATTTTTAAAAATTACACAATAAAATAGTGGAGTATTTATATGATTAATTTAATTCCAATGACTGTAAGAGGGGCAGAAAAACTTCGTCAAGAACTTGAAAAATTAAAAAGCATACAACGTCCTCGTATTATTAGTGCGATAGCAGAAGCTAGAGAACATGGTGATTTGAAAGAAAATGCCGAATATCATTCTGCTCGTGAAGAACAAAGTTTTTGCGAAGGACGTATTAAAGAAATTGAGTCTAAGTTATCTAATTCTCAAATTATAGATATCACGAAAATATCTAATGATGGTCGAGTAATTTTTGGTTCTACTGTTGAAATTTTAAATATAAAAAATAACGAAAAATTTATTTATCAAATTGTAGGTGATGATGAATCTGATTTTAAAAAAAATTTAATTTCTATTAATTCTCCAATAGCAAGAGGTCTCATTGGGAAAAATAATAATGATACTGTAATTATACATACACCAGGCGGTGATGTTGAATATAAGATTTTAAAGATAAATTATATATAATTTTTAAATTTAAAACTTAAGATAATTGAAATTTTTGTGAAATTTTTGATTAAAAAATTAATTTTAAAATAGTGAAGACATGATATCCAAAAAAAAAACAAGTAGTTCTAATCGTTGGTTATTAGAACATTTTAAAGATCAATATGTCAAGGATGCGAAAAAAAATAATATACGTTCAAGAGCTTGGTTTAAATTAGAACAATTAGATAAAAGTAATAAATTATTCAAAACTGGTATGAGTGTAATTGATTTGGGTGCTGCTCCTGGAAGTTGGTCACAATACGCTGTTAATAGAATAGGTAAAAAAGGACGTGTTATAGCTTGTGATATATTACCTATAAGACCTATAGAAGGTGTTAATGTTTTTCAAGGAGATTTTCGTAATAAAAAAACATTAAATTTAATGCTAAGTTCTGTAAGAAACACTACATTTCAGCTGGTAATGTCAGATATGGCTCCTAATATAACGGGAAATTTTTCTATTGATATGCCGCGAATTATTGACTTGTGTAAGTTGGCATTAAAAATATCAAATTACTTGTTATCTAAAAATGGTATTTTTTTGTTGAAATCATTTCAGGGAGAAGGTTTTAATGAATTATATAAAGAAATTAAAATGTTATTTACAAAAATTAAAATTTGTAAACCTAAAACTTCTCGAACAAGATCTCGAGAGATATTCATTCTAGCAACCAGATGAAAATTATAATAGTCTGTGTTGTTTTTAAAATATAGATTCAATGAGAGGTTGTTCCTTTGAGTGACATGGTTAAAAACCTGATCTTCTGGTTAGTTATCACAGTTGTATTAATGTCTATTTTCCAAAATTTTAATACTAATGATATAAATAATCATAGAGTTGATTATTCTACTTTTTTATCAGAAGTAAATCAGGATCAGGTCCGTGAAGCATATATTAACGGACGTATGATTAGTGTTACGAAAAAAGATAGTAGTAAATACACTACGTATATTCCTGTTAATGATCCTAAACTTTTAGATAATCTTTTAACAAAAAGAGTTAAAATTATTGGAGCAACACCTGAAGAACCAAGTCTTCTGATTTCAATTCTTATATCTTGGTTTCCGATGTTATTACTTATTGGTGTTTGGATTTTTTTTATGCGTCAAATGCAAATGGGTGGTGGAAAAGGTGCAATGTCATTTGGAAAAAGTAAAGCTCGTATGCTATCAGAAGATCAAATTCAAACTACCTTTGCAGATGTTGCGGGATGTGATGAAGCAAAAGAAGAAGTTAGTGAATTAGTAGAATATCTTAAAGAACCTAGTCGTTTTCAGAAATTAGGAGGGAAAATTCCTAAGGGCATATTAATGGTTGGACCACCTGGTACTGGTAAAACATTACTTGCTAAAGCAATAGCTGGAGAAGCGAAAGTTCCTTTTTTTACTATTTCTGGATCTGATTTTGTTGAAATGTTTGTCGGAGTAGGTGCTTCAAGAGTAAGAGATATGTTCGAACATTCGAGAAAATCTGCACCATGTATAATTTTTATTGATGAGATTGATGCTGTAGGACGTCAAAGAGGTACTGGATTGGGTGGAGGACATGATGAGAGAGAACAAACACTTAACCAAATGTTAGTGGAAATGGATGGTTTTGACGGTAACGAAGGTATTATTTTAATAGCAGCAACTAATAGACCTGATGTTTTAGATCCAGCTCTTTTGCGTCCTGGTCGTTTTGATCGTCAAGTTATTGTAGCACTACCAGATATTCGGGGAAGAGAGCAAATTTTAAAAGTACACATGAGAAAAGTTCCTTTGTCTAAAGATGTAGATCCCATGATTATTGCACGCGGTACACCAGGTTTTTCAGGTGCTGATTTAGCGAATTTAGTCAATGAAGCAGCCCTTTTTGCAGCTAGACTCGATAATCGTGTAGTTTCTATGTTGGAATTTGAAAGAGCTAAAGATAAAATGATGATGGGTTCTGAAAGAAGATCGATGGTTATGAGTGATTTTCAAAAAGAGTCTACAGCATATCATGAAGCTGGCCACGTTATTATTGGAAGATTGGTACCTGATCATGATCCTGCACATAAAGTAACTATTATTCCTAGAGGGCGAGCATTGGGGGTTACATTTTTTTTACCTGAATCAGACACTCTTAGCATAAGTCGTCAAAAATTAGAAAGTCAAATATCTACTTTATATGGTGGTCGTTTAGCAGAAGAAATTATTTATGGTGCTGAGAATGTTTCTACTGGTGCTTATAATGATATTAAAATAGCTACAAGCTTAGCGCGAAATATGGTCACTCAATGGGGCTTTTCAGAAAAATTAGGTCCTTTATTATATGCTGAAGAAGAAGGAGAAGTGTTTTTGGGACGCTCAGTAGCTAAAGCAAAGCACATGTCTGATGAAACAGCGAGAATTATTGATGAAGAAGTAAAATTATTAATTGAAATTAATTATAGTAGAGCTAGGAATATTTTAAATGAAAACATTGATATATTACATGCTATGAAAGAAGCTTTAATAAAATATGAGACTATTGATGCATTTCAAATTGACGATTTAATGAAAAGAAAAGAAGTACGAAAACCAAAGGGATGGATCGAGACAGATATAAATAAATAATTTCTTTAATTTAGAAATACAAATATATTTTTGTATATTTTGCAAAAATTTTATTTTAAAAAATATTAATTTTATAATGTTTAACATTCCTTCATTTAATGTATCTTAAAATAAGATGAAGTGATAAAATTATTATAACTTCATCTTGTTTTTAATAGAAAAAATAATGCATTACAATCTATTGCAAAATATAATTATTTTTAAATAATATAGGAATGAAATCATCATGACTTTTTTGCAATATTTTAAAACAGATGGTATACGCGGGAAAGTAGGTATAAATCCAATCACACCAAATTTTTTATTAAAATTAGGCTGGTCTATTGGAACAGTTTTAGGTAAAGATAAAACAAAAAAAATTATTATTGGAAGAGATACACGTGTTTCTGGATCTATGTTACAGTCTATTTTAGAATTTGGTATTTTGTCTGCAGGTGTATCTACTTTATTAGCTAACTGTATACCTACTCCAGCAATTGCATATTTTACTAAATTTTTAAATGCTTCTGCAGGAATTGTCATTTCAGGCTCTCACAATCTTTTTTATGATAATGGGATAAAAATTTTTTATAAAAATGGAATTAAAATTACTAAAAAAATAGAATTTTCTATCGAACAACAAATACAACATACTTTTTTTTATTCTCATTATACAAATTATGGTTGTTCAAATAACGTTATAAATCCCGAAAAAAAATATATTGAATTTTGTAAAGATACTTTTCCTAAAGATTTAAATTTATCAAAATTTACTATTATTTTAGATTGTGCTAATGGTTCCACTTTTAATATAGCACCTAAACTTTTTGAAGATTTAGGCGCGAAAGTAATCACAGTTTCTATTCATCCCAATGGAATTAATATAAATCAAAATTCAGGATCAACTGATATTGCAAAATTAAAAAAAATAGTTCTATTAGAAAAAGCTGATATTGGTTTAGCATTTGATGGTGATGGAGATCGTGTGATTATGGTAGATCACTTAGGTAACAGAGTTGATGGAGATCAAATAATTTATATTATTGCCAAGGAATATTTAAAAGAAAAGAAATTAAAAGGTGGTGTGGTAGGAACTTTAATGACTAATACGGGTGTGATTTTGGCTTTAAAAAAACTTGGAATTCCTTTTTATGCTACAGAAGTCGGAGATCGTAATATATGTGAGAAAATTAAAGAAAAAAAATGGATGTTAGGAGCTGAACAATCTGGCCATATTATTTTATTAGATAAACACTCTACTGGTGATGGAATTATTGCTAGTTTACAAGTTTTATTAAGTATGATTAATAATAATATGACTTTATATAATTTATCAAATCGAATAAAACTTTTTCCTCAAGTCTTGTTAAATGTTTTTTTAAAAAAAGATAAAAATTTAGAACAAGATCTAAAAATAAAAAATATTCTTTTACGATATAAAAATATTTTAGGTAAAAACAGTCGTGTTTTAGTTCGTAAATCCGGCACAGAATCATGTGTTAGAATTATGGTAGAAAGTGAAAATTATTTAAAAGCTTACCAATTAGCTAATGATATTAAAGAAACTATTCAATTACTTTAATTTATGTATTTCATAAAAATGCAAGTTATGATAAATTTTTAAAATAGATAATTTATATGTAACAGTTTACATATAAATTCTTTATCAGAAAGAAAAAATTTTTTAATAATGAACATTATGTATTGAATTGAAAAATGAATGTATTATAAATAATAATATTATATGAAATAAGGAAATAATTTTTTATGTATTTATTTTTTTTAATCTTTTTTATTTTCGTTTCAATTTCTTTAATTTTTTTTATTTTACTGCAGCCAGGAAAGGGTCTGAATAATACAATTCATTTAAATACAAAAAATAATAGTAAGTTTTTCAGTGGCGTAGGAACAAATAATTTTGTAACTAATATTATTAGAATTCTGTCTTTTTTATTTTTAGCAACAAGTATTATCTTATGTAATATTCATAGAAAAAAAATTGATTCAGATTTTTTTTGGGAAAATGATCATCAAAAAACTGTAACGAAGAAACATCTTTTAAATAAAAAAATTTTAAGTTCAGATATACCTAATTAATTATCAGATTTTTCGTATAAAAAAATATATAATCGTATAACAAATTTTTACCGAGATGGTGAAATTGGTAGACACGCTATCTTGAGGAGATAGTGCCGAATAGGCGTATGGGTTCAAATCCCATTCTCGGTACTAAGGTGCCATTAGTTTTTTTAGGTAATTATATTAAGTTTTAAATTGATAATACTCAAATATTTAATATATAAAAAATTTATCAAAAATAATTTTATATATAGGGTGATAGCACCTGAAACCCCGAATTTTCGGGGTTTTTTATTAGAATATTTATTTCAATTATATAGCTTAATTCGTTTTTAAATGTTAAATAATAATTAATTATATAAACTCTTGATTAATAAAAATTAGTGTATTAATTATCTAATTTCATAATTAATTTTTTTGTAATTAATACATGTAAAATGAGTTGCAATTACTCATTTTAAAAATTTTTATTTTGAGGTTCTCTAAGATGAACAAAGAAATCTTAGCTGTTGTTGAAGCCGTTTCTAATGAAAAATCTCTCCCACGTGAAAAAATTTTTGAAGCTTTAGAAATCGCATTAGCAACAGCAACTAAAAAAAAACATGAACAAGAAATTGATATAAGAGTGAGTATTAATCGTAAGACTGGTAGTTTTACTACTTTTCGACGTTGGATGGTCGTAGAAACAGTTACTCAACCAACAAGAGAAATTACTTTAGAAGCAGCATGTTTTGAAGGTGAAAAAGTTTATATTAACGACTATATAGAAGAACAGATTAAATCTGTGGATTTTGATAGAATAACAACTCAAACTGCCAAACAAGTAATTGTGCAAAAAGTACGTGAAGCAGAACGTGCAATGTTAGTTGAACAATTTCGCAAATATCTCGGTCAAATTATTACTGGTATAGTTAAAAAAATTAATCGAGATAACATAATGTTAGATTTAGGTAATAATGCTGAAGCATTAATTTTACGTGAAGGTATGTTACCTAGAGAAAACTTTCGTCCTGGCGATCGTATTCGTGGTATTTTATATGGAGTGTATCCAGAAGCTCGCGGTGCTCAGTTGTTTATAAGTCGTTCAAAAACTGAAATGCTCATTGAATTGTTTCGAATAGAAGTTCCTGAGATTGGAGAAGAAGTCATTGAAATAAAAGCTGCAGCACGTGATCCAGGTTCTCGCGCTAAAATTGCAGTAAAAACTAATGATAAACGTATTGATCCTGTAGGAGCTTGTGTAGGTATGAGAGGAGCTCGAGTGCAAGCAGTATCTAGCGAATTATGTGGAGAACGCATCGATATTATTTTATGGGATGATAATCCTGCTCAATTCGTTATAAACGCTATGGCTCCAGCTGACGTAGCTTCTATTGTTGTAGATGAAGATCATCATACTATGGATATAGCAGTAGATACAAATAATTTAGCACAAGCAATTGGTCGAAATGGTCAAAATGTTCGTTTAGCATCTCAAATTAGTGGTTGGGAATTAAATGTTATGACTACAGAAGATCTTCATTCTAAACACCAAGAAGAAGCTCATGCTGCTTTTAATTTTTTTAAAGAAAATTTAAATATAAATGAAAATATTATTAATGTTTTAGTAAAAGAAGGTTTTTCTTCTCTTGAAGAATTAGCTTACATACCATTTAATGAATTATTAGAAATTAAAAATTTGACTGAGGATCAAGCAAAATTAGTACGTGAAGGAGCAAAAAATAGATTGTTCTTAATAGAATCGAGCAAAAAAAATAGCATAGTTAAAGAAAGAAAAACGGCAGATAATTTATTAAGAATTAATGGTATGAATACAGCACTAGCTTTTCAATTAGCTGAAAAAAATATATTTACTTTAGAAGAATTAGCTGATCAGGGAATAGATGATTTAACTGATATTAAGAATTTAAATGCTGAACAAGCTGGTTTATTAATTATGACTGCTCGTAATATTTGTTGGTTTGGTAATAATAAAGTCTGATAATAGGAAGAATAGCATGCCAGATATAAGCTTAAAAGTTTTATCTAATGAAATAAAAATTTCAATTAATGAGTTAATAAAAGAACTATCTAATATCGGTATAGTGAAAACTCCAGATAATTATATTAATTTACTTGAAAAAAATCTTTTATTAAAACATTTACAATCTAAAAAAAAATATTCTTTAGATACTTTAGTTCTACAGAGAAAAACACGGAGTACTTTGAGTGTTTCAACTATTGGAGGAAAAAATAAGTCCATACAAGTAGAAGTTAGAAAAAACAGAACTTATATAAAAAATAATAAATTTGAAACTCAATCTTTATTGAATATAAAAAGAGAAATTAAGCCTTCGATAAAAAAAATATTACCTATCGAAGATAAAGAAAAAAAAATTTTTAAGAAAAATACTATAAATAATGATAAAGAGAAGAAAAATATAAATAATCTTGAAAAAGCAGAATCAAATAAAACCGATTTTAAATCTTTTAATTTAAAAAAACTGAATAAAGAAAAAATTTTAAAAAAAGATGAAAAAAATAAGAAATCTAAAAAACAGGTAGAATCTAATTCTTTTCAATTAAACAATAAAAAAAGAATTAAAGAAAATGCAGAGATTTGGTCTTCTCATCAAGAAGAGAAAAAAGATTATCATTTAACAACATTTTTACATGCACGTCAAGCTGAAGATGACAATGATAGAGAAGTAGAAACAGATAAAAGAAATCATGGTCGAGTTTTGAAAAATCATCGTCAAAGAAAAAATAATAAAAATTATCATAATGGGAAATACTATAAAGAAGAAATACGTATTTCTAATCGCAATAAAAAAAATAACAAACAAAAAAATAAACCTGTTTTATTGCGACAAGTT
The DNA here is from genome assembly GCF_005080965.1 of Buchnera aphidicola (Macrosiphum gaurae). Taxonomy (NCBI): domain Bacteria; kingdom Pseudomonadati; phylum Pseudomonadota; class Gammaproteobacteria; order Enterobacterales; family Erwiniaceae; genus Buchnera; species Buchnera aphidicola. The sequence goes on along the minus strand of NZ_CP034867.1, from coordinate 419,380 downwards.
TTTCAAAAACCTGAATCTATTGTAAATAGAGATGTTGTTATTAGCAATGCAATTTCTGTATCTGATTTAGCAAATAAAATGGCTATCAAAAGTGCTGAAGTTGTTAAAAATATGATGAATATGGGAATTACCGGTACGATTAATCATATTCTTGATCAGGATACAGCTCAGCTTATTGCAGAAGAAATGGGTCATAAAGTCATTATACATCGAGAAAACGCATTAGAAGAATTAATCATGAAAGATCGTGATACAGGAAACAACGTCCCTATTATTAGAGCACCGGTAGTAACTATAATGGGACATGTTGATCATGGAAAAACATCATTGTTAGATTATATTCGTTCAACAAAAACAGCATTTCATGAAGCTGGCGGGATTACACAAAATATTGGTGCTTATCATGTAAAGACTAATTTGGGTTCAATTACTTTCTTAGATACACCTGGACATTCAGCATTCACCGCAATGAGATCTCGTGGTGTTCAAGTGACTGATATTGTTGTTTTAGTTGTAGCAGCAGATGATGGAGTAATGCCACAAACAATTGAAGCTATTCAACATGCAAAAGAAGCTGGTGTACCAGTTATAGTGGCTATTAATAAAACTGATAAAATAGATTCTGATATTGATAAAGTAAAAAATGATTTAACAAAATATAACATTCTTTCAGAAGAATGGGGTGGTGAAAATATATTTGTCTCTGTTTCCGCAAAAACTGGAAAAGGTATCAATAAATTATTGAATGTAATTTTATTACAAGCAGAAATGTTAGAACTAAAAGCAGTACCAACCGGTATGGCTGAAGGTGTTGTTATAGAGTCTTTTCTAGATAAAGGTCGAGGTCCAATAGCTACTGTTTTAGTAAAAAAGGGAAAATTAAACAAAGGAGACATCATATTATGTGGTTTTGAATATGGTCGTATTAAAGCTTTGCGTGACGCAAGTGGAGAAGAAGTCTTAAGTGCTGGACCATCTATACCAGTAGAAATTCTGGGATTATCTAAAGTACCTTTTTCAGGAGATGTAGTTACTGTAGTTCGCAATGAAAAAAAGGCAAGAGAAGTAGCGTCTTATCGTAAAGAGAAATCACGTGAAATAAAATTATCAAATCAGAATAGAATAAAATCAGAAAATATTTTTGATAATATAAAAAAAGATAATATTTCTGAATTAAAAATTATTCTTAAATCTGATATACAAGGTTCTTTAGAAGCCATTTCAGGAGCTTTATTAAAATTATCTACTAAAGAAGTACAAATAAAAATAATAGGATTGGGTATTGGAGGCATTACAGAAACAGATGCTTCTTTAGCATTAGCTTCAAATGCTATTATTTTAGGATTTAATGTTCGTGCAGATTCTTCTGCGAAAAAAATAATTAATTCAGAACATTTAGATCTTCGATATTATTCAGTGATTTATGATTTACTTGATGAAGTAAAATCTGCTATGACAGGTCTTTTATCACCTGAATACAAAGAAAATATTATTGGTTTAGCTGAAGTGAGAAATACATTTAAATCTCCTAAATTTGGTTTGATTGCTGGTTGCATGGTGATAGAGGGAATAATTAAGCGTAGCAATCCTGTTCGTATACTCAGAGATAATATAGTAATATATGAAGGTGAATTAGAATCATTACGTCGTTTTAAAGAAGATTTAAATGAAATTCGTAATGGATTAGAATGTGGAATTGGGATAAAAAATTATAATGATATACGTATTGGAGACATTATAGAGGTTTTTGAAGTTAAAGAAGTCAAAAGAATATTATAAACTAAAATATATATTTTATAAAATATTTAATTTGGTAATACAGTTATGGAAAAATTTTTTAATCGATCTCTTCGTATCGCTCAAGAATTGCAAAAAAAAATAGCTTTAATTATACAGTATTCACTTAAAGATCCGCGTATTCAAACGATTATAACAGTTTCTAACGTACAGGTTTCTCAAGACTTATCTCATGCTCAAATATTTGTTAGTTTTTTAAAAAGTTATAATAAATTAAATATAAAAAAAAAAATAATGATCTTAAATAAATCTTCTGGTTATATTCGTAGGTTGTTATGTAAAAAAATGAGATTGAGAATTATTCCTAATATTATTTTTTATCATGATGATTCGTGTTTAAAAGGAAATAAAATTTCTTTTATTTTAGAAAATTTAGCAAAAAAAGAGTAAAAAATATATTTTGTATCAATAAAATATAAGGAAAATAGATGTTTTTTTATAAAAAACGCAGTGTGCATGGATTATTTTTACTAGATAAACCTCAAGGTATTTCTTCTAATAACGCTTTACAGAAAGTTAAAATTATTTTTAATGCAAAAAAAGCAGGTTATATTGGTACTCTAGATCCCTTAGCTACAGGCATGTTGCCAATTTGTTTTGGAGAATGTACAAAATTTGCACATTATTTAACAGGATCTAATAAACGATATCATGTCATTGCTAAATTAGGTGAAAAAACATCTACATCTGATTCCGATGGAATTGTCATAAAAAAACGTCCTATTTTATTTACTTCTTACAAACTTGATTTATCAATTAAAGAATTAATTGGCCCAATTGAACAAATTCCTTCAATGTATTCAGCTATTAAATATAATGGTATACCGTTATATAAATATGCACGTCAAGGTGTAAATATTGAACGTAATAGCAGAAAAGTGACAGTTTATGATATATATTCTATATATCAGGAAAATAATTTAATTGAATTTAAAATATTCTGTTCAAAAGGAACATATATTCGTACATTAATTGATGATTTAGGAGAAAAATTAGGGTGCGGTGCTCATGTTATTTTTTTACGGCGTTTACAAGTAGCTTCCTATCCTTATACTCAATTAGTAACAATTTCTCATTTATATGAATTACTCAATAAAAAAAATATAAATAATTTCAATCCTTTTAAGAATATAGATGATTTATTAATGCCAGTAGATAGTCCTGTATCTTTTTTACCTAAAGTACATCTTTCTTCTAAACAATCATATAATTTTAGATTAGGACAAATAGTACATTTTTGTTCTACTATAAAAAATAGTTTAGTTCGTGTAATAGAAGAAGAAAATAAAAAATTTATTGGTTTAGGAAAAATTAATATGGGGAAATTATTAATTCCATACCGATTAATTTCTGAATTTACTAATTAAGTTATTCACTATTAAATTTAAGATTAGCATGATATTATTTTAAAATTACTTAATCAAGTTGAAAATGATTTAATATAGTTTTAAATATATGGAGTCTTATTATATGTCTTTATCTACACTAGACACAAAAAAAATTATTTTAAAATATGGAAAATCTGAGCATAATAGTGGAATGACAGAAGTACAAGTTGCCTTGTTAACAAATCAAATTAATCATCTTCAAACACATTTTTCTGAACATAAAAAAGATCATTGTAGTCGTAGAGGTCTTTTAAATATGGTATCAAAACGTCGTAAGTTATTAGATTATTTAAAGAGAAAAAATATATCTCGCTATACTGCTTTAATTGAAGATCTACATTTAAGACGATAAATAATTTCTATAAAATGATAAAATTAAAAATTTTATATTAATGAAAAAATAGATTTTTTACAAAGGGCTTTGTTAGCCCTTTTTTTACAATTTTATTTAAATTTTTTGGTTAAATGCTAATTTTTTATCGTTCAAAAAAATTTTAAGAATGTAGTTTATTTTATTGAAAAATTAGTTTCATGTTAAGGATATTATTTTGCTAAATCCAATTGTACGCAAATTTCAATATGGGCAACATACAATCACTTTAGAGACCGGGGTGATTGCTCGACAGGCTACAGCTGCTGTTATGGCTAGTATGGATGATACAGCAGTTTTTGTAACTGTTGTAGGACAAAAAAAAATGCATATAGGACAAAAATTTTTTCCACTTACTGTTAATTATCAAGAACGCACATATGCAGCAGGTCGTATACCTGGCGGTTTTTTTAGAAGAGAAGGACGACCAAGTGAAAATGAAATATTAACAGCTCGATTAATAGATCGACCTATTCGTCCATTATTCCCCAAAAATTTTTTTAATGAAATTCAAATAATTGCTACAGTAGTATCAGTCAATCCTCAGATTAATCCTGATATAATTTCAATTATAGGTGCATCTGCAGCTCTTAGTTTATCAGGAATTCCATTCTATGGTCCAGTAGGTGCTGCTAGAGTAGGTTACATCAACAATCAATACATTTTAAATCCTATTAGCGATGATATGAAAAATAGTTCTTTAGATTTAGTAGTTTCAGGGACACAAAACGCTATCATTATGGTAGAAGCTGAGTCTAAAATACTTAGTGAAGAAAAAATTCTTGGAGCCATTGTATTTGGTCATCAACAACAACAAGTAGTAATTAACAACATTCGTTCTTTATCAAATGAAGCTAGCAAGTTACCTTGGGTTATGTCTTATCCAGAAACAAATAAAACATTAGAATCGAAAATAATTAATTTATTTGAAAAAGATATAAGCAATGCTTATCTTATTTTTGATAAGCAAAAAAGAGTTGAAAAATTAAATAATCTTAAAGACAATATAATTAAATTATTTTCAGAAGAGAATTCACATATAGATATATTAGAAATAGAAGATATTTTTCAAAAAATTGAAAGAGAAATTGTTCGAAAACGTATATTAAGTAATCAAACACGTATTGATGGGCGTGAAAAAGACATGATTCGTGCTTTAGATGTTCGTACTGGTATTTTACCTCGAACACATGGTTCTGCTCTATTTACTAGAGGAGAAACTCAATCTTTAGTTTCTGTGACTTTAGGAACATCTCGAGATGCACAAAATTTAGATGAGTTATTAGGAGATAGAATAGATAATTTTTTATTTCATTATAATTTCCCCCCTTATTCTGTTGGAGAAATAGGAATGGTGGGCTCGCCTAAAAGACGAGAAATCGGTCATGGTCGACTTGCAAAAAGAAGTCTTCTAGCAGTCATGCCCAACTTAGATAATTTTCCCTATACTATTCGAGTGGTATCTGAGATTACTGAATCTAATGGTTCTTCTTCTATGGCTTCTGTTTGTGGTGCTTCTTTAGCCTTAATGGATGCAGGAGTTCCTATAAAATCTGCTGTAGCTGGAATAGCGATGGGTTTAGTTAAAGAAGGAGATAAATATGTGTTACTTTCAGATATTTTAGGTGACGAAGATCACTTAGGTGATATGGATTTTAAAGTTTCTGGTACAGAAGAAGGAATTACAGCTTTACAAATGGATATGAAGATAGAAGGAATTACTAATGAAATTATACATTCAGCTTTAAATGAAGCCAGATTAGCTAGATTACATATTTTAAATGTAATGAATCAAGCATTAAATCAATCTAGAAGTGAAATTTCTGAATTCGCACCGCGTATTCATACTATCAAAATAAATCCTGAGAAAATTAAAGATGTTATAGGAAAAGGAGGTTCCGTCATTCGTATGCTGACTGAGGAAACAGGAACTATCATTGAAATTGAAGATGATGGAACAGTAAAAATATCATCTTCTGTTAGAGAAAAAGCAAAGAATGCTATCCGCAGAATTGAAGAAATTACAGCAGAAATTGAAGTAGGTCGTATTTATTCTGGAAAAGTCACTCGTATTGTTGATTTTGGTGCTTTTGTCTCTATTGGTTTAGGCAAAGAAGGTTTAGTACATATTTCACAAATTTCTAATAAAAGAGTAGATAAAGTATCTAATCATTTAAAAATTGATCAAATGATATCTGTAAAAGTCTTAGAAATAGATCGTCAAGGTCGTTTAAGATTGAGCATTAAAGAAATAGATGATTCTGTTGTTTCTAATAAATCAATAAATAATACTATTATCTGATATAATTATTTCAGTTTGAAATTATTTATATTTTTTAATAAAATATAGATTTATATCTTTTCAAATAGTACCATATAAATAGAAACAATATAAAAATTAATTCATTTTATTTTACTATAATCATTATATAATATAGACATATAATTTTTAAAAAAATAAACTTCAATAAGTTGCTAATGTTGTTTTTTATGAACATTTTAATATATAAAAAAACATTAGCAATAACTAATAAATATTATGATTGATTCTTAAAAATTTCAATTTTTTATTTTTTAGATCATTTAATTTGAGCCGGTTCACATTTTTCAATGAGAATAAATAAATATTTTCATAATGAGCTACGTAGACTGGCTGCTGTAACTTAAAAGGCATATCTACTGCATGACTCATATTGAAAGCACATTTTCTTTTCTTGGTTTAAATCCTTTTATAATTCAATCTTTAACTGAAATGGGATATGTTAAACCTTCTCCTATTCAAGCAGCTTGTATCCCTTTGCTTTTAGAAGGACGAGATGTATTAGGAATGGCGCAAACTGGAAGTGGTAAAACAGCTGCTTTTTCACTACCACTATTACATAATCTTAATATTAATTTAAAAGCGCCTCAAATATTAGTGTTAGCTCCTACAAGAGAATTAGCAGTTCAAGTAGCAGAAGCATTTTCAGATTTTTCTAAACATATGATTGGAATACAGGTTTTACCTTTATATGGTGGTCAAAGGTATGAACTTCAATTACGTGCATTACGACAAGGACCTCAAATCGTTGTAGGAACACCAGGTCGATTGTTAGATCATTTAAAAAGAGGAACACTTAATCTTTCAAATTTACATGGATTAGTTTTAGATGAAGCTGATGAAATGTTACGTATGGGATTTATAGAAGATGTAGAAACAATTATGGCCCAAATTCCAAAGGAACACCAAACTGCATTATTTTCAGCAACAATGCCCGAAGCAATTCGACGTATTTCAAAACGATTTATGAAGAATCCTCAAGAAATAAAAATACAATCTAATGTTACTACACGACCAGATATTAAACAAAGTTATTGGATGGTATATGGTCGAAAAACTGATGCATTAATTCGTTTTTTAGAAGCAGAAGATTTTTCTGCTACAATTATTTTTGTTAGAACAAAAAATGCAACTTTAGAGGTTTCTGAAGCATTAGAACGAAACGGATATAATAGCGCAGCATTAAATGGAGATATGAATCAAGCATTGCGAGAACAAACTTTAGAAAGATTAAAAAATGGTAGATTAGACATTTTAATTGCTACAGACGTTGCAGCACGAGGTTTAGATGTTGATCGTATTAGTTTTGTTATTAATTATGACATTCCTATGGACTCAGAATCTTATGTTCATCGTATAGGTCGTACAGGTCGAGCAGGTCGAGCAGGTCGAGCATTATTATTTGTCGAAAACCGTGAACGTCGTTTATTGCGTAACATAGAACGTACTATAAAACAGTCTATACCAGAAGTTCAATTACCTAAGATAGAATTATTATGTCAAAGACGTCTTGAACAATTTGCTAAAAAAGTACAACAACAATTAGAAAGTCGTGATTTAGATGAATACAGTGCTTTATTAGATAAATTATATTCTACAGATGATTTAGATATAAAAACTTTGGCAGCTGCTTTATTAAAAATGGCTCAAGGCGAACGTCCTCTAATTATTAAACCAGATTTAATAAAGCGTCAACCTCGAGATGTGTTTTTTAAAGATGACCGTCGACGTGAAGATAATAGAAATAGTCGAGCACGTCGTGAACGTCGTGATAGTAAAGAAATAGAATTATATCGTATTGAAGTAGGTCGTAATGATGGGGTTGAAGTACGTCATATTGTTGGTGCAATTGCTAATGAAGGCAATATTAATAGTCGCAATATTGGTAATATAAAACTTTTTTCTTCTTATTCAACAATTGAATTGCCTAAAGGAATTTCTAAAGATTTATTACCAAGCTTCACTCGTACTAGAATTTTGAATAAGCCAATTAATATGAAAGTTTTGCGAGATTCAAGAAGCTATGAAACTCAGATGTTCAATCGTTCTGTATTTAATAGAGATAAAAATAGCAATCGTCGTGTTTCTGAAAATAGTTTGAATAAATCTCATACATCTAAAAAAAATGAACTTAAATCATCTTCTTTCCGTCGTAGAAATGTTTAATTTTTTCGTTTTTATGCCGCGTTGCGGCATATTAAATATATTTTATCTCAAATCAAATAATTTGTTCAGTTGATAATACCTATAAGATTATTTCTTATATGCGATAGCCTCAATTTCTATTTTTACATTTTTAGGCAGTGCTTGAACTTCAATACAAGATCGAGCAGGAAATTTTGAATTATGATCGATAAAAAATTTTTTATACACTTCATTAATAATATCAATTTTTTTTAAATTAGTAGTAAAAACTGTAGTTTTTATAATGTTTTCTACTTGAAATCCTATATGAAATAAAATTGATTTTATATTTTTTAATACAAGATATGTTTGTTCTGCGATATTCTCTGGTATATGATTAGATATGACATCAATAGGTATTTGTCCTGATAATAGAATATAATTGTCAAATTGAACAGCTTGGGAATAGGGTCCAATAGGTTGAGGAGCATTTGTGGCATTAATTATATGATTCATAAAATGTCGCTTATATGTTTAATTACTTATACGTTTGAAAATATCATTGACATGATAAAACTATGTTTTTGGAAAATTCTTTTTCGCAATATTTGCATTTTAAGTTCATGTTGAAAAATTGATCTTTTTTAAAAATAAAACTGGAAGATACAAGATTATGATTACTAACACAATTACTATTTGGACAAATTAAAATTCTATCAATTTTATCAGGTAAAGTTGGAAACACTTTTCTTACTAGATTATATGCATGAATATAATTTACAGTAGCGTGTGGAGAATAAATTGCTAATTGATTAATTTGATCGTCACTGAGAAAAGTATTTTCGATTTTTATAATATCTTTTTTTCCTAATTTTTTAGAAGGTAAATTGAAACCTATAGTAATGCGTTTTTCTGTTTCAGTAAATCTAAACAAAGATAGTAATTTGAAACCAATATGTGCGGGAATATGATCAATAACACTACCAGATTTTATAGCTTCTACTTGAAGTTTGTTTATTTCCATTTTTTATAAGTGTTTTTCTATTAGTACTAGAGATAAAAGTGCTTGACGTGCATAAATTCCATTTGCTGCTTGTTTAAAATACCAAGCATAAGGTGTGTAGTCAACATCACGGTCTATTTCATCTATACGAGGAAGAGGATGCAATATCTTCATATTACTACGTGCATTTTTTAAAATTTTAGCATGTAGTACAAATTTTGATTTTGCATTTGCATATTCAGTAGAATCTAATCTTTCTTTTTGAATTCGAGTCATATAAAGAATATCAATTTCAGAAATTATTTCTTCAACATTTTTATGTCTTTTCCAATAAATTTCTTTTTTATCGAGCATATTGTTAATATAATTTGGCATTTTTAAAGCATCAGGTGAAATGAAATAAAATTTATTGTTATTAAATTTAGCTAATGCTTGTGTCAATGAATGTACTGTTCTTCCATATTTAAGATCTCCGACTATAGCTATATTTAAATGAGTAAGTCTATCTTGAGTTTCTTGTATAGTAAATAAATCTAAAAGTGTTTGTGTAGGATGTTGATTTGCTCCATCTCCTGCATTAAATATTGGTATTTTATTCGAAAATTCTACAGCTAAACGTGCAGATCCTTCTTGAGGATGTCGAATAATAATTGCATCTACATAAGAACTAATAACTGAAATAGTATCTGCTAATGTTTCCCCTTTTTTTTTCAAAGAAATGTTATTGCCGTCAGAAAATCCTACTATTGAAGCTCCTAAACGATAAATCGCAGTTTCAAATGATAAACGAGTACGAGTTGAAGCTTCAAAGAAGCAGCTAGCAATAATTTTGTTTCTCAACAAATGAGGTTGCGGTTTTTTCTTAAGCATTGCAGATTTATTTAAAACTAATTCTAATTCGTTACGTTGAAGATCATTAATTGAGATGATATTTTTTTTATATAGAGAATTTCTCAAATTTTATTTTCCTTGATTATTGAAGAAAAGATAATATTAAATGCTTCTCAACAGTATAAAGAAACTAAAAAATATTGAGTTTTTCATAATTATTTAAAATAATTTATTATATTTATTTAAAAATTAATCGTTTTTAATAAACTAGATACAAGTATAGCTTTTATAGTATGCAATCTATTTTCCGCTTGTTCAAAAATAACTTTTTCGTTTTTTTGAAAGACTTCATCTGTTATTTCCATGCCATTTTCAAAACCATATTTTTTTAATATAGATTCACCAATACAAGTTTTTTGATCGTGTAAAGCTGGAAGGCAATGTAAAATCTTTACTTTTGGATTATTCGTCATATTCAACATTGAACGATTTACTTGATAAGAACTTAATAATTTAATTCTTTTTTCCCATACTTTTTGTGATTCTCCCATAGAAACCCAAACATCAGTGTAGATAAAATCTACATTATTAACTCCTTCGACAATATTTTCAGTACATATTATGTTTCCTTTTTTCTTTTTTGTTTGTTCTTGACAAAGTTTAAATAGATTTTTGTCAGGCCAACATTCTTTGGGAGCAACTAAACGTAAGTCTAATCCAAACAATGATGCAGCTTCTAATAAAGTGTTTCCCATGTTATTATGTGCATCTCCAACATATGCACATTTTATTTTATCGAATTTTTTTTCTGGAAAAATTTCTTTTATAGTAAGTAAATCAGCAAGCAATTGTGTGGGATGAAATTTTTCAGTTAAACCATTCCACACTGGCGCTTTTGAATATTTAGCTAAAATTTCTATTGTTTTATGATTATGACCTCGATATTGAATTCCGTCATACAAACGTCCGAGTATTTTTGCTGTATCTTCGATTGATTCTTTTGTACCAAGGTGTGTGCTACCAGGACCGAGATACGTAACATTAGCTCCTTGATCAAATGCGGCTACTTCAAAAGAGCACCTTGTACGAGTTGATTCTTTTTCAAAAATTAAAGCAATATTTTTTTTATTAAGAAATTGAATTTCTTGATTATTTTTTTTGTATGTTTTAAGTTTTTGCGCTAATGTGATTATATTTTGCAGTTCTAAAGAAGTAAAATCTAATAGTCTCAAAAAATCGCGTTGATAAAGATTATTCATATTAAAGTCTCAGCATCAAATAAAAACATATTTTTCATAATTTGAAAATTGAAGAAAAAGCATTTTTATAGTATATAATATTTTGAACTAAACTTAAAATTATCATTATTGTTAATAAAAGTAATGAAAATTTAGTATATATACAGCAATATGCATAAATAAATATTGTGCATTTAATAAAAAGATAGCAATATGAAAATATTTTTTTTATATTAAATATTTTTTATTATATAAATTAATCAATTTTATTTAAAACAGAGCAAACATTATGAATTTTTTTATAAAAAATTGCAAATTAGATAAAGAAAAAACTGACTGTATAGTAGTTCCTGTTTTTGATTTATGTGAACTATCTCATTCTGCTTGTTATTTAGATAAATGTAGTAATGGTTATATAACCTCACTAATAAAATTAGGTGATATTCAAGGAAAAATAGGAGACACATTGATTTTATATAAAGTTCCTAAAATCTTTTCAAAAAGAATATTGCTAGTAGGTTGTGGAAAAAAAGATGAAATAAATAAAGTACGTTTTAAAAAAATATTTAAAAATACTATAAATATTTTAAAAAAACTTTCCATAAAAAATATTATTTATTCTTTTTCTGAACTAAATATTAATAATATATATTGGATGACTAGAGTAGCTGTACTTTCAATAAAAGAATTTTTATATAAAGTTATGAAAATAAATAATACCAATGTAGATAATATTAATATAGATTATATTATATTAGATATTTCAAAAAAACATGATTTATTTATAGCAAAAATAGCTTTAAAACATGCTTTAGCAATTGATTATGCTATTACATCAGCAAAAAATTTAAGTAATTTACCACCTAATATTTGTAATCCTCTATATTTATCTTCTAAGGCCAAAGAACTTGCTGAAAAATATAAAAATAATATTGTTGTTGAAGTAATTGATATAAAAAAAATGAAAGAATTAGGAATGAATGCTTATGTAGCAGTTGGAGATGGTGCAAAAAATAAGCCATTTATGTCTGTAATAAAATATTCTGGAAATAATATCATTAATAATAAAACAATTGCTTTTGTAGGAAAAGGCTTGACATTTGATTCTGGTGGTATATCTATTAAACCTTCATTTAATATGCATGAAATGAAATATGACATGTGTGGTGCTGCAGCAGTATATGGCATTTTAATTATGGCAGCTGAATTAAATTTACCTTTAAAAATAATAGGAATTTTGTCTGGTTGTGAAAATATGCCAGGAGGTTATGCTTTTAGACCTGGAGACGTTTTAACTACTATGTCCGGTAAAACGGTGGAAATATTAAATACTGATGCTGAAGGACGTTTAGTTTTATGTGATTCGTTAACATATTTAGAACGTTTTTCTCCAAATGTAGTAATTGACATTGCCACATTAACTGGGGCATGTGTTACAGCGTTAGGAGAATCAGTAAGTGGCCTTTTTAGTAACAATCAAGAACTTGCAAACCAATTGCTTCATGCTTCAGAAGAAACAGATGATAAAATATGGTCTTTACCATTATTTGAAGAATATCAAAAAAAAATAATTTCTAATATCGCAGATTTTTCTAATGTAGGACAGGGCCAAGCAGGTGCTATAACTGCAGCTTGTTTTCTTTCTAAATTTACAGAAAAATATAATTGGGCACATTTAGATATTGCTGGAACTGCATGGAAATCTGGAAAAAATGGAGGATCGACAGGACGTCCTGTTGAATTGTTATGTCAGTTTTTATTAAATCAGTCAAATTATATTTATTCTTAATTTTATTGAATAAATTTTTTTTTAATCAAAATACTATCTTTGCAACATGGCAATATCGCCTTTTTTTAAAAAATAGTTAAATAAAATGGAAAAAAATTATAACCCTCAAAATATTGAACAATCTTTATATAGTTTTTGGGAAGAAAACGGTTATTTTAAACCCAATAATTCAGGAAAATCAACTTTTTGCATGATGATGCCTCCGCCTAATATTACGGGAAGCCTGCATATGGGTCATGCATTTCAACAAACAATTATGGATATATTAATTCGCTATCATAGAATGCAAGGTAAGAATACATTTTGGCAAGTCGGAACAGATCATGCAGGAATAGCAACACAAATTTTAGTTGAACGTCAAATTCTTTTAGAAGAAAAAAAAACTAAAAAAGATTATAGTAGAGATGATTTTGTCAAAAAAATTTGGACATGGAAAAAAAAATCTAGCAATATTATTACAAAACAAATGCGACGTTTAGGAGTATCTGTCGATTGGGATCGTGAAAAATTCACATTAGATCCTGATATCTCTATTGCTGTTAGAGAAGCTTTTATTATATTTTATAAGAACAATTTAATTTATCAGAAAAAAAAATTAGTACATTGGGATTCAAAATTAGAAACTGTAATCTCAGATTTAGAAGTTGAACATCGTTTAACAAAAGGAAAAAAATGGTTTATTCGTTATCCTATCCTTGAAAATAATAGTTGTTCGAAAAATAAATTAAAATATTTAGTAGTCGCTACAACTCGTCCTGAAACTTTATTAGGAGATACAGCTATTGCTATAAATCCTAAGGATAATAGATATAACCAATATATTGGACGGACTGTTATATGCCCTTTAATAAATAGGAGAATTCCTATTATTGGAGATAAATATGCTGATACAGAAAAGGGAACTGGGTGTGTAAAAATTACTCCTGCACATGATTTCAACGATTATAAAGTAGGATTTTATCACAAATTACCAATGATTAATATTTTTACTTTTGATGGACGAATTAATTCTATTTTTGAAATTTATAATTATAAAGGTAAGAAATCTAATGAATATAGTACATTCATGCCATATCAATTTCAAAAATTAGATATTTTTTCTGCGCGAATTAAAATTATTGAAGAAGTTAAAAAATTAGGGTTATTAGAAAAAATAGAAGAATGTAATATCACTATTCCTTATAGTGATAGAAGTGGTGTTATTATTCAACCAATGCTTACAAATCAATGGTATTTGAAAACGTCAGAATTAGCTAAAGTAGCTTTACATGCTGTAAAAAATAAAAAAATTAAATTTATACCAGAACAGTATGAAAGTATGTATACATCTTGGATGAATAATATTGAAGATTGGTGTATTTCTCGTCAATTATGGTGGGGTCACCGTATCCCAGTATGGTATGATAACAAAAAAAATATATATATTGGTCAAAATGAAAAAGAAATACGTCAGGAATACTCAATATCAGATAATACATTATTGGAACAAGAAAATGATGTATTAGATACTTGGTTTTCTTCTGGATTATGGACTTTTTCTTCATTAGGATGGCCTAAAAAAACTAAATTTTTAAAACTTTTTCATCCTACTGATGTTTTAGTAAGCGGTTTTGATATCATTTTTTTTTGGATTGCTAGAATGATTATGTTAACAATGTATTTTGTTAAAGATACACATAATAATCCTGAAATACCATTTAAAAATGTTTATATAACCGGATTAATTCGAGATGAATACGGAAAAAAAATGTCTAAATCAAAAGGCAATGTAATTGACCCCTTAGATATGATAGATGGAATTTCTTTAAACGAATTAATCAAAAAAAGAACCAATAATTTATTACAACCAAATTTATCAAATAAAATTATTCAACGAACTATTAAACAATTTCCCGAAGGCATCAAAGCTACTGGTACAGATGCATTGCGGTTTACTTTTTCTGCATTAGCATCTAGTACGCGCGATATACAATGGGATATGAATAGATTAAAAGGGTATCGTAATTTTTGCAATAAACTTTGGAATGCTAGTCGTTTTGTTTTAATTAATACAGAACATCATAATTTTTCAAAATTTAATACAAAAGATAAAATGTTGTTAATAAATAAATGGATTTTAATAGAATTTAATGACACAGTAAAATTATATCGTGAGTCATTAGACACTTATCGTTTTGATATTGCAGCTAATATTTTGTATGACTTTATTTGGAGTGTGTTTTGTGATTGGTATTTAGAATTTGTAAAAATCATTATTAAAACGAGTTCTTCTGAAGAAATACATTTTACTAAAAATGTGCTCTTACATATTCTGGAATTGCTTCTAAGATTAGCTCATCCTATTATTCCTTTTATTACAGAAATAATTTGGCAACGTGTTAAAATAGTTAAAAATATTCAAGAAGATACAATCATGTTACAATCTTTTCCGAAATATAACTCGGAATTATTTGACAAAAAAACACTTATTAATATGAATTGGATTAAAAAAATAGTTACTTTCTTAAGGAATATTAGGATTAATATGAATATTAGTTCTAAAAAATTGTTACCGTTATTTTTATATAATACTACTTCTGAACAAAACAAGATTATTAAAGAAAATATTTTACTGATAAAAAAAATATCTTTTTTAGATAGTATTACAATACTGTCTCAAAAATATGATAAAGATTTATGCATAAAAGAAATAATAGATGGAGCTGAAATTTTAATTCCTATGCTAAAATTAATAGATAAAGAGGCGGAATTAAAACGATTATTAAAAGAAGAAAAAAAAATACAAATTAATATATTAAAAATAAAAAATAAAATATTAAATAAAGATTTTTTAGATTACGCTCCAAAAAATATAGTAATTCAAGAAAAAAACAAGTTATTAAAATTAAATGAAATATACATCAAATTATCCGAACAAATAAAAATTTTGACAGATTCATCTAAAAAAAAATAATGCTTATAGTATTTTTTTATGTGTATTATTTTTTATTTATAGTAATTATAGGAAATGTAACATGTCGATTTTATATAATCTCATTTCAAAGAAAGAACTAAAAAAACGTATTTTTTCTCAAACAGAACCACGTTTAACCTTGTCTTTTTATAAGTATTTTCCCATTAAAAACACTCAAGAGTATCATCATGAATTTTATAAAAATTTTAATAAATATAATGTTTTAGGGAGAATTTATATAGCTACTGAAGGTATTAATGCACAAATTAGTGTTCCAAAAAAAAACTATTTTTTTCTAAAAAACTTTTTATATAATTTTGATTCAGAGTTAAAAAATTTACGTATTAATAAATCATTAAATAATAATGAAAAATCTTTCTGGTTTCTTTCAGTCAAAGTGAGAGAGAAAATCGTACAAGATGGAATTAAAGAAGATTTTTTTGACCCTAAAAATGTTGGGACTTATATTAAATCAAAAAAAGTCAATTCAATGTTAAGTGATAAAAAAATAATATTTATTGATATGAGAAATTCTTATGAATATGCTATTGGTCATTTTGAAAACGCGATAGAAATTAAAAGCTCAACTTTTAGAGAACAATTAAAAAAATTAGTACCATTAATGAAGTATGCTAAAAATAAAAAAATTGTTATGTACTGTACAGGTGGTATCCGATGTGAAAAAGCTAGTGCCTGGATGCGTTTTAATGGTTTTAAACATATTTATCATATAGAAGGAGGTATTATTGGTTATGTGCATGATGCTCGAAAAAATGGATTACCAATTCTTTTTAAAGGCAAGAATTTTGTGTTTGATAATCGAATGGGTGAAAAAATTTCAGATGAAATAATATCATTTTGCAAACAATGCAATCAACTTTCTGATACTTATGTTAATTGTAAGTACAATTCGTGTCATCTTCTGTTTATTCAATGTGCAAAATGTTCTATTCATTTTAAAAATTGCTGTTCTTTAAACTGTATGGAAAAAATATAACATGATCTATACGTAGATAATTTTGAAGAGGCATTTTTTATAAATTAACTCCTTTATTAATCTATTTAATATATTTTATATGTTCTAAAAATTAGTTTTTATTTTTTAGTATTTATAATTTTTTTTTCTAAATTTTCCCAAAATAGTATTTCTCTTTCTAATTTTTTTTCTTGTTGAGCTAGCATTTTTAGAATTGGCAATTTTTCTTCTAATTTTTTTTTAAAAAAATCGGGTTCATTTACTTTTTTTTGTAATTTTTTGATGTTAATTTCAATTTTTTCTATTGTACATAATATTATATCAATTTCTTTTTTGAAATTATTTTTAATTTTGATATTTAGATTTGTTTTTAGTTTGTTTTTTGTTATTTTTTTATTTTTTAATTTATTTTTTTCTTTTTTTAAATCGGCATAATTTCCAAAATAGGTATTGATTAATCCATTTCCTTCAAAATACCAACACTTTTTTACTGTGTTATTGATGAATGTTTCATCATGACTAACAATTATAACAGTACCTTGATAATCAATAATAATTTTTTCCAATAATTGTAGAGTTTCTAAATCTAAATCGTTTGTAGGCTCATCAAGAATTAAAATATTACTTGGTTTTAAAAACAATCTAGCTAAAAGTAATCTGTTACACTCACCACCTGATAGTGTTTTTACTAAAGATTGTAATTGATTAGGTTTAAAGAGAAAGTTTTTTAAATACCCGATTATATGTTGTTCTTTGCCATTTAATATGATTTTTTCTTTTCCGTAAGCTATGTTTTCCAAAATAGATTTATTTGGATCCAGTATAGATCTGTTTTGATCGAAATATGATATTTTTAATCCTGTACCTGTATAAATTTTGCCTTTATAAGGTTCGTATTCCCCTATGATAATCTTAATTAATGTACTTTTTCCACACCCATTGTTACCAATTAATCCTAATTTATCACCGTGTTGAATAGTTGATGAAAAATTTTTTATAATAACTTTATTTTTAATTAAAAAATCTATGTTTTCTAATTTGAATAGTATTTTCCCTAAATAATTTTTAGATTCGTTAATTTTGATATCATTTAATTTTTCTACTTTTGTATAATTTTCATATTCTTTTCGTAATATTTTTAAACTTTTTACTCTTCCTTCATTACGAGTGGAACGTGCTTTAATACCTTTTCTAATCCATTTCTCTTCTTTTTCTAGATTTTTATCAAATAGTTTTTTTTGTATTTTCTCAATACGATTACTTTCATTTTTTAGTTTGATAAAATTTTTATAATCACCTGGCCAAGAAATTAGTTTTCCTCGATCAAGATCTATAATACGTGTACATATGTTTTGAATAAAATTTCTATCATGTGATACGAATAATATGCTACCGGAAAATTTCTTTAAAAATTTTTCAAGCCATTTCACGGTGTTAATATCTAAATGATTTGTAGGCTCGTCAAGCAATAGTATATCAGGTTCTTTGACTAAAATACGACCTAATGCAGCTTTTCTTAATAGACCTCCTGATAGATGAGACAATAAAGTGTTTTTATTTAATTCGATAATTTCAATTATTTTTTCTATTTTCACAACTTCTTTTATATTTTTTTTTTTACTTATTTTATATCTACTTAATCCCGAACTAACGAAATCATATATAGAAATATTAAGATTTTTGGGATTTTCTTGGGGTAAATAAGCTGTTTTTATATTTTTTTTATAAATAATATCTCCATGATCTAATTCTTGTTTTTTATTTATAATTTTTAATAAAGTAGATTTTCCAGCACCATTTTTACCGATCAAGCATACTCTTTCATTTTCGTTGATATATAGTGTACTATTTTTTAATATTTCTAAATTACTAAATGATAGACAAGCATTTTGAATGTTAATTAAAGACATAAATTTTTTATTCTTGAATTTATTTTGCATGTTTTATCGACCACGAATGGTAAATATTTGATTTTTTAAAGAAATCTTTTGATTGTATTTTTTTCGTAATTTTTTGTACATATAATTTTGTTTTTTTAATATAATCAAAATTAATTTCAAAATTTCGCGTAGAACTTGAAAAGATAATTTCACCATTATAACGTAAAATTCTTTTCAAGTTGATTATTATATCTAAATAATCTCTCGTTAAATCAAAATCTTGTTGTGTTTTTTTAGAATTAGAGAAAGTAGGTGGGTTTATAAATATTAAATCAAATTTTTGATTAGTTTTTTTAATCCATGTCAAACAATCTGATTGAATAAAATAGTGTTGAGAACCTGTTAAATTATTAAGAGACATATTACGCATAGACCATTTTATATAAGTATTAGAGATATCTACACTAGTTGTGCTATTCGCTTTTCCTAATCCAGCATACACAGTAGCAGTTCCAGTATATGAAAATAAATTAAGAAAATCTTTTCCCTTAGCCATTTGTCCTAATAATTTTCTTACGAGTCTTTTGTCTGAAAATAAACCAGTATCTACATAATCTGTCAAATTTACTAAAAATTTTGCATGATATTCTTTAACAGTAATAAAATTATTACTATTAAATAATTTGTTGTACTGCGTTTTATTTTTATTCTTTTGTCTAGTTTTTAATATAATATTATTTATAGAAATAGATAATGTTTCTTTAGTATAATAAATAGCATGGCATAGTCTTTTAAATGCTTTGTTATAATTAATTAATTTTGGTGCTTTATACTCTTGAATTACTATCCATTGATGATAAATATCTATTATTATATTATAATCTGGTAAATCTGCGTCATAAATACGAAAGCATTCTAATTTTTCTAGATTAGCCCATTTTTTTAATTTTTTAAAGTTTTTATTTAATCTATTTTTAAATTCATTTTTTTTAATATTTGAGTTTTTTGAAAAAATTGAAAAATTTCTTTGAAAACAATGTAATGATCCGTTTCTAAAACAATATTCTTCATATGATTGCATTTGTAGAAATTTTAATAAAAATATTGATGAACTAAATATTGATAATTTCCAATTTTTGAAATGTTTTTTTGATATAACACCTAATTGTATATACAAACCTACTAACTGACTTTCATTTTGAAATCTTTCTCCATATGGTGGATTACTTAATATAATTCCTATTTGCTCTTTATTATAAATGTTTTTTAAATCATTTAAATTTTTCGTTGAAAATTGAATTATGTTTAATACGCCTGCATTTAATGCATTTATTTTAGCTTTTTTTATAATTTCAGAGTTGTAATCATATCCTATAAAATAATTTTTCACACATTTTGTTATTCCAATTTTAAATCTTTCTTCTGCTTCTTTGACAACCTCTTTCCATATATTTTTGTTGTATTTTCTCCATGATTGAAATCCCCATTTTGATCTTTTTAATCCCGGAGCTCTATCAGAAGCGATCATAGCGGCTTCAATTAAAAGTGTTCCTGAGCCACACATAGGGTCTATCATAGGTGTATTCTTTTTCCAACTTGAACTTAATACAATTGCTGTTCCTAAATTTTCTTTAATAGGAGTAGAATTGCAAAATTCACGATATCCTCTTTTATTTAAAGATTCTCCACTTAGATCTAACATAATATTTGATGTATTATCATTTAATAATACTTTGACTCTAATATCAGGTTTAATAAGATTTACACTCGGACGAGAAGAGTATTTTTTTTGGAATTGGTCAACAATTGCATCTTTAGTTATTAGTGCTCCGAATAAACTATTACGAATAGTATCGTTGGTCCCTTTAAAATCAACTAAGAAAGTATTTTTTATATAAAAAATTTCAGTCCAATTAATATTATATACATTATGATAAAGATCATCGCTATTTTTTATAGTAAATTTTCTTATACATAAATAAATACGTGAAGCAATTCGACTCCACATTAAACTTTTATATAATAATAAATCATCAGATTGATAATAAATTCCTCCACTTATTATCTTTATGTTTTTAGCACCTAAAGATAAAAGTTCTTTTTCTAATAATTTTTCAGTTCCAAAATTTGTACTTGCAAATAAATTATTCATTTTTATCTTTTATTATTAGTTGTATGCAATTAAAAACTATTTTAGTAACATATTTAATATTTTTAGATATATAATATACGCTAACTAAATAGTTAAATGAATAATTATATTTATTTAAAGTTTTTTATAAAATTTAATTAATTGTTTTAGATTTAAAAAACTTAACTGTAAGAAATCATTAATAGAAATTTTATGCTTTATTAATAATTTCTTGTACTAGTTTTGGACCATGATATATTAACCCAGAATACATTTGTATTAGAGTAGCTCCTGATGCAATTTTTTCTTTAGCTGATTTTATAGAATTGATACCACCAACTCCAATAATAGGAATTTTTTTTTGTAAATTTTTTGATAATATTGAAATTATCTCAGTGCTTCTTTTTTGTAAAGGAAATCCACTTAATCCTCCTTTTTGCAAACTATTTTCTAGTCCAGATACTGATGAATGATCTAATGTCGTGTTAGTTGCAATGACTGCATCTATTTTATATTGAATCAATTGTTTTGAAATATAAATTAATTCTTTTTTTGATAGGTCTGGTGAAATTTTGATTGCTATAGGAACATATTTTAAATATTTTTTATGGAGTTCTTTTTGTTTTTTTTTTATTTTATATAATAAATTCTTAAAAAGAATTCCGTATTGTAAATTTCTTAAATTTGGAGTATTTGGTGAAGAAATATTAATTGCAATATAGCTAGCATAACAATAAACTTTTTCTATACATATCAGGTAATCATTAACTGCATGTTCAATTCTAGTATTTTTATTTTTTCCAATATTAACACCTATGATTCCTTTAAAATTCGATTTTTTTATATTATCAATTAAATTATCTATTCCTAGATTATTAAATCCCATTCTATTAATTATGCCTTCTATGGGAATCAATCTAAAAACTCTAGGTTTTGGATTTCCAATTTGAGGTAAAGGAGTCACAGTACCTACTTCAATAAAACCAAATCCTAATTTTGATAAAGAATGTATGTATTCTCCATTTTTATCTATTCCTGCTGCAGTACCAAGTTTATTTTTAAAAGTTAAACCCATGCATTGAATGTTTTTTGATGCCATCTTAGTTTTATAAAAAAAAAAATCAAAGAGCAGAAAATTTTTAATATTGAGATATTTTAATGTTAAAAAATGAGCTTTTTCAGGTTCTATTAAAAATAACAGTTTACGAATTAAATAATAAAACATTATAATTCCTTTTTGATATGGGATAAAATACTAAAAAACTATAGTAAATATATTTTATAAATATATAAATTGAAATAATTTTATTTTATATGCTATTTTTTTAAAAGATATTATTTTTTTGAAAAATTGATAACTTTTTTATTTATGTTATATTTTTATAAAAGACTTGAATAATATTTCTTTTAAATTCTTTTATGTTATTAAAACATAAAATAATTATAATGATTATCGTATATATAGTTATTGCAGACGAAAAAAAATAGAATAAAAAATAAACGAATATTATGAAAAGATATGATTATCCAATAGTAAAAACATTGCTTGATACTGATGCATATAAGCTTCATATGCAACAAGCTGTTTTTTATCATTATAAAAATGTAGACGTAGTTGCTGAATTTCTTTGTAGAGGAGATAATTTTTTAGGTTGTTATTCAAATGTTTTGTTAGAACAGATTGATATGATGAGATCTTTGTCTTTAAGTCATGAAGAATATACTTACATGACCTCTTTCCCATTTTTTAAGAAAGAATATTTACATTGGTTGAAAAAATTTCGTTATAATGTTTCACAAGTAAAAATTCATAACTATCAAGGTCAATTACATATTCGCATAAGTGGACTGTGGAAAGAAGTAATATTATGGGAAGTCCCAATTTTAGCTTTAATTAGTGAAGTTTTTCATGGAAATTTTTCTCCAGAGATTAGTTCTAAATCTGCTGTACAATATTTAGATAATAAACTGATAAAATTTTTCAAACATACTAAATATATAGATTTATCTCGTTTGAAAATTGTTGATTTTGGTACAAGAAGAAGATTTTCTTATGATGTGCAGTATTCTGTTGTTAAAAGATTAAAAAAGAATTTTCCTTTTTTAATTGGATCTAGTAATTATCATATAGCTCGTGTATTAAAGATTAAGCCAGTTGGAACACAAGCTCATGAATGGTTTCAAGCACATCAACAAATTGGAAAAAACTTACAGGATAGTCAAATCTTAGCATTACAAACATGGTTATATCAATACAAGAATCATCTAAGTATTGCTCTTACAGATTCAATTACTATGGATGCTTTTTTGCAAGATTTTAATTTATATTTTACTTCTGCTTATAAAGGGATCAGACATGATTCAGGAGATCCTGTAGAATGGGGTGAAAAAGCTCTAAAGCATTATGAAAAATTAGGAATAGACCCTTGTACTAAAACATTATTATTTTCTGATAATTTAAATTTTAATAAAATTATATTTTTGTATAAAAAATTTAATAAAAGAATTAATGTTATTTTTGGAATGGGAACAAAATTAACTTGTGATATTCCATATGTAAAACCATTAAATATTGTTATTAAATTAGTAAAATGCAATGGAAAACCTGTTGCTAAAATATCTGATAGTCCAGGAAAAACATTTTGTTTGGATTATAATTTTTTACAACATTTATGTAAAGTATTCAATGTACCATTAAAAAATAGATAAATTATGATTTTTCTATATTATTATTTTTTAAATTTTTTGATTATTGATTCATGTTTTTTCTAAACATAAAAAAATTTTTACTATTTTAAAAATTTATTTCTATAATAGTCTATTTTAAAAAATAAGTAATAAGTATAAAAGGGAAGAATTTATGAGCACAGTATCAATATCAGATATATATAAAGATGATATTATGGTAAATAGTTTTATTACTGTATGTGGATGGGTCAGGAGCCGCAGAAGCTCAAAATCTGGTTTCTCTTTTATTACAATTTATGATGGTTCATGTTTTGATTCGATACAAGCGATTGCGAATAATAATTTACCCAATTATTACAAAGAAATATTACATTTAACCATTGGATGCTCTGTTATACTAACCGGTATATTAGTGTTATCCATTGGAGATAAACAAAAATATGAAATTCAGTTAACAAAAATTCAAGTTTTAGGTTGGATTGAAAATCCAGAGACTTATCCAATATCTGCTAAAAAACACAGTACAGAATATTTAAGAGAAGTTGCACATTTGAGATCTAGAACAAATTTAATAGGTGTAATAGTACGAATAAGAAATCATATATTACAATCATTACACCGTTTTTTTTATGAGAGAAATTATTTTTGGGTTCCAACACCTATTATAACTAGTTTAAATACTGAAGGCACTGGAGAAATGTTTCGTGTTTCAACATTAGACATGAAAAATATTCCCAAAAATGAAGATGGATCCGTTGATTTTAAAAAAGATTTTTTTGGAAAAGAGTCTTTTTTAACTGTTTCGGGGCAGTTAAATATAGAAACATATGCTTGTGCTTTATCTAAAGTTTATACTTTTGGTCCTACTTTTCGAGCTGAAAATTCTAATACTAGTCGTCATTTAGCAGAATTTTGGATGCTAGAAGTAGAATCAGCTTTTGCTAATTTAAATGATATATCGGATTTTGCTGAGTATATGTTAAAATATGTTTGTAAATCTCTTTTAAAAAATTGTATGTCAGATATTAATTTTCTTAAAATTTATATTGATAATGATATAGTTAACCGTCTAGAAAAAATATTATTAGTAGATTTTATACGTATAGATTATGAAGAAGCTATAAATATTTTACTTGATTCTAAAATGCAATTTAACAACTCTGTTTTTTTAGGCGTTGATCTGTCTTCTGAACATGAGCGTTTCCTTGTAGAAAAGCATTTTAAAATTCCAGTAATAATAAAAAATTATCCCAAAGAATTAAAAGCATTTTATATGAGATTGAATGACGATAAAAAAACTGTTGCAGCAATAGATTTATTAGTTCCTAATATTGGTGAGCTAATAGGCGGTTCTCAACGTGAAGAACGTATTTCAATTTTAGACGAACGTTTATTAGAACTGGGATTAAAAAAAGAAGATTATTGGTGGTATAGAGATCTTCGTCGATACGGTACGGTGCCGCACTCAGGTTTTGGAATGGGTTTTGAACGATTAATCTCTTATGTCACTGGAGTAACAAATATAAGAGATCTTATTCCATTTCCACGTACTGTTAATAATGCTCATTTTTAAATAAAAATATTTAATATTTACTAAATAATTTTTTTATTTGAGTATTTACATAAAAATACAGAATATATAAAATTCATAGTTATTTTTTAATAATATATTGATCTTGATTTAAATTATTTTTACTAAAAGGTAGTATAAAAAATTATGACAAATCATAAATCTTTAGCAATTTTAATACCAATGTTATTAGCTGCTAGTAATGGAGTTAATGCCTTGGATATATTTAATAAAAACGGTAATAAACTTAAATTATATGGTAGTATTAATCCTAATCATGAGTTATCTCATGGTTTTTTATCGACTAAAGTTACATCTCATAACGATAATACAAATGCTATTTTAGGTCTTTCAGGAGAAATAAATATTAGTGATGAATTATTAAGTTATGCTACTATTGAATATAAAACTGATTTTTCCGCACCAGAAGAACTATTAAACAAACAACAGTCTAATACTGTACGATTAGGATATGCTGGTTTTAAATATGGTAATTGGGGTTCGATAGATTATGGTCGTAATTATGGTATTTTTCATGATGTGCAATCATTAACTAATCATACGCCATATATTAATAAAGATAGTGTATTTTCTTATAATGATAATTATATGATAGGAAGAAATAATAGCTTACTTACTTATCGAAATAATAATCTTTTTGGTTTGGTTAATGGAGTTAGTTTTGCATTACAGTATAAAAATCAAGATAAAAATAGAGCAGAACTTCAGCAAAATGGTACTGTTTGGGGTGCTTCTTTAAAGTATGAAACTGATGTTGGATTAACTGCTATTGGTTCGTGTTTTTCTTCTGAAAGAACTGCATCTGATAACAAAGGCAATCAAGATGAAAAACTTCCTTCTGTAGGAGCATATGGATTAGGTTTTAAATATGATGCTAACGATATATATATCGCAGCTTTTTATGGTGAATCACGTAATTTAAAAACATCATCTATTGATCAAAATAATGCACCTAATGAACAACCATATATCAATAAAACACAAAATATTGAAGCTATTGCAGAATATGATTTTCATTCTGGTTTTCATCCTTCCTTAAGTTATTTAGATTCTAAGGGACAAAATTCAAACACAAAAGATTCATCTAATCATTCAGATTTAGAATTAGCAAGACAAATTAATATTTCTACTCGTTATGATTTTAATAAAAATATTTCCACATATATGAATTATAAAATTAATTTGTTAAAAGGTGATGATTCTATGAAAAAAACTAAGAATCCTATAGACAACACTATTGGTGCTGGAATAGTTTATCATTTCTAATTTTTTGAAAATATATATTTTTTTAAAATTACTTTAAAATTTTTTAATAATAATTAAGAGCTAGAACTTTCTACTGCTATAAAAATAGATAAATCTATTTTTTATATTCAAAAAATAATTAATTTTTTGAATTATATAAATTTCAGTAGAAAGGGCTACTCTTATTGAGAGGAAATATTATTTCTTGTTAAAAAACTAGTTCTCAATCTTTTTATACAACAATAAAATTAATTTTTAGGATATAAAAAAAATAATTTTAAAACATGTTTTATATGTAATATATTTATTAATATAATTTTTCTTTTTTCATAAATACTATTTCTCCTGTTTTAACTAGTATTAATTTTATTTCTAATGAAAAAAGTTTATTTTTACCGGAAATACAGCTATAAAGATAATATTTTGCATGGTTATTCCGAGATAACAAAAGTGCAGTACTAGTATCTAGTGTATTTTTATTTTTTAATACGCCCAATTCTTTTTTATTTTTTTCGATTATTTCTTTTTTAAGGAAACTAATTGTATGATTTTTTTTAATAATTTTATTTTTAATTGAATCTGTTAGTTTTTTTGTATCTATAAACATATCAGTTTCATTTTTTAGTAAATCAATAAAAAATAATGTATTATTAGCAATAAATATATTTTTAGATTTTAATATTTCTGAAATAATATTTTCTGTAGTTGAGTCAAAGTTTAAAAAAGTAAAATTTAATGTTTTTGTTTTTGTAAAATCTTTCTTGATTTCTTTGGAAAAATTACAACCATGTATGAAAAATATAAAAAATAATATAGATAGTAAATTTTTACTCAAATTTTATCCTTCAATTTATAAAATAAATAATATTTTTTTAGAGGTTTTAAAATAAAAAAATCAAAAAAATGATTTAAGTTTTTTGCCTCCTAGTAAATGCATATGAAGATAATTGATTTCTTGTCCTCCATTTTTATTACAATTAATAATAATTCTATATCCTTCTTGACTAATTTTTTCTTTTTTTGCAATATGAACAGCAATCTCGAACATATTTGCTATAATCCATTTATTTTTTTTATTGATATCATTTGATGATGCAATAAAAAAATTAGGTATGATTAATATATGTACTGGTGCTTTGGGCTGTATATCTTTAAAGGCAGTGATTGTTTCATCTTGATAAATAATACTTGCTGGTGTTTTTTTTTCTATGATATTCTTAAAAATTAAATGATTGTGCATAATTAAAATTCCTTATTTTTGCATTTTTTTTATACATTCATCCATTGCTGTTTTAATATTTTCAGATCTTGTTCCGAACACAATTTGTATTCCCGAACCTGCAATTATTACTCCTGCTGCCCCAATATTTTTTAAATCTTTTTGATTTACTTTAGATATTTCTAAAATTGTAATTCTTAATCTAGTAATACAAGCATCTAGATTTTTAATATTGTTTATTCCACCTAATGCTGTGATGATATACGGTGCGATTTCATTATTATTTTTTTTCAGTATATTATTTTTAATATCTTCTCGTCCTGGTGTATTTAAATTAAAATTCATAATTAATAAATAAAATAAAATATAATATAATAATCCATAAAGTATACCAACAATTGGGAAAAGAAATATATGATTACTATTTCCACTTAATACTATAAAGTCTATAAAACCATGTGAAAAACTAGTACCTGCGCGCATATCTAAAAAAATACATAATGGAAAAGATAATCCAGCTAACAATGCATGAATAATATATAATACTGGTGCAACAATAATAAATGAAAATTCAATTGGTTCAGTGATTCCAGTTAAAAAAGCAGTTAATGCGGCTGAAATCATGATGCTACCTATTTTGGTTTTGTTTTCTTTTTTAGCCGTATGCCAAATTGCTAATGCAGCACCGGGAAGACCGTACATTTTAAAAATGAAACCTCCTGATAAATTTCCAGCTGTAGAATCACCTGCCATGTACCTAGCAATATCTCCATGGAATACTTGACCTATAGAATTAGTATATTCTCCAATTTGCATTTGAAATGGAACATTCCATATATGATGCAATCCAAATGGTACCAATGCTCTTTCGACTAATCCATATAGAGCAAAAGCCAGGATAGGATTTTGATAAGCAGCCCATTCAGAAAAAATCTGTATTCCATAACCTATTGGAGGCCAAACAATAGATAATATTACACCGATTAATATTGCAGATAATCCTGAAATAATAGGAACAAATCTTTTTCCAGCAAAAAATCCTAAATATTCAGGTAATTGAATACGATAAAATTTATTGAACATATATGCTGCAATTGCACCTGCAATAATACCTCCTAATATACCAGTATCAGAAAGATGTTTGTTTTTAATCACATCAATAGTTGTATGTAAAACAATTGGTTCAATTGAAGTTAATGTTTGTATTAAAATCCCATAAGATACAACCGCAGCTAATGCTGCAACACCATCATTTTTAGTAAAACCGAGAGCAACACCAATTGAAAAAATTAATGGCATATTGCTAAAAACAGAACCTCCTGTTTGAGCCATAATTTGAGAAAGAACCTCTGGTATTAAACTAAAATGCGCAGATCCTATCCCCAAAAGTATTCCTGCAATAGGTAATACTGAAACAGGTAACATTAGTGATTTACCAACCTTTTGAAGGTTTGCAAATACATTTTTAAACATATAAAAAAAACTCCTAATTATATATAAAATTGTTTTAGATGGATTCTATTCTATATAATATATATTATATTTTTTTTGAAAAACTTATTTCATATTAAGCGTAAGATTAAATATTAAATTTACTATACATTAAATAACGTATAAAAATTATTTTTTGTAATTTTTGCGAGTATATTTATGTCTATTTTTTTTAATATAGAAATTTTTTTTGCTATATTAAATAAATATGCAGGTTGGTTTTCTTTGCTTCGATAAGGCACTGGTGATAAATATGGTGAATCTGTTTCTATTAATAAACGATCTAATGGTATTTTTTTTATTATATCACAAAGTTCTGTAGAATTTTTAAACGTAATTATGCCAGAAAAGGAAATATAAAAACCCATAT
Organism: Buchnera aphidicola (Macrosiphum gaurae); assembly: GCF_005080965.1. Taxonomy (NCBI): domain Bacteria; kingdom Pseudomonadati; phylum Pseudomonadota; class Gammaproteobacteria; order Enterobacterales; family Erwiniaceae; genus Buchnera; species Buchnera aphidicola. The sequence goes on along the minus strand of NZ_CP034867.1, from coordinate 389,976 downwards.
CTAATAATTTAAATGCGGAATCACAATTTCCGGTAAAGGAATGTAATATTCCGATGCATTTATATGCGTTTTCTTCTTTTAATATTTTTATGGTGTCATTCATAGCATTACGAGAATGCACTATAATAGGTTTTTTTAATTTTATTGCAATTCTAATATGTTCTCGAAAAAAATCTTTTTGTATTTTTTCAGTTTCATATGAGTAATAATAATCTAAACCAGTTTCACCTATAGCTATTACACGTTGTATTAAAGACAATTCTTTTATTTTATTAGATAAGTTTTCTATTCTATGAAAAGCATCAAGTTCTTTTTGACAATTTAAGGGATGTATACCACAAGAATAAAAAATAAATTTGTATTTTTTAAATAATTTTATAATTGTATAAAAATTATTTATAGAAGTAGATACTGTCAAGAAATTTTTTACATAATTTTTATAAGATTTTTTTATTACATCATCTATATTTTTATGTAATAAATGATAATTTAATCTATCAAGATGACAATGTGAGTCAATTAAGAACATAATCTTTTCTCTTTTATATAAAAATTAAGTTGCTGATGTAAAATTTAAAATTTTTTCCCATCTTAGCAATTGTTCTAATAATAATAATTCATGATTAATTCCCGGTATATTTAATAACCTATGTTTACAATGTATCCAAGTCCGAATGCTAACATCTAAAATAATATTTGTGTAATTACACGCAATAAATTTAATAAGTTCTATTTGATCAAAATTAGTGAAATAGTTTTTTTCATTAAAATTAAATTTAATAGAATCTAAGAATATAAAACATATCCAATCAATTTTAATAATGTTGTTTTTTTCTTGTAGTAGCGGCAATATTTTTAATAAATCTTTATTTTTAAAAGCATCACATAAACATTTATAAAAATTTATTCTATCCATCCATAAATTGCTATTAAGGAATTTTTTTGCAAATAGTGGAGAACCTTGATTTATACGTAGTGCTGTTAAATTTGATCTAGTTTTTTTTATGTTTTCTATTTCCAACCACTTTAAACTAGATTTTTCTGTTGGAGTAAATAATTTATAGATAAGACAACGACTATTAAGTGTAGAATGTAAAGCTAATTTTTTATAATTTACAAGAAAAAACCACGTGTTTTTAGGTGGCTCTTCTAATGTTTTTAAAAAAGCATTAATTGCTGATTCCGTTAATTTTTCAGTGTCTGATAAAAAAATGATTTTAGAACCGCCTTGTTGAGCACATTTAAATATTTTTTTATTAATTTTTCTTATATTTTCAACACTAAATATATTATTTTTTTCAGCTATAAAATTATGCCAATCTGGATGATTATTTGATGACATTAATTTACATCCATGACATTTATTGCAAAAATTTATTCCTACAGGTTTTAGACATAATAGCCACTTGCTAATAAACCAAACTAATAATGATGCTCCTATGCCTCTTGGAGAGTTTATCAAGATTGCATGGTGAGCTTTTTTTGTTTGATGTTGTCGTATAATACTATTATATGGTTTTATTAACCAGGGGTATAATTTCATATCACTTGTTTATTAAGCCAATCCCATATTTTTTTTTTAATGTTTTGAGTTACTTTTTTAATATTTAAATTAGCATTGATTGTTATGATGTTGTTATCTAATTTTGCATGTTTTAAATAACATCTTCTAGTTTGATTAAAAAATTTTAAAGATCTTTTTTCAATTAAGTCTAATGTATTGCGTTTTAAAGCTCTTTCCAAACCAATTTTTGGAGATACATCTAAGTAAACAGTCAAATCTGGAATAAAATTGTGCAAAAATAAAGATTGTAATTTAGTAATTTTTGCTTTTTTGATACCTAAACCCCCGCCTTGGTAAGCTAAAGAAGATAAATCATGACGATCAGAAATTACCCATTCTCCATTTTTTAATGCAGGTTTTATCTTTTTTTCAACCAATTGTATTCTTGCAGCATACATTAATAATAATTCAGTTTCTTTAATAAGATTATCAGTATTAAATTTTTTTTTTATTAATTTTCTTATGTCTTCAGCAATAGGTGTACCGCCTGGTTGACGTACTAACAGTATATTTTTAATGTTATTTTTTTTTAATATATTTTTAATACATACACATGCATTAGTTTTACCTGCACCTTCTAATCCTTCGATTACAATAAATTTATTTTTTATCATTGTTTTGTAAAACTTTTATTATTTAATTATGTTGATGTGTAATTTGTATTAAATTTGTATTTATAAAAAATGGAAATATTTAATATTTTTTTCTTAAATAAGATAAATATTATTTATTTTTTTGAATATCGATTTTTAACATAATCAATTGATTTTTGTACTGTGTTAATTTTTTCTGCTTCTTCATCTGATATTTCAATATCAAATTCTTCTTCCAAAGCCATAATTAATTCTACTGTATCAAGCGAATCTGCACCAAGATCATCTATAAAAGATGCTTCGTTAAAAATCGTTTCTTCTTTTATATCTAATTTTTCAATAATGATTTTTTTTATACGTTTTTCAATATTTTTCATTTTTATTATTTCCTTAGTATTTTAAAAATTTATGTAATCAATATATTATATCATATACATACCACCATTTACATGCAATGTATGGCCTGTTATGTATGATGATTCATTTGAAGTTAAAAAAATAACAGCATCTGCTATTTCTTCTGTTTTTCCTAATCTTTTCATAGGAATATTAGATAAATATTTTTGATATTGAATTAAATTTAATGTATTAGTAAAATCTGTTTTAATAAAACCTGGTGATACAATATTAACAGTAATACCTTTAGAAGCCACTTCTAATGCTAGTGATTTATGAAATCCAACTAGTCCTGACTTTGAAGCACTATAATTGACTTGTCCTTTATTACCTGTATAAGCAATTATTGAACTAATAGTAACAATCCTGCCTTGTCGTTTTTTAATCATTGATCGAATAACAGATTTCACAAGATAAAATACTGATGATAAATTAATTTTTATTACATCTTCCCATTCTTTGTTTTTCATTTTTATTAATAAATTATCTTCTCTGATTCCAGCATTATTAATTAATATATCAATACATATTTTTTTTTTATAAATTTCTTGAATTTTTTCTCTAATAGAATCAGTATTGTTTAAATTTAAAATTAAACCAAATCCATTTTCTTTTAAATAAGAATTAATAGAATTTACTCCATCTTTAGTAGTAGATGTTCCAATAACTTGAATCCCTTTTTGTATTAATTTTTTAGCAATTGCTTTTCCTATTCCACGATTTGCACCTGTTATTAATGCAGTTTTTTTATTTTCGTTCATTTTTTCCTTTGTTAATTTTTTTAAATGCTATTAAAAAATTTTTTAAATTATTTGAGCTTAATGAAATAATATTTTTATCTTTTTTGTTTAAATTAGTTAATATTTTATTAGGTCCAATTTCTAACATTACGAAAATTTTTTTTGATTTTATAAAATCTATAATTTCTTTCCATCTTACAGTATTATAGATCTGTCTAATTAATGCTTTTTTAATATTTTTACTAGTATTTTCAAATTTTACATCAACGTTATTAATAACTGGAATTTTAGGTGGATTTATAGTAATAATTTTTAATATTTTCTTCAATTTTTCAGATATTGGTTTCATTAATTCAGAGTGAGCTGCTATTTTATTTTTAAGTTTAAAAATATGTTTAGCACCTAGTCTTTTACAATTTAAACTAGCTTCATATACAGAAGATCTATCTCCTGAAATTACAATTTGATTATGAGAATTTATACTTGCTAAAGAAACAATTTTTTTTTTGATGATGCTAAACATGCCATTTGAACTTGTTTTTCATCTATTCCAATAACGGCTTGCATTGAAGTAGGTCTGTTTATAGTTGCTTCTTCCATAAGTTGACCACGTAAAAAAACAATCTTTAATGCATCAGAAAATTCTATTGCACCAGAACATACTAAAGCAGAATATTCACCAAGGCTATGACCTAACATAAATGATGGACTTTTTCCATTTTGTTCATTCCAAAAACGATAAATTGAAACTGATGCAGTTAATATTGCTACTTGCGTATATTGACTTTTATTTAGTTTTATTTTAGGTCCTTCTTGTATTAATTTAAGTAAATTAATCTGAATGTGCTCTGATGCTTCATCAAAAGTTTTTTGAATAATGTTGTTATTTTTATAGAAAAATGAAGATAACATACCTATATATTGAGAACCTTGTCCTGGAAATAACATTGCGAATAAAGTCATTATAATTTCCTTCTTTTAAAATGAAATTTTGCAATATTTTATAAAATATTTTCTTAACTTATTTTATTAATTTTATAGATTTTTACATTTTATAAATATCTTGAATATAATAGATTCGTATTATTTAAAATATTTTTTTTTATATTAATTATCTTATGTTAAATTTATTTTTTTAATTAAAAAAATATATTTTATTTATTAACATATATAAAAATTAAATTTCTAATAAACAATTGTATTAATGAAATAAAATTTTTTATGTGGTATATTTTTTATTAGTTTTTACAATAATTTTTTTATTTATTGAATAAATTTTATGTTTATATTTTATTTAATAAAATGGTACTTTTAAAAGCACCATTTTTTAGAATATTTTTTTTAAATAACTTTCTTGCCTTTATAATAACCATTCTTAGTAATATGGTGTCGGATATGTGTTTCTCCAGAAAATCTATCTATGGATAAAGTAGGTGCTGATAAAGAGTCGTGAGAACGTCTCATGCCTCTTTTGGAACGAGTAGGTTTGTTTTTTTGAACGGCCATATCACATTTCTCTATTCAATATGTTGAAAAGTAGTTTAATAAAAATAATATTTTTCTATTAACTTGTGTTTTAAATAAACTATATCATATTATTTAGATAATTTTTAAAATCTATATCTAATGGCGCTTGTATATAAATTTTATTGCCATTTTTTGGATGAATAAAATGGACTCCAGAAGAATGAAGTAACAATCTATTAATATTTTTTTCATTTTTTATATTAGCATCTAAATTACTTCTCCCGTAACGTTTATCAAATAATATTGGATGTCCTGCATATAAAGCATGAACACGAATTTGATGTGTTCGACCGGTTTTAGGTATAATTGATAGTAAAGTTGAAGAAGAAAATTTTTTTTTGATTTGAAAACAAGTTTCTGAAGGTTTGCCTTTTGGATCAATTAAAACTATTTTTTTTTGATTTTTTAATCTAACTTTTAAAAGAGGTTCTGAAATTTTTTGTATATGAAGAGGCCACAATCCATGAACTAATGCTATATATTCTTTTTTAATTTTTTTTTCGCGTAATTGTTCGTGTAGTGATGCTAAAGATGTGCGTTTTTTTGCTAATATTAGAATACCTGATGTTTCACGATCAATACGATGCACGAGTTCAAGAAATTTATCTAGTGGACGTAATTTTCGAAAATATTCTATAACTCCAAAACTTAATCCACTTCCACCATGCACTGCGATTCCTGAAGGTTTATTAATAATTAGCAAATGATTGTCTTCATATAAAATACTATTTAGCAAATTTTTAGCATGATTTAAGGGAAAGAAATTATTTTTTACATTATATGAAATTTTTATTGGTGGAATTTTCAGCATATCTCCAATTTTTAATTTATAATGTGGTTTGATTCTTTTTTTATTAACTCGAATCTTTCCTGTTCTTATAATGCGATAAATCATACTTTTAGGTACATTTTTAAACTTACTATGTAGAAAATTATCTATTCTTTGATTTAGCATATCTTTATTAATATATATAATAGATATAGGTAGTATTGTATGTTTCATTAAAAAAATCTCTATTTTAAGTAATTTTTTTAATTTTTATTTATTATAATATAATTATTTTTATAAATATATTAAATAAATTATTTGTTAAAATATATAATATAAAAAATTTTATATTATATTTTATATAATAATTTTAAATATTTTTATATATATTTATATATAATTATTAATTATATATTTATATTTTTAAGTTTATTTAAATTTGAAATTTTTAAAAAAAATTATTTTTATAGATATTTTAAGTAAAAATCATAATATGATCATAAAAAATTCATTTTTTAATAGTTTATATTTCCTGTTGATGTATTTACTTATTTATAAAAATAAGAGAGAAAAAGTTACAATGAAAAGAATGTTAATTAATGCAACTCAGCAGGAAGAGTTGCGTGTTGCTCTTGTTGACGGTCAACGCTTATATGATCTTGACATAGAAAACTCTGGATCAGAACAAAAAAAATCAAATATATACAAAGGAAAAATTACTCGTATAGAACCTAGCTTAGAAGCTGCTTTTGTAGATTATGGTGAAGAAAAAAACGGTTTTTTACCGTTAAAAGAAATATCTAAAAATTATTTTCCAGAAAATAATATTTATCCCTTAGATCTTAATATAAAAGATATTTTAAAAGAAGGGCAAGAAGTTATCGTTCAAATAAGTAAAGAAGAACGAGGTACTAAAGGTGCTGCTTTAACAACATTCATTAGCTTGGCAGGAAGTTATTTAGTTCTTATGCCTAACAATCCTAAATCTGGTGGTATATCTAGAAGAATTGAAGGAAATGACAGAATAGCACTAAAGGAATTGCTAACGTTATTAAAATTACCTGAAAATATGAGTTTAATTATTCGTACGGCTGGTGCTGGAAAATCTATAGAATCATTAAAATGGGATTTGTCTCTTAGATTACAGCATTGGAATACAATTCAAATAATAGCAAAAAGTCGAACTGCACCGTTTTTAATTCATCAAGAAAGCAATATCATTGTTCGTGCTTTTAGAGACTATTTACGTCAAGATATTGGAGAAATTTTAATTGATAATCCTGAAGTATTAGATTCAGCGCGGAAACATATTACTTTTTTAGGTCGTCCAGATTTTGCCAACAAAATCAAGCTTTATAGTGGAGAAATTCCATTATTTAGTTATTTTCAAATTGAAACACAAATCAATTCTGCCTTTCAAAGAAAGGTGAGATTGCCTTCTGGCGGTTCAATTATGGTGGATAGTACAGAAGCTTTAACTGCTATTGATATTAATTCTTCTCGTTCCACAAGTGGGACAGATATTGCATCTACAGCATTTAATACCAATCTTGAAGCAGTAGAAGAAATTTCCCGTCAATTGCGTCTACGAGATTTAGGCGGTTTAATAGTAATTGATTTTATAGACATGTCAGCTATTAGTCATCAACGAGCTATTGAAAATAGATTACGTGAAATTGCACGTGACGATAGAGCACGTATTCAAATTGGACAGATTTCTAGATTTGGCTTATTAGAAATGTCTCGACAAAGACTAAGTTCATCTTTAGGAGAATCTAGTCATCATGTTTGTCCTAGATGTACAGGTACAGGAACAATTAGAGATAATGAATCTTTATCCTTATCTATTTTACGTTTGATTGAAGAAGAAGCTTTAAAAGAAAATACATATGAAGTACGTGCTATTGTACCTGTAGAAATAGCTTGTTATTTATTAAATGAAAAAAGAGAGGCAGTTCATGCCATTGAAAAACGTCAAGCTGGTGGAAAAACTGTTATTATTCCAAGCAAAAAAATGAAAACTCCGCATTATTCTGTTTCTAGGATCAGAAAAGGCGAAAGTATAAATTCTACAAGTTATGGTCTTTCTAATATCAGAAAAAACAAAATCCGAAATTTTCTAAAAGAAAATATATTGAAAAAAAAACAGAAAAAAAAATTAGAATTTAATAATTTTAGTTTATCTAATAATAATCATAAAAAAATAAAAACAGAAAAAAATATTTTAAAAAAAAATAACTGTCACAATGCGTTTTTAAAAATTCTGTCAAACAATAGTAATTTTATTTTTAAAATGATAGATTGGTTTAAGAACTCTTTTTTAATTAAACATATTTTGATTAAAAGTGAGGTTATTAAAAAAAACACTTTTCAAAAAAAAAGCAATATTTTTTTAAAAAAAAAACATTATTCTTCACATAAAAAAAATTCTGATCAAAAACAGACGATAGATTTATCTAAATTTTTTAAAAAAAAGATTGAAAGTAGATCTTTAAGAGATAATAATTCTGAATTAGTGAAAAACTATTACGATGTTTCTTTAACAACATCTAATAATTTTCATAAAAAAAATATTATAAAAAAATTTCAATTAATACAAAAAAAAATAGATGATAATGTTTCTTTAAAAAACATTTTAATAAATAAACATAATTCTATCGACATTGTTAAAAATAACACAATATTTTATAAATTTTTTAATAGTTCTGAAACTGATAAAAATAGAAATTTATATAATAAATTTTTTCATTGTTATCCTGTTAAATCTCCAATATTAATATTATCTTCAGTATTTTCATTAGAATTAGCATCAGGAAAAGTTCGGATTAAGTATTTGACTATCATACCAGATGCAGTAAAAAATCAAAAAAAAGCTATAAAAAAGAAAAAGTTATATATATCTTCTATTTTCGAAAAAAATAGGATTTTTAAAAATAATGATTTTTTTGATATCAAAAAGACTAAAAATAAAATGTATTCATTTAAAAAATCTATAAGTAGTAATCCTCTAACTCAAAGAGTTGCAAAATATAAATTTCAAAAAAGAAATCAAAAAAAAGATTTATTTATTTCAGACAAGAAAAATTCTTTTCATAAAAAAATACATGTTAGAGAAAATCAAAAAAATCAATCAAGTGCACCGGTAACGCAAATTTCTGAAAATTTATATTTCAAAAAAAAAGAAAAAATGTTTAATTTAAATTTATTAATCATGAAATTAAACTTTAGAAAAAAAAATTCTGCAGGAGCACATTCTGCCACAAATTTTTCTAATTCACCTATTTCAAAACCTAAATAAAGTATTTTTTTATATAAAAAAAGTATTTTTAAAAAAGAATTTAACTATTAAATCTTTTTAATATATGTAATATTTTATATTTATTAAATAATTTATTAAAATAAAAAATAAAAACTTACTTTCAAAGTAAGTTTTTATTTTTTATAAGTCTCAAATAAAATACAATTAACTATAACGTTCGATTATTTCATTAAAAATTTTTTCTGCTGTTTGTAAAACTTTAACATTTGCAAGATAACATTCTTGTTGATAGTTTAAATCTTGGTAATCTTCTTCAATGTTATTAGACATAGACATTTTTTTATTTTTAAGTATGTCAATCATGTTTCTCTTAAAAGGTAGTTCTTCTTCTAGTGCATTACATTTATGAGCTATAGATTGAGAAAAATTTTGATAAGCTTGATCCAGTGTATATTTATTGTCAACAAGTAAGCCTTGATATAATTTATCTATTATCATAGCGTTATTTCTATTTGGATAATTTGAGTCACTTGTTGTTGAAAATGCAAATAATTCATTTTTATTAATCAGTAATTGTAATTCTTCTAATGTTTTAGAATATGGTTTAATCATATAAATATCACCATCAGAAGTTTCACCTTGTATTGAAAGTTTAATTCCATCAAAGGTAATTGATACATTGTTGTTTTTTTTATCTATTTCCGGTTGAACTATAGTATGATCTGAAAGTCTTGTTACTGTCCAATTGTTATTTTTAAAAAATACAAGATAATCAGTGTCTTTTGCATCACTGGTAGTAGACAACCATTTTGCAGATATTGCAGGATGTGAATGATTGCTGAAACTAGATACTACTTCTGGTTGACCAATGTTAAAAACTTGTTTACCAACATCTCCAAACATATCATATCCTAATGTATGATATGAATTTATACTGTCAGCAAAATTAATTGTTATTTGCCCTATTTTATTTCTTGTATTTCTTAGTTCTTCTCTTCGAAATTTAAGAAGTGCTCCTAAAGTAGCACTAGGAATCATATCTTCTATTTTTTTTACTATTTTATCATTATTATCAATATATCCTATACTGATATATCTATCATCTGTTTTAGATGTTAGTGGAATTAAATTTTGTTTTTGATTATTATCTATGACAGCTATTCCATTATTTAAATAAAGTTTATAATTATCATGATCTTTGACAACTTTTACTCCAATTAAATTATTTAACTCGTCTACTAGATTCTCTCTTTTTTCTATGAGACTATCAGTTCTATCAGTTCTATCAGAAAAATTTAAAATAGGAAAATAATGAATATCTATAGTAATATTATGAATTTCATCAATTAAAGCATTCACTTTTTGTATTTTATTTATAACCAACTCTTTAATATCTTTTTCTAAAAATTTTAATTTTTTATCAAAATCTTTTATTTGATGAACTATATTATTTAATCTATTTTGTATATTTTCATTAAAAATATTTTTTTTATCTAAAACAATCTCTTTCTCTATTTGCTTATATAAATCATTTATTAATTCATTAAAAATATTTGATTTTTCACATAATAAATCTTCAAGTTTTAATAATTGTTCAATTTTAGTTTGTTCATCTTGAACTTGTACGTCGGTTTTACGTTTTTCTTCTACAATAAAATCATTATAATTATCATATATTTCTTTTACTTTTACTGTAGTGTTTATATTTGAATCTTGCACAGTATTTTCTACAACCAGACGTTTCCCTGAGTTTTTTCTAGTAGGATTATTAATTTTATCAACAGTGTCATCAATCATGACCTTCATTGCATTAATTCCAGCAATAGCAGTATTAAATATAGAACCCATTTTTTGTCCTTATTTTTATAAGATATTTATCTTAAAATATATTTTTTATTATATGATATTATTTTGTAGTTGAATTTGTTTTAAAATAATATCGGATAATCCTATACCTTTTTTACTAACGTCTTGAGACAACTGTTGATCATAAAAATCAGTGTAGAGACGACTTTGATTATTATCTAATAAATTATCTTTTGATAAAGAATTTCTCATATTTTTAATTAATAATTGAATAAAGATACCTTCTACTTCCCTAGCTGTTTTTAATTCATATTTTTTGGGATTGAGACGAACTTGGTATTTAAGTTCGTTGATAAATTGCATGTTATAATTTGATGTTTTAAATAATAATAAATTATCGTTCATTTAAGCAATTTCCAATTTTGCGTTAAGACAACCAGCACTTTTCATTAATTGTAAAATAGACATTAATTCATCAGGTTTAGTACCCAATGTGTTTAAAGCTCTAACTATATTATGTAAATTTTCTCTATTTTTGTAAATATCGTCCATATAATTTTTATCAACCATATCTTCTGTAGATTTATCTCTTTTTTGAACTTTTTTAAATGATTTTAAAAAATTTAGATCTCTTTTTTTATTTATAATTTCATGTACTATTATAGACATATTACCATTTGAAACGACACATGATCCTAATTTTACTGATTGATTAATAACAATCGAACCAGTACGAGAGTTTACTACAACTTTAGCTTCTTGTGATGGCAAAGAAATATCTATATCTTGAATATTAGATAGCATGTGTACTTGTACATCATTATTGGCTGAAGTATTCAGTTGTACTGTTTTAGAATCAACAGGAGTAGCTGTATCTGGATATTTTATATTAATCATATCGCTAATACGTTGTGCTGTACTAAAGTTTTCTTGATTTAACTGTAAATTTATTGTTTTTTGTTTTCCAAAGTTATTGATTATTTCACGCTCAATTGTTGCACCACAATGAATCTTTCCCGAATTAACTTGATTCGCATAAAGATAACGGATTCTGTTTTTTTGGTTATTTTTTTCAGATACTAATATATTACCTTGAGCAATAGCATAAATTTGATTATCAGCACCTTTTAAAGGAGTCATTAAAAGTGTTCCTCCCTTGAGACTTTTTGCATTACCTATAGATGAGACCACCACATCTATTTTTTCGCCTGTATGACTAAATGCTGGTAAGTTTGCTGTAACTATTACTGCTGCTACATTTTTCAGATGCATATTAGTATTTGAGGGAACACTGACACCTAATTGTGATAACATATTATTTAGTGATTGATTAGTAAATGGAGCTTGTGTTGATTGATCACCTGTTCCATCTAAACCAACTATTAAACCATAACCAATAAGCGGATTATCTCGAATTCCTTGAATACTAGTTAAATCGCGTATTTTTTCAGCATATAAAGAAGGTGATGAAAAAATTACAAATACAAATATAATTAATTTCATCAATAATAATATTTTTTTAGACATAAAAACCTTTATCCATGTGCTTTTAAAAAAATGTTATAGTATATATAAATATGTTATTTTATAAAAATATTATAATTATAAAAACTTTCTTTATTTTTAGTTGTTTTTAAAAAAATAATTTTTTCTCATAAAGAATAAACAACATTCTTTATGAGATTTAATTAAATTTAGAAGAAATATAATTTCCTGATAGTTTTTTTAAAATTATTCCATTTTAAAATATACATTTATATAGGAGAAATTTTTAATAAAAATCTTTGCAACCAACCCATTTTTTGAATGTCGTTAATACGTCCATGACTTAAATATTCAATACGTGCATCAGCAATATGAGTGGATGCAATCAAATTGTTTTTATTAATATTATTAGGATTTATTACACCTGAAAAACGAATAAACTCTGTACCTTCATTAATAGCAACTTGTTTTTCTCCAACAACTTTTAAATTTCCATTAGAAAATACTTTTTTTACAGTAACGGTAATAAGCCCGGTAAATTTGTTTTTAGCTGAGTTACTACCTTTTCCAGAAAAATTATTTCTTCCCGTACTATCTAAACTTGTTGTATTATCTTTCACATCAATATCTAACATAGGATTCAATTGTCCAGGTGTCATTTTTATTCCTAGGTTAGTAGTTCCGTTTCTACTCATATCTGAAGCGGAACTATTACTAGCACTGATATTTTCTTGTAATACAACAGTTATTGTATCTCCAATATTATGTGGACGATGATCTTCAAATAATGGTTGATATCCATAATTTAGAGGTATTTTTTCTTGAAACAAAGAACCATTAATTACTTTTGGCCATATATTAGGTGCTACGGCAGTTGTATTGCCTTCTACTAAAGGTTTGTATTCAACATTAGCACAACTCTGAATTGTTAATAAAAAAATAGCCATTAAATAATATTTTATTTGACTAATAAATAACTTTATCACGAAAAAGTTACCTTTAATAATAGACGTTTAGTATATAAAATTTTCTCGAAAATATTTTTATGAACATATTATAAAATTCAATTATTACAATTGTGATAGTTTTTGTAACATTTGATCTGATGTACTAATAGATTTACTGTTAATTTCATAGGCTCTTTGTGTTTGAATCATATTAACTAATTCTTCAGCCACATTAACATTAGAAGTTTCAATATACCCTTGACATAATAATCCTGAACCATTTAAACCTGGAACAGTATCAATAGGAACTCCTGATGCTTGAGTTTCTTGATATAAATTTTCACCTAAACTTTCTAATCCAGCATCATTAACAAAGGTGATTAGATTTAATTGACCAACTAAAATAGGTTGTGTTTGTCCTTGAACAGTAGCACTAATAAGACCATCTCTTGCTATATTAATATTTGTGGAATTAGGCGGAATATTAATTTCAGGTACAACAGGAAAGCCACTATTCGTTACTAATTGACCATTTTGATCTAATTGAAAACATCCATCTCTCGTATATCCCATATTTCCGTCGGGTAATTGTACTTGAAAAAATCCTGAACCGTGAATAGCTATATCTTTTTCAGCTTCTGTTTTCGAAAGATTACCCTGACTATGAATTCTTTCAGTAGAAACAGGTCTTACTCCAGTTCCTAACTGTAATCCTGATGGCAAATTTGTTTCGAGTGATGAATTCGTTCCTGCTTCTCGAATTGTTTGATACATTAAATCTTCAAAAACTGCTCTAGATCGTTTAAATCCATTCGTGCTAACGTTAGCTAAGTTATTAGAAATAACATTCATATTAATTTGTTGGGCATCAAGACCAGTTTTAGAAATCCATAAAGAAGCAATCATATTTTTATCCTGTTTATTATCAATTGTTAATATTGATTAGATGATTTGCATATTCTGCGTTTTGATCGCACATAGATATCATTTTCATTTGCATTTCAAACTGTCTAGCATTCGATATCATTTCTATCATATTTTGAGAAGCGTTCACATTGCTTTCTTCTAACATGCCTGATTGTATACGTATTTCATTATTATGATTTATAGTTTGATGATATTTATTAAGTGAGTCATAATTTTTTCTTATGTAAAATAATCCATTTTCTTTTTGAATAAGATCTTGTGAAGGAATACGTACTAATTTTAATGACCCTATTTTATTTTCAATAATATGCTTATTTTTTTTTATTGTTGATGTAATTATTCCATTAGATAAAATTTTTAAAGTGATATTATTTGGTATTTCTATATTGCAATTATTTCCTACTACTTCATTGCCTTGAATAGTTAGTTTTTTGTTTGAACTAATTTTTAAATGACCATTTTTGGTGTATGCTTCTTGACCATCAAGGTCTTTGACTGTTAACCAACCGTCATTTTTAATAAATACATCCAAATTTCTTCTTGTGTGATTTAATATTCCTGAAGAAAGATTATGATATTCTTTTATAATTGTATTATAATTATTATATAAATTTTTTATATTCTGGTTTTGTATTGCACAAATAAACTTCTCTTTAAAACCAGTAGTTGAAATATTTGCTAGATTATTAGCAATAACAGTTTGTTTTTCTAATAATTGATTAGCAGCAATCATAGATTTATATACCGCGTTCTCCATTATATTCTTCAATCCTATTTATATAGATTATCGCAAATTTATTAATGTGTTAATTATTTTATCTTCCATTTTAAAAGATTGAGCATTTGATTGATAATTACGTTGTGCGATGATCATGTTTATTAGTTCTTTATTTAAATCTACGTTTGATGTTTCCAACATTTTATCATGTAGATTTCCGAATCCTTGATCACCAGCTGTTCCTATCACTTCTTCACCTGATTCTAAAGTAGCAGACCATAGATTACCACTTTCAGGTTTTAATTTTTCAGGGTTAATAAATTTTGATAATAGTATTTGACCTACTGTTTGCTCTTTCTGATTTGAATAAATTGCAATAATATCACCATTTGGAAAAACATTAAATGTTTGTAGAGAACCTTGAGGATATCCATTTTGAGAAGTGTTTTCAAAAGAATTATGAGTATTAAATTGTTCTGTAGTACCAGCTAAATTAAGAGTGATATTCTCATATTTTTCAGGGTTTTTAGACTGAATGTTTAAACTTGTATTAGAAGTTAATTCACCATTAGAATTGAATGTTAAATCAAAATTATCACTTATGCTTTTTGGATTATTAGAATTTTCTGATTCTACATTAACGTTCCATTTGTTTTTTTCTTTTTTACTAAAAGAAATTTTAATTTGTTCTTTTTCACCCTGTTTATTATATATATCAATATAAGTGACAGCGTTTTCTGATTTAGATAATTTATTATCAAAACCATCTGTATTTGTAATTGTATCAGAATTACCGTTTAAAACGGCTGTTAATTTTATTTCAGAAGTAGATTTTTTTTTTAGTATACGAGCGTTGCGTAAATTAATAGGTTCTAAATTAAATTTACTATCGCAAGTATTTTGTGAACAAGATTTATTTCTTCCAGTTAGATACATTCCTTGCGTATTAATAATGTTCTCATTTTTATCGATCGAAAATTGACCATCTCTTGTATAATGTACATTACCCTGGTTATCTAAAACACGAAAAAATCCGTCTTTTGCAATCCCTAAATCTAAATCTCTACCAGTTTCAACTAACATTCCGTTGTTAAAGTTCTGTACAATATTTGAAATCCCTACACCATATCCTTTACCAACATTTGAATAAAATGAATGAGTGAACATATCAAAAAAAATAGGTCTACTAGATTTGTATCCTATAGTAGATGCATTAGCAATATTATTTGATATAATATTCATATAGTCATTGTTAACTAATAAGCCGCTTACAGCTCCCATAGTAGGCATAAATTTACTCCTGTTCTTTGTTTTAAAGAAAACATTATTTTATTTAAGAATTTCACAAATATTTGAAGCTGTTGTTTTTCCTGCGTCTCCTAAATCGATAATAGGATCATTAGCAGACATAATAATACTATTAACTACAACTTCACTTAAACTTTTAACGGGAACATCCTTATCTTGGTTTTTAGCTATCACTGATATATTATATTTTCCAGTCATTACATTTTTATTATCTAAATCTTTTCCATCCCATACGAAAGTATATATGCCAGATTTTATATCTTTTATTTCTTTTACATGTAAAACTTTATTTTTTTCGTCTGTAATTTTTATTTTCACTAAAGTCGCATTTTCAAACAATTGTATTCCAAATTTTGTTTCAGTATCTTTAGTGTGTATTATTTTTTTATTAGGTATTATAAGATGACGCCCAATTAATGAAGACAAATAAATACTTTGATTTTTGCTCATTTGGTTCGCAAATTGAAGTGCAATATTATTTAGTTTCTCAATTCCATTTGTTGTATTAATTTGAGCTAATTGTGATGTTAAATCAGAATTTTTAATAGGATTAGTAGGATCTTGATTTTTAATTTGTGCAACTAATAAGGTTAAAAAGTTTTTTTGTAAATTTAATGAATCAGTGTTACTTGGTAAGTTATTATGATCTTTTTCAATAAAATTTGTTGGTGAATGAATATTAATAACGCTCATTTTTTTTTCCTTATTCACCGATTGTTAATGTTTTTATGATCATAGTTTTAGCTGTCTTTAATACTTCTATGTTAGCCTGATAACTTCTTGCTGCCGAGATATTATTTACCATTTCTGTAATAGGATTTACATTTGATGTTACAAAATATCCTTTATTATCAGCTAATGGATTATTTGGATCGTATATCAACTTCATAGGACTAGGATCATCTACTATACCAGATATTTTTACTCCACCTATTTTTGAATTTTTCAATGCATCCAATTCAAAAATAACTTTTTTTGCAACATATGGGTAAAATTTTCCATTTTTATATATTGTACTATCCATATTAGCTAAGTTACTAGCAATTACATTTATTTTTTGTGACTGCGCAGTCATTGCTGAACCTGCAATACTAAATATGTTTAGCAGAGACATAATCTATATTATCCTTTTAAAACATGCATCATATTTTTAATTTCATTTTTCATGAATACTAAACTTGATTGATATTTCAAACTATTATTTATGAATTCAATTCTTTCTCTATCCATATTTACTGTGTTACCGTCTTCCTTCATTTGATGAGTAATGACAGGAATAGTTTTTAATAAAAAAACGTTTTTGTTTTTTGCATCTAAATGGTAAGGAGACGTTTTTTTTAAAAAAATGCTTGTATTTTTTACATTTTTTTTGTTTAGCATTTTTTTTAGTTCGTTTTTAAAATTAATATCTATTGATTTATATCCAGGTGTATCAGAGTTAGCAATATTGGCGGATAATATTTCTTGTCTTTTAGAATAAAGGCTTAATGCTTTTTGATTAAAATCAAAAATTTGATTTATTTTATCAAACATGTTTTTATCCTTTAATTTTACATATGATAAATTATTTTAAAGAAAATATCGTTACAAATAAATAACATCTTATTTTGTTTTTTTCGGAATATCTATTTTTTTATGAAAAATTTTAATAAAATTAAAAATAAAAAATTTTAAAAATATAAATATATTCATATTATACCTTTATTAAACATTTTCTATCAAGAAAATGTTCTTAAAATTCTACATTTATAAATCATTTAATGAACATAAATTAAGGAAAAGAATGATAATAATGAAGATGATGATTTATTTTTTTTTATTATTTATATCTTTTACAGTTAATTCTGCCAGTTCAAATGTACAAAAATTTAATTTTTTCGACTTAAACAAACAATTAAACATTTTTTTTAAAAAGGAATATCCCTTTAATAAAGATAATATCAATATAATAATACGTACTCCATTAAAAAAAAATATTTATTGTAAAAAACCTGTTTTTTCTCTTTTAAGAAATATTCATACTTTTGGTTTGATTGACGTCCTTTTGACTTGTAATCAAGAACGTTATTATCTACAAGTAGAAGTTCAAGTTGAAGGTGAATATATTGTAGCAAATAGACCGATTCCTAGGGGTACTAAAATAACAGAATCAGATTTAAAAATTTTAATAGGACGTTTAGATATGTTACCTAACAATACATATCGAAAAAAGAAAGATGTCATAAATAGAATAAATTTACATGACTTTGTTCCATTACAACCAATAACATCTTTTATGACACGACCATTTTGGTTGGTTACAGTTAATCAGCAAGTTACTGTGATTATCAATGATAAAAACTTCATGATTTCTTCTCAAGCAAAATCATTAAGCAATGGTGCTAAAAACGATATTATACGTGTTAAAACTAAAACTGGAAAAATTATTCATGGTGTTATTAATGAAAATGGTGAAGTCTTAGTATCCGTATAAAAAAATGTTTTTTTTGTTGATGTAATTTCATGTTTATGTAAGTATGTTATATATATGTATATAGTAGTTTATATTCAAAATGAAAAAATTAATAAAAACAATAACGGAAATAAAAAACATTTCAATTTCTTTAGAATTTATACTGCAGGAAGAATATAATATTTTATTAAATCCTGAAACTTGCAATAATATAAATACTATTTTGAAGCCAATTGAAAAAAAAACAATGTTATTTAAAAAATTTGTCATTTTAAATGAAGATAGATTATCTCTTGAAAAAAAATATAGTATATTTGCACCTTATAAAAATGTTAAAGAATTAAATAATTCTTGGAATAAAATTATAGAAAAACTTTTTTTATTGAGAGAATTCAACCTTAAAAACAAAATTCTTATTAATAAAAAACTGTTTTTAAATCAATATTTTTTAGAATTGTTTGCAACCCATAACAAAGCAATTACTTATGATTTCAAGGGTGATCTAAAAATTTAGTATAAAAATACTGGATTAGTATTTATTTTCAAGAGACCAATTTAAAGTTTCACCTGATAAAAATGGAACAATTGTGTCTCTTCCAACTTTGATATTTTTCATGATCTTATATGGCTTTTTAACTATTGTTATAGTTTCTTTATTAATGGGCATATTGTAAAATTTAGGACCATTTTCAGAACAAAAAGACTGCAAATGTTTCAAAGCATTCATTTCTTCAAAAACTTTAACATAAGATAATAGAGACGATGGAGCATTAAATATACCAGCACATCCAAGAACATTAATTTTATTTTTATGAAGATGTGGTGCTGTATCACTTCCTAAAAAAAAATGCTTATCTCCGTTAGATATAGCTTCTCTTAATGCTTTTTGATGTATATTTTTTTTTAAAATTGGTAAACAATAAAGATATGGTTGAATTCCACCAGAAAACATATCGTTCCGGTTTAGCATTAAATGATGTGGGGTGATAGTTGCTGCTAAATAATTGAAATCATTTTTTTTAATATACTCGACAGATTCTTTAGTAGTAATATGTTCTAAAACTATCTTTAACTTTGGAAATTTTTTTCGTAAGGGATCTAGTGTTGTTTCGATAAACTTTGCTTCTCTATCATATATATCAATATTTTGATTGATCTCTTCACCATGAATTAATAATGGCATTCCTATATTTTCCATACATTCTAGAACAGAAGTAATGTTACTAATTTTTTTTATGCCTGTTTTGGAATTAGTTGTACAGAAATTAGGATAATATTTAGCTGCTATAAATATTTTCTTAGAAAAACCAAATTCTAATTCTTTAGGTTTTGTAAAATTAGTTAAATAACAAGTCATTAGTGGTTGAAATTTATAATTTACATGCATTGATTTTAAAATTTTATCACGATAAGCAATGCTTTTTAAACAATTTGTAATAGGATCATCAAGATTAGGCATAATAATAGCTCTTTTATAAAATTTACCAGTATATTTAATAACTTTTTTTAAAATATCATCATCTCTTAAATGAACATGCCAATCATCAGGTTTTTTAATTTTTATCTTTTTTATAAATTTAGACATTGTCTTTTTTTATATGGTTATAATTATTTAGCTCATTTTAAATATTAATTAGTTTTTTTTAAACTGTTTTAATCAGATTATTTTAACGTTTATTTAATTTATTTTTCTAAATACATATTTTATATAAAAAATTTTTATTAATAACTTATTAAGTTGATTTTTGTAATTTATATATTTTAATGTTGGTTAAGTAATTGAAACAATTCAATTTAATTTTTAATCTCTTTATTTTAAAAGATTAAAAGAGTGCAAAATTTTTTTATGGTTAGTAGGTTAGTTTTCTATGAATCTTATAAAATCTTTAATATCAGTGAGTTTGATGACTTTTGTCTCTCGTGTGTTAGGTTTTATTCGAGATATTTTAATTGCTAGTATCTTTGGTGCCTCTATTTTTACCGATGCTTTTTTTATATCTTTTAAAATCCCTAATTTATTACGTCGTATTTTTTCTGATAGCACGTTTTCTCAAGCCTTTATACCTGTTTTAATGGAATACAAAACTAATAAAAACGAGAAAGATATAAAGGTTTTTATTTCTTCTACATTTGGTTTTATGATCTTTTTTTTGTTTGTACTAACTATTTTAGGGATATTTTTTTCTCAGTTTATAATTAGAATGAGTGCTCCAGGTTTTGTAAATTCACCTGAAAAACTAATATTATCGTCAAATTTATTAACAATAATGTTTCCTTATATTTTATTAGTTTCTTTATCTTCGTTATTTTCATCTGTATTAAATAGTTGGAATTATTTTTCTATTCCTGCATTTTCTCCAATTTTTTTAAATATAAGCATTATTATTTTTTCTATGTTTTTTAGTTCTTATTTTCATCCTTCGATTATTTCTTTAGCATGGGCAGTTATTATAGGTGGTTTTATTCAAGTCTTTTATCAATTTCCGTTCTTATATAGAATAAATATGTTAGTTTTACCAAGTTTTAATTGGAATAATAGGGGTCTTTTAAGAACTTTGAGAAAAATAGGGCCTGCTATTTTAGGAGCTTCTGCCAATCAAATTTCTTTAGTTATTAACACTATTTTTAGTTCATTACTTAATTCTGGTTCAATATCTTGGATATATTATGCTGATCGATTAGTAGAATTTCCAGTAGGTATATTAGGCGTATCATTAAGTACTATTTTATTTACGTCTTTATCTAAAAATTATAAAAATAGAACACTATCAGAATATAAAAAATTGCTTAATTGGGGCTTTCGTATTAGTTTAATTTTATCTTTACCAAGTTCAGTAATGCTATTTTTTCTTGCTAAACCAATAATTATAGTTTTGTTTCAATATGGTAAATTTACAAATTTTGATGTTTTAATGACAGAAAAGGTATTAAAATTATATGCTTTTGGTTTAGTTTCTTTTATTTTGGTAAAAGTTTTATCTTCTTCTTTTTATGCTTGTGAAGAAATAAATTTTCCTATGAAGATTTCATTACTCACGCTTTTTTTAACTCAACTAATGAATCCAATTTTTATTTTCTATTTTCAACATGCTGGTCTTTCTTTATCTTTAAGTATATCGGGGTGGATAAATTTTTTGTTACTTTATTGGGAATTATACAAAAGAAGAATTATATATTTTAAATATAGTGAATTAATTTTTATCATTTACGTAATTTTATCAACGTTAGTAATGATGTTAATTTTATTTTTCACATTATATATGATGCCACTTTGGAATGTTGGTTCATTTTTTAATAAAATCATTCGCTTGTCTTTTGTTTTTTTAGTATCTGGAATCACATATTTATTGATGTTAAACGTTTTTGGAATACGTTTATTAAATTTTTCTTATGAAAATTCTTAAGGATAGTAATATTATATTGATCATATATCGTTCACATATCATGATTGATATATGATTAATATGATATTTATTATATAATATTATATAAATTTCATGTTTCTTATAATTCATCTAAAAAAATGGAGTTTCAAATGAAAAAACGAGCTCTTGCTATCGTATTTTTATTAGGAAGCTTAGTTACCTATGTTCAAGCTGAAGAAAAAAATGGATGGTATCTAGGCACAAAAATGGGATGGTCCCACTTTAATCCCTTAAAATATGATGTCAATAATTCTGAAGTTAGTGATGATGATTTTATAACAGAAAATTTTAGTGCACCAATTATTGGATTATTTTTAGGATATGAATTTAATCCGTATCTTGGTTTTGAAATCGCAAATGATACTAATGGTTTTTTTCCTCATTATATGCTTCAAAAAAATAAAGAACATATGCAGTCTAATAGTGTTCAATTAACAACTAAGTTATCATATCCATTAACAGATAATTTTCATCTTTATACTAGATTAGGCGGAGTAGTTTTATGGGATGATCTTGCTTCTCAAAATAGTTTAAAAAATTTTTTTAGCAAAAAAACCCCATTATTTCCTAGTGTTTCTTTAGGTGCTGAGTATATCTTTAATGAAAAATTTATTACTAGATTAGATTACAATTGGAAAAATAGCGTTAAAAATATATTAAATTCATCTATTAAACCGTCTCTAG
This sequence comes from Buchnera aphidicola (Macrosiphum gaurae), assembly GCF_005080965.1. Taxonomy (NCBI): domain Bacteria; kingdom Pseudomonadati; phylum Pseudomonadota; class Gammaproteobacteria; order Enterobacterales; family Erwiniaceae; genus Buchnera; species Buchnera aphidicola. The sequence goes on along the minus strand of NZ_CP034867.1, from coordinate 367,376 downwards.
GAGATGCAATTCTATCTATTGGATGGAAATTTGGGCCATCAAAAATAAGTAATATTTTTTCATTTTATGATCCTGAATTATTTAATTCACAATATAGTGTATTAAATGAAAATATCAATTTTCCTTTTAATAGTACCGAATTAAAACCAATCGCTTATGACAAACTTAATAAGTTAGATGATAATATAAAAGACATGAAACTAAAAAATATTTCTATTATTCTTTTAGGACATGCTGATAAAATAGGTAATCAAAATTATAATCAAAAATTATCTGAAGATCGCGCTTATAGTATTAAAAATTATTTAACATCACGAGGTTTTTCTAGAGACAAAATAACTGTTAAGGGTTTGGGGAGTTTGTATCCTTTAACTAATGAAGTATGTAAAGATATAGAAAATAGACCTTTACTAGTTACCTGTTTAGCTCCGGATCGTCGTGTAGAAATTGAAGTATTATCTGAGATTCAATAAATATTTTTTAATATATTCAGTTTTTAGAGTTGAATTAATTAAAATTTTATAATGTATTAATTTTCGGAGAGAGAGAGATTCGAACTCTCGGACGATTTCTCGTCGGCGGTTTTCAAGACCGCTGCCTTAAACCGCTCGGCCACCTCTCCGATATAAGTATGTAAAAAATAACTTAAAATAAGATAATAATTTTATATTAAATCATTATATTGTTTATTGCAAAGGTAATTTTATTTTATTTTATATTAATTAATTATTTTTAGTACATTTTTTAAAATAATTTTTTTTTTATTTGTAATTTTTATTTTTTTTTTCTATAATAAGGTTATAGGCGTGTTGACAGATTGGATATGTAGCGGATTGCAAATCCGTATAACCCGGTTCGATTCCGGGATACGCCTCTAAAAATTTTAGGCCCGGATGGTGAAATTGGTAGACACAAGGGACTTAAAATCCCTCGGCTTTATAGCTTTGCGGGTTCAAGTCCCGCTCCGGGTAATAAAAAAAATGATAAATTTATAAAAAAGCTTGATAAACTTTATATCTATTTGTCTTTTTTAGAACACAATATTTTTTAAAATTTTTTTGCAATAAACTATCATAGTTCAAAAAACTATTTGTTACAAATCTTAATTCTCCTTTTAATTTTAAATATTTTTTTGAACAACGTATTATTTTTTCTATTATATTCACATTCATTTTTAAGTCATAATGAAAAGGCGGATTAGAAATAATTAAATCAAATTTTTTAAAAACATTCGAATATAAATCACTACATATGATTTCTCCTTTTAATTTATTAGAATTAAGTGTAGAACGACTACATTTCAATGCAAATAAATTATTGTCAACTAATGTTAAGATTGTATTAGGTGCAGAATATAGTAGAGATGCTGATAAAAAACCAGTCCCACAACCAATATCTAAAACTTTTCCAGTTATCTGATTTGAAAAAGTAGAAGCAAGAAGTTTGCTACCGGAATCTATTTTTTTATGACCAAACACTCCTGGTAATGATTTTATAATTAAGTTTTTCCATACATGTGTTTTAAAAAAATTTTCTAATATAAAAACTGTTTTATTTTGAATAAATCCTGAGATTAAAATAGAATGTTTTGCATTATCTACTTTAGATAAAGTAATCCATTTTTTTAAAATTTCTGGAGCACTTCTTACTCCGCTAGAATTATTTCCTACAATAAAAATTTCAGTTTTGATAGAAAAATATGAAATAATATTCATCAATTGAAATTTTGCCTCAGATTTATCTTTAGGCCAATAATAAATTATTGTGTTACAGTTTTTAATCATTTCTTTAGAAACTAGTATATTATTATAAACCTTGATGTTTTTAATATTTTTTTTTTTAAATTAATATAATCATTATATCTTTGAATGTTTATTTTTGTGCTAACAGTATCTAAATGTAGGGGAAATTCATCTTGTATATTTCCTGAAAAAAAAACTTTTTTTGTTTGAAATATTTTACTATGACGTAGTATAAGTTGACTATTTTTAGATAGTGACAAAATAATACTTTTCCTTATAAAGTTTAATAAATATCAATATTATTGATTTAATAATATTTCTTTTTAATATAAAAATAGAAATTGTTATCATATAGTATTTATACTATAATTTCATAAAATTTTATTAATTTTTATGAAATATAAAAATAAAATTTATGTTGACATATAAATTTTATGTGCATATAAGTCAATATTATTGAGCAATAAATATGCAAAAAAAATATATCGAACTTAAAAGTAATAATTTCACATTATTAGTATTGTATTTAAATAATCAAAATATAGATTTAATTAATCAATCATTATATAAAAAAACTCAAGAATGTCCAAAATTTTTCAAGAATGCACCTGTTATTGTTAATGTTTCCAAATTATGCAATACAGTAAATTGGAGGAAAATACAAGAAATTATAGTTTCTCATGGTTTTTTTGTTGTAGGTGTAAGTGGTTGCCAAGATAATATATTAAAAAAAAATATCATCGATTCAGGATTGCCTATTTTATCAGAAAGAAAAAAGAATGAATCTAATTTTGTTGGTAATTTTTTTATTAATTCTACAAAAAATAAAAAAAAAGAAATTTTTAATAAAGTAGAAAAAACTCATATTATTGATATACCTGTACGTTCAGGTCAAAAAATTTATGCTAAACATGCTGATTTAATAGTTATTAATAATGTCAGCGCGGGAGCTGAATTAGTAGCGGATGGAAATATTCATATTTATGGTATAGTTCGGGGAAGAGTTCTTGCAGGTGCTAGTGGAGATACATCAAGAAAAATATTTTGCACAGGATTATTTGCTGAATTAGTTTCTATATCTGGTGAATATTGGCTGTCAGACCAGATACCATCAGAATTTATTGGAAAATCAGCTCAAATTTACTTAAAAAATAAATTTTTAACTATCAATTCTCTCAGTTAAGTGTGTTTTTTTAAGGACATTTTTATATGGCACGGATCATTGTAGTAACTTCAGGGAAGGGAGGTGTAGGTAAAACTACTTCAAGCGCAGCTATTGCAACCGGTTTAGCAAAGAAAGGTAAGAAAACGATTGTTATAGACTTTGATATAGGATTAAGAAATTTAGATTTAATCATGGGATGTGAACGTAGAGTAGTATATGATTTTATCAATGTTATTCAAGGTGATGCAACACTTAATCAAGCTGTTATTAAAGATAAAAAAATAAGCAATTTATTTATACTTCCTGCATCACAAACACGTGATAAAGATGCTTTGACGCGAATAGGAGTCGAAAAAGTTTTAACAGAACTAATAGAAATGGAATTTGATTTTATTATTTGTGATTCACCAGCTGGAATTGAAACTGGTGCTATTTTAGCAATATATTTTGCAGATGAAGCTATTATTACTACTAATCCCGAAGTTTCTTCAGTACGAGATTCCGATCGAATCTTAGGAATAATTGCATCTAAATCAAAGAGAGCAGAACAAAATATAACTCCCATAAAAGAACATCTTTTATTAACACGTTATAATCCTAGACGCGTTAAAAAAGGGGAAATGTTAAGTATGACAGATGTTTTAGATATTCTTCAAATACCTATAATAGGCGTAATACCTGAAGACGGATCTGTTCTTCGTGCATCTAATCAAGGTGAATCTATAATATTAGATATCAATTCAAGAGCAGGACATGCTTACAGTGATACTGTAAATCGATTATTAGGTGAAAAACAGCGATTTCGTTTCATTGAAGAAGAAAAAAAAAGTTTTTTACAACGTTTATTCGGGAGATAGGTATGGCCTTGTTAGATTTCTTTTTATCCCGGAAAAAAAATACTGCTAATGTTGCAAAAGAGAGATTGCAAATCATTATTGCAGAACAAAGAAGATATAATGATGAACCAGATTATTTCCCACAATTAAAACGTGAAATATTATCTGTAATTTGTAAATATGTAAATATAGAACCAAATATGGTAACTGTTCAGTTAGACCAAAAAAATCAGGATATTTCTATATTAGAATTAAATATTATTTTGCCTGATTAAATTTTTTAAACTACAACATATTTTTTTAAAAAAATTAATATTAATATATTGAATTTGTATTTCATAACTTTTTGCTAATTTAGTTCAATCAATACTGAAGTATACTAAATATTTCAGCATTGATTGTTTTTTTATATTATTTGAATGAAAACTTTTTTTCTAAAATTTATTATATAAATAGTTAACACTATTCTCTTTAGAAAAGAACAATTTTTTATTTTTTATTCTTAACAAAGCAAATGGAATTATATCTTTTGCGTTAGGAAAAAAAATTTTCGTCTTGTTTATATATAAAATATTTTCAAATTTAATTAATTGAAATGCATTGCCTACAAGAGTCCATTCATCTTTTAGATTGTTTATTTCATGTATAATTAATTTTTTTTCCATTAAACATTCAGTGTGTTCTCCTATCCAAATAGATTCCTTATTTCTTATATATTTAGCCCAATATATTTCTTTTTTTTTTGCATTTATTGCAACTATTATTTGTTTTTTTTGATATTTACGCCATGCTTTTTCGGCCATAATTGCTAAAGTGGAAATACTTATTATAGGGATATTTAAACTGAGTGATAAACTTTGTGCAACACTTGCCGCAATACGTATACTTGTAAAATTTCCAGGTCCTTTAGAAAAACAAACATAATCTAATTCTTTAAATTCTGTTTGTGTTTGAAACAATATCTTTTGAATTATAGGTAATATTTGTTTGGTGTGCTTTTTTTCGCATTTCTCTGATAGAGAATAAATATATTTATTTTTATATATAGCAACTGAACAGCAATCAATTGAACTATCAATTGCTAAGATTATATTAGACATGTTTTTCTCAAAAAATTAATTTTTTTATTTTAAAAAAAGTATATAATTTTTAATTATTCCTACATTATATGAGACGTTTCTTGGTTTTCATCTTGATTTCTAATGATTCTTACTAAATCAATACGATATTCTGTTGCCTTAACAATATGAAAATGAAAAGGATAAATATAAATTATTTCCCCAGGAAGGGGCAATTGACCCTTTTGAGCAATCAATAAACCTCCTAAAGAGGCGTAATTATTTTCTTTAATAAGTTCTTCAGTATTAAGCAATTGTTGTAATGAATGTAAATCAGTCTCACCCTTTACTAACCAGCTATTATTTTCTTTGATAATATCGGGTGTTTCATCAGCATCTGGAAATTCTCCTGCTATAGCTTCCAAAACATCTAAGGGAGTAATTAATCCTTGAACTACTCCAAATTCATTACTAACAATTACAAAACTACCTTGAGCGCGACGCAGTACACCAAGAAGATTAATTGGATCAAGTGTATCTGGTATAATAATTGGTAAGATTTTACTTGAAAAAGTAGATACATCTATTTTTTTTTCAATAGCTACTAATAATTCTTTAGCACGTACAATACCTATTATTTCATCTAATTCTCCTTTACATACTGGAAACAAACTGTGTGGTGTATCCAATAACTGCATTCGAATTTCATCAGTATTTTTTTCTGTATTGACCCAAGAAATATTGCTTCGTGGAGTCATAATACTTCTAATAGATCGTCCAGCTAATGTAAGGACACCATTGATCATGTATCGTTCTTCCTCTTTAAACGTTTCCATTTCTTTTGAAGCGTCAATGGAAGCAGTTTTTTTATTATCATTTACTATTTTTTTTGTTTGTTTTTTTTTGTTTTGTTCTCCTACCATTAAACGTAGGATAGTTTCAGCAGCTCTTTGTCGCATAGGTCTTCTAGATTGATTTTTCATAAAATTATGGCGTGCTATTTGATTAAAAATTTCGATTAAAATTGAAAATCCTATTGCAGCATATAAATATCCTTTTGGAATACAAAACCTTAATGCTTCTGTAACTAAACTAAAACCAATCATCAATAAAAAACTAAGACATAGTACCACTACTGTTTGGTGCACGTTGATAAAATTGGTTAATGCTTTAGATGCTAATAACATTAGAAGAGTTGCTATTACAACTGCTATCATCATGATCAATAATTGATTAACCATCCCTACAGCTGTTATTATGGCATCTAAAGAAAAGACTGCATCTAAAACAACTATTTGAATGACTACAGCCCAAAAACCTGCATAATTCTTATTTTCTGAATTTTCATGATGATTATTTTCTAATCTTTCATGTAATTCCATTGTAGTTTTAAATAATAAAAAAAAACCACCAACTAAAAGAATCACATCACGTATTGATAAAGAAAAAAACTTATTATGAATAATAGGAGAATTAAGTGTAACAATCCAAGATATTAATGATAATAATGCTAAACGCATTATTAGAGCTAATCCCAAACCGATTAAACGTGCTTTATCTCTTTGATTAGGAGGTAATTTTTCTGATAAAATTGCTACAAATATCAGATTATCTATTCCTAATACTACTTCTAGTATAACTAGTGTTAATAAGCCGGCCCAAGTTGACGGGTCTAAAAAAAACTCCATCAGAAAAACTCCATAAAGAATAGGATGTATCGATTTATTATATCTAGAAGATTAAAAATATTTTTGATAAAAACAGGTCATGTGAATGAATATATTTTGAAGAATTAATTTGTGAGTTAGTATTTATTTAAAATTATAATAAAATAATAGATTTTTTAGAGGTTAAAAATAAGTGTTTTAATAAAAAAATTTTATGATTTTTTAATATTTAAAAAACGAAGTCCTCTGATTTTTTAACAGAGGGCTTTTAAAAAATTTTCTTGTTAATGCTTTTTGTGTTTTTTATATAGAGAAAACATTTACTGCGGCAGGGCCTTTTTGTCCATCTTGAATTTCGAATTCAACATTTTGCCCTTCGGTTAATGTTTTAAATCCATTACCTTGAATAGAAGAAAAATGAACAAAAACATCTTTACTTCCATCTGATGGTGTAATAAAACCAAAACCTTTAGATTCGTTGAACCACTTAACTTGACCTTTGATCTTAGCCATTGCGTAACTTCCTTAAGAATATTTATCAGTCTTATTGCTTAATTTATGTAGAAAAAAGAAACATCACTGTATGCCGCATGAATTTAAGATTTGGCAAGAGAAGCTGTATCAACGTCTTTACTCTAAACTTTTTTAAATTTAATATTCTATGCATAAACAGAATTGTAACTTATTTTACCTAAAAATTTAATTAATAATAAAAAGCACGATATTTTGATAAAATATCATTTTTTTATGATAAAAGCAAGTTTAAATTGCTTTTAAAATAGTTTTATATTTTCAACTGTAAATTTTCTTAATAGAAATAAGAAAATATATTTCTATTAAGAAAAAGTGTGTTTTTACTACATATATTCTTTATTATGTAACGCTTGTATTCTTTTATCTAAAGAAGGATGGGATGCAAACAAACTTAAAAAAGAGTTAGATTTTCCGTTTATACAAAATGCAATCATACTATCAGATTCTTGAGGTTCATGACTTGTTTTTAAACGATTAAGAGCAGAAATCATCTTTTCACGTCCTACCATTTTTGCAGAACTAGCATCAGCATAAAATTCACGATGTCTAGAAAACCACATTGTAATAATACTAGCTAAAATACCAAAAGTTAATTCTAAAAATGTAGAAATTAAAAAATATGCAAATGGATTTTTTGTTTCCGTATTATTTTCATTTCGATTACTTGATAGAACACTACTTATAACTTGTGAAAGAATACGAGATATAAAAATTACGAAGGTATTAACGACACCTTGAACTAAAGTCATAGTAATCATATCACCATTTGCAATATGACTAATTTCATGAGCAATTACCGCTTCTGCTTCATGACGAGTCATATTTTCTAACAATCCTGTTGAAATAGCAATTAAGGCAGCATTGCGACGTGCACCAGTTGCAAATGCATTAATATCAGTTGCATGATACACTGCGATTTGAGGCATAATGATACCTTTTTGAATAGATTGCTTCCGAACTGTATTAATAAGCCAAGTTTCTATTTCATTTCGAGGGTGAGTTAAAATTTCACCATTCACTGACCGCAATGCAATCCATTTTGAGAGAATTAACGATAAAATAGAACCACTGAAACCAAATAAACTTGACATGATTAATAAACCGTAAATATTATCAGACTGAATACCTGTCAAGATAAGAATCAGACTAAATATTAACATAACTGCTAAATTAGTTAATAAGAAAAGAATAATACGCATCATAAGATATTATCTTCCTCGATTAGCAAAATGGGTATTTTGCATCAATGTAAAATTAAATATTTTTTTATCTTAAAATATATAAGTTTTTTATTTATAAAAATATTAAAAAATTAATTTTTAAGCTATCATAATTATCTTAATTAAGTCAAGATAGATAAATTTTTTAAGATTTTTTTTAATTAAATTCATGCCAATAACGATTGTCATGAGCGAGTAATAAATCTGAATTTTTAGGACCCCAAGTTCCAGACATATATAATTGAGGAGGATTATTTTCAGTATTTTTCCATCCCTCTATAATGGGATCTATCCATTTCCATGCTTCTTCCACTTCATCTCGACATACAAACAAAGATTGTATACCTCTAATGCTTTCAAATAATAATCTTTCATAAGCATCAATTATATTTTTAGAATATTTTTGATGAAAATAATTAGATTTCATTTGAGAACTTTCTAATTTATATTCTTGTTCTAATCCTGGTATTTTATGTATAAAATCGAATTTAATATTCGCGTTTGGTTCTAAACGTATAATTAATTTATTTTGTAATAATTCTGATTGAGAATTTTTAAATAAATTTATAGGGTTTTTCTTAAAAAAAACTACTATTTCAGAATATTTATGTGCTAAACGTTTTCCTGTCCTTAGATAAATTGGAATACCAGACCATTTATTATTATTGAGATTGACTTTTATAGCAACAAAAGTTTCAGTTTGACTGTTTTTATTTGCACCATTTTCTTCTGAGTAAGCAGGTACTTTTTCACCTTTAACAAATCCTGAACAATATTGTCCTCGAACAGTGTATTTATTTATATTACTAATATTAATAGGACTCAGAGTTCGTAGTATTTTTACTTTTTCATGCCGAATACTTTCAGAAGTAATGTCTTTTGGTTGATCCATTGTAAGTATTGTTAATATTTGCAAAAGATGGTTTTGTACCATGTCTCTCATTTGACCCATCGTATCAAAATAATTCCATCGATCTTCAATTCCTACTTCTTCAGATACAGTAATTTGAATATGATCAATTGTTTCATTGCTCCAATTGTAGAAAAAAAATGAATTAGCAAATCGTAAAGCAAGAAGATTGAGTATTGATTCTTTTCCGAGATAATGATCAATACGAAAAATTTGTGATTCTAGAAAATATTTAGAAAGTTGATCGTTAATTTGTTTAGATGTTTTTAAACAAATTCCTAATGGTTTTTCTAAAACTATACGTGATGGAATCATATTTAAATTCGCATTACCCAAACCTATAAAAATAGAATCTAATGTATTTGGAGGTACTGCACAATAATAAACAATTATATTTTTTTTTTCATTTAATATTTTTTTTAATCTAAAAAAATCTAATGGTTTATAGACATCAATATTACAAAAAAATATACGAGAACTAAGTTTTTTCCAAATAAAAATATTAATTTCTTCATTTAAAAAATATTTTATTTCTTTTTCTGCTATTTTTATATATTTTTGTGTATTCCAATCAGCACGACCAGTAGCAATTATGCGTGTATGTTCATGTATTTTTTTAGATTTTTCTAACTTATATAAAGCAGGTAATAGTTTTCTTTTTGTTAAATCTCCTTTTGCACCAAAAATGACTAAATCACAAGCTTGATTTGTTTCTATAATCATAATCTTCTCTTTTTTAAAATTTACATGTAAAATTTAAAATTTTAATGCAATAATTTAAATACTAATCTTTGTATAAAAATTTCATAAAAATTTTTAGATGTGTACACAAAATTCCTTAAAATGTACTATTATTTAAGATTTTTTATTTTTGATAATATAATTATCAATAATAAAATTGTTTTTATTAATTTTACTGAATAACTAAATAAACACAAATAAATATTTTATATTTAATAATATTTATATAGAAGTATAAAATTTTTGAAAAACTTTTAAAAAGGTGTGCTTTCATGTTAAATCGATTAAGAAGAACAAAAATTGTAGCTACTTTAGGGCCTTCTACAGATATTGATAATAATTTAGAAAAAATAATTCGTTCTGGGGTAAATGTTCTTCGATTTAATTTTTCTCATGGCTTAGAACATGAACATAAATTCAGAGCAAATAAAGCAAGAGAAATAATGGCAAATTTAAATTGTCATGTTGCATTGCTGGGTGATTTACAAGGTCCTAAAATTCGTATTTCTAAATTTAGAAAAAATAATATTTTTTTGAATATTAATGAATTTTTTATATTAGATGCAAATTTGGGAGAAAATGATGGAAATAAAGAACGTGTAGGAATTGATTATAAACATTTACCATACGACCTAAAAATAGGTGACATATTATTATTAGATGATGGAAGAATACAATTAAAGGTTATAAAATCAACTTATCCTGAAATATTAACTAAAGTTGTTATAGGCGGAATTCTTTCTAATAATAAAGGTATTAATAAATTAGGTGGTGGTCTATCTGCAAACGCATTAACTGAAAAAGATAAAAAAGATATAACTCTTGCAGCTGAAATTGACGTCGATTATTTAGCAATATCTTTTCCACGATGTAGTAATGACTTAAAACAAGCAAGAAAATTAGCTAAAAAATCTGGTAGTAATGCTAAAATTATTGCGAAAATAGAACGTGCTGAAGCTGTAATAAATCAAAATATTATAGAAGATATAATCTTGTCATCAGATGCGATTATGATCGCAAGAGGTGATTTAGGTGTAGAAATAGGAGATTCTGAACTAGCAGGAATTCAAAAAAAATTAATTAGAACTGCTAGACAATTAAATAGAATAGTAATTACCGCAACACAGATGATGGAATCTATGATTATAAATCCACTACCTACTCGTGCAGAAGTTATGGATGTAGCTAATGCTGTTTTAGATGGTAGTGATGCAGTTATGCTTTCTGCTGAAACAGCATCTGGAAAATATCCGGATGAAACTGTTATAAAAATGGCAAAAATTTGTAAAGGTGCAGAAAAAGTACCAAGTATTAATGTATCAAGACATCGCCTTAATGCAAAATTTAATGATATTGAAGAAGCAATTGCTATGTCAGCTATGTATGTTGCTAATCATTTAAAAGGAGTTGCTGCAATTATAACAATGACAGAATCAGGAAAAACTGCACTTATGACGTCGAGAATTACATCTGGATTACCCATCTTTGCTTTGTCAAAGAATAAAAAGACTTTGAATTTAGCTACTCTTTATAGAGGGGTTACTCCTATATACTTCGATAGTAAGAAAAATGGTGTTGAAGCTGCTAATGAAGCAATTATTCTTTTATGTAATCAAGGTTTTTTATCCAGTGGTGAATTAGTTATTATAACTCAAGGTGATATTATGGGGAAAATAGGAAAAACTAATACTAGTAGAATTTTAAAAGTTTTATAATCTTTTTTTATTTTCTTTATAAAAATATTTTTTCTTGATGCGTACTTGATTGTCTAATTTAAAATAAAATATTTTTTTAATATACATTGACTAGCGTTATTAATTTTTATTTTTCAATGAGACATAAAAACAAACTACTACTTGAAAAATAATTTTATATTTTTTCATTCTTAGTATTAAAATATAAAACTCTCTTATAATACATCTAAATCTATTTTAAAATAATTGATAATTGTAATGATCTACTAGATTGAGAAGAAATTTTGTATTTTCAAAAAATAAAAATTAAAAAGAATGCTTTTACTCAAACTATTAGTATCATTTTAAATTATCATTAAATTGATAAATAGAAGAATTTTTTTATAAAATTGTTAATTTTTATACATAGATTTATTTTTTTGAAAATTTATGAAAAAACTATATTACAATAGTCCTTATTCCAAATTTTCAAAAATATGTTTACCATTAAATATTTTTTATATTATTTATCTTAGATTGATTTCAACTTGCATGTAAATCAATTTTCAAAGAGATTTATTTTTTTTAAATCAATATAGTTTTATTTAAAAAAATAAAATTTCTTGTTTAGAATATATATGATTTATATTAAGAAGTACGCTTACATTATAAAATATCAATATATTTAGTATCGTTAATTTTAGTAAATATTATCGAGAATAATTTTTTTAAAATACATATTAAGAATTTTGACATTCAAACTATATAAATCAATATTAGAATTCAAAAAAAATAAATTGATAATTAATATAATATTTATATTCATCTTAAAAAATATATCTTATAATGCTAGAATTAAACAAAATAATTCATAAAACTATGTTAGAATTAGTAAGATTAAACAATGTTTGTCTAAATTTATCTAATCGTTCTATTCTCACTAATATATCACTATCTTTAATTCCTAATCGTGTCCTGACTTTAATTGGACCTAACGGAGCTGGAAAATCTACTTTAGTACGTATTATTTTAGGATTGATTAAACCTAGTTCAGGTTCAATTATCCGATCCCATAATTTATCTATTGGCTATGTTCCTCAAAAATTAAATCTTAATACTTTATTGCCTATTACAGTAGAACGATTTATGCAATTATCTCAAAGAAGAAACAATAGAAAAATATTAGAAATATTAAAACGTGTTAATGCGGAATCTTTAAAAACTTACCAATTACAAAAATTGTCTGGTGGAGAAATGCAACGTATTCTCTTGGCTAAAGCATTATTAAAAAATCCTAACCTTCTAGTATTGGATGAACCGATACAAGGAGTTGATATAATGGGACAATTAGCTTTATATAAACTAATTAATGAAATTCGATATAAGTTAAAATGTTCTATTTTGATGGTATCTCATGATCTAGATTTTGTAATGGCTAAAACAGATGATGTAATTTGTTTAAATAATCATATTTGTTGTTCTGGAACACCAGAAACGGTTTGCAATAATTTAGAGTTTATTTCTATATTTGGATTTAAACGTGTGCAAGAATTAGCAATTTATCATCATGACCATAATCATGTTCATAATTTTTAAATGTATAATAATGTAATTATAGAGTGGTTTTTATGTTCGAACTAATTTTTCCAGGATGGTTAGTAGGTGTTATTTTATCTTTAACAACTAGTCCATTAGGCTCATTTATAGTTTGGCGGAGAATGTCATCTTTTGGTGATACCTTATCACATTCTTCTCTTCTTGGTATAGCAATATCTATTGCATTTAATATTAACTCGTTTTGTGCTCTCTTTCTTCTTATGAGTTTAATTGCAATCATTTTAGCATGGTTAGAAGAATTATTACCTGTTTCATTAGAAACTATACTAAGTATAGTATCACATAGTTCGTTATCTTTAGGAATGGTTTTTATTAGTTTGATTTCTAATAATAAAGAGGTAAACATTACACATTATTTATTTGGTGATTTGTTATCTGTCACAGAATATGATTTAATTATCATCTTCATAAGTAGTATAATAATACTTGGCGTTTTACTTTATCACTGGAATATGATTTTATCAGCAACCATCAATGAAGAATTAGCTAAAATAGACGGTGTAAATGTCTTTTATGCTCGTTTAACTATTATGTTAATGACTGCTTTTACTATTTCTATAGCAATGAAATTTGTAGGTGCATTATTGATTACTTCTTTATTAATTATTCCACCTGCAACTGCACAACATTTTTCAGGTTCTCCAGAAAAAATGGTTATTATTGCCATAATAGTAAGTATTTTATCTGTTACAGGAGGAATATTTTTATCTTTTTTTTACAATACACCATCTAGTCCATCTATTGTTTTATGTTCTTCTTTCCTATTTTTTTTAAGTAAAATAAAAAACGTTTTTATTAAAAATAAAATTCTTTAAGATTTATTTTTTAAAATTTTTATAGCCAATTCTTGTAATATTGAATTATTTATTTTGCTAGGAGAATTAGTCATTAAACAAGTTGCTGATGTTGTTTTTGGAAAAGCGATAACATCTCTAATATTTGTACTATTGGTTAAAAGCATGACTATTCTATCTAGTCCTAAAGCTATTCCAGCATGTGGCGGAGCCCCATATTCTAATGCTTCCATCAAAAATCCAAATTTTTCATTTTGTACTGATTTTTTTATTCCAATAATATCAAATACTTTTCTCTGTATATTGACATCATGAATACGTACTGAACCTCCACCAATTTCATAACCATTTATCACAAGATCATAACTATCTGAAAGAGCAAGTTGAGGCGAATCATCTAAATTTTTTATGTGCATATTTTTAACAGCAGTAAATGGATGGTGAACAGAAGAAAAATTCCCATTAACATCCTTACTAAACATAGGAAAATCAACTATCCAAACTGGTTTCCAAGCGTTTTTTTTAGTGATATTCAGATCGATGCCTAATTTTAAACGTAACATACCAAGAGATTTATTAACAATAGATTCTTGATCAGCAATTAAAAATAATATATCTCCATTTTTAGCTTTGCTTTTTTCTATTATTTTTTTTAAAGTAGTTTCATCTAAAATGTATTTTATAGAACTATATACACCTCTATATCCAATGTTATTTTCTATTATTTTTATATAAAATAATTTTTTTGCATTAAATTTCTGTACGTATTTACTATAGGTATCAATTTTTTTCCGACTTATGTCAGCACCTCTAGAAATACATAGTAATGCTATTCGATTATTTCTTTTAGAATCTAAATTAAAAAATAATATAAATTTTTCATCTTGACAAATATTAGAAATATCAATAATTTTTATTGGATTCCGTAAATCTGGTTTATCCGATCCATATTTTTTCATTGATTCGCAAAAAGATAATTGAGGAAATTTAATTAAATTAAAGTTTATTATTTTTGACCAAATTTTTATTACGAGTTTTTCTATTAAACTGCGAACTTTTTGTGCATTCATAAAAGAAACTTCAATATCAATTTGTGTAAATTCTGGTTGTCGATCTGAACGTAAATCCTCATCACGAAAACATTTAACTATTTGATAGTATCTATCTATACCAGCAATCATTAACATTTGTTTAAATAGTTGAGGAGATTGAGGTAGTGCATAAAATTTTCCAAAATGATTACGACTTGGGACTAAATAATCTCTTGCACCTTCTGGTGTAGATTTTGTAAGAATTGGGGTTTCGATGTCTATAAAATTTCTTTTCATCATAAAATCTCTTATTAAAAAAGTGATTTTATTTCTAATTTTAAGATTTTCTAGGATATTTAAAGAACGTAGATCTAAATATCTATATTTCAATCTTGAGTCATCATTATTTTTTTGTGTATAATTTAATGGTAATGATTTTGAAATATTTAAAATATTGATTTCATTTGCTAAAATTTCTATTTCTCCAGTACTGATTTTGATATTTTTATTTTTTTCTTCTCGTTTTTGAACTATACCACAAACTTGAATACAAAATTCATTTCTTAAAGTTAAGGCTTTTTTAAAAACTATATTATTTTTTAATTCAAAAATGACTTGAACAAGACCAGTATAATCTCTCATATCAATAAAAATAAATTGACCAAAATTTCTAATTTTATGTACCCAACCACATAATTTTACTATTTTATTCAAATGAATTATTCGAATATTTCCACAATATTTAGTACGCATAAATTCTCTTTAAAATTTTCTTATTTTTAAAAAAAAAAATTTATTTTTATTTTAGAAGATTTATTAAATAGATAAGTTTCTAGGAAGTGAATTTTATTCTTTAGAAATAATTGATTTTGTATAATTTTTAATTGTATTTTTATCTATATTGCTTTTTAGCGACTTCTAAAAATAATTCTTCCCTTGGTTAAATCATAAGGTGTTAATTCTATTGTCACTTTGTCTCCAGTTAATATCCTAATATAATTTTTTCTCATTTTTCCTGAAATATGTGCTGTAATAATGTGTTTATTTTCTAGTTCGACACGAAACATGGTATTTGGTAATGTGTCTATTACAGTTCCTTGCATTTCAATATTTTCTTCTTTAGACATTTTATTCTCATTAATAATAAATTGAAAAATGTTAGTTCTATTATATCAGATACTAGTCATTTTGACTAGTATGTTTTTATAATAGAATATTTCTTATACAATTTGTTTTATATTAATGAATTAAGATAACGTTCGCTATCTAGTGCTGCCATACAACCACTAGAAGATGATGTAATTGCTTGTCTGTATACATGATCTATTACATCTCCAGCAGCAAATACGCCAGGTATACTTGTTTGAGTGTAATTGCCATGTGTTTCATGCATTACTTGAATATAACCATCTTTCATTTTTAACTTGTTAATAAATATATTTGTATTAGGAATATATCCAATAGCAACAAATAGTCCAGAAACCTGAACGTTTAATTCTTTTTTTTCTTGAAAATGTTTTTTTTCAACCAACAAACTGGTTACACCAGAAGAATTGCCTAATATATCTTTTATAGTAGAATTTAAATAAATAATTATTTTTTGAGTTTTTATTTTTTTTTCTAATCTATTCAATAAAATTTTTTCAGCACTAAAATTAATACCACGATGTATTAGGTAAACTTTTTTAACAAAGTTTGACAAATATAATGTTTCTTCTATAGCTGTGTTCCCCCCTCCTACAACTGCAACTTCTTTGTTTTTATAAAAAAAACCATCACACACAGCACATGTTGAAACACCTTTTCCTTTAAAATTGTGTTCTGATTTTAGTCCTAAATAACGAGGATTTGCTCCAGTTGCAATGATAATTGAATCAGAAGTATATTTATTTTTTTCTCCTATTAAAGAAAAAGGGGTTGTTTTAAAATCTACTGAAGTGATAGTATCAGAAACAATTTTAGTCTTAAGTTTAATAGCATGTTTATGCATACGGTTCATTAATTCCCAACCACTGATTTTGTCCGCATCCCCTGGCCAATTTTCAATTTCACTAGTATTCATAAGTTGCCCCCCTTTATTTACTCCAGTAATTAAAACGGGATTTAAATTAGCTCTTGAAGCATATATTGCTGCAGTGTATCCTGCGGGGCCAGACCCTAGAATAATTATTTTACTATGATTCATATCATGCATTTTAAATTTCCTTAAAATGAACATTTCTACAATTAATTGGATAGAAGAATAGAATAAATATTGTATTTTTATGTATTACTAAAAATGAAATATTTTTTATATGATATATTTTATATTAAATACTTTTAATAAAAATTTTTTAACAATACTATCATATTTGTTTTAATTCTATAAAATACATCTTAATATGTAAATTACATAACTTGATTAAAAAAATGTTCATTTTATATATAAAAATCTAAAATTTTTAATGTTGGTATTATGCGTAGATAAAACATTTTACAAACTTTATTAAATAATAATATTTATTGATAATTAAAAAGAGCAAAAGAACTCTATGTTAAATCCTTGTTTATTACGAAATGAATTGCATTTAACAGCTAGAAAGCTATTAAAAAGAGGTTATAAATTAGATGTTTCTAAAATATCTTATATGGAAGATAAAAGAAAAAAGTTACAAATTCAAACTGAAAATTTACAATTTAAACACAATTCTCTATCTAATCTTATTAAAGAAGCTAAGATTATTAAAAACGAATATAAATCATTGAAACATGAAGTCATACAGTTAAGTAAAGATTTGGATGCTTCTAAAATTGAACTTAACGCTTTAAAAGAAAAAATACATCAATTTTCTATGTGTATTCCAAATATTCCTTTTGATGATGTTCCAGAAGGAAAAACTAGTCTTAATAATAAAGTAATTAAATATTGGGGTCAAAAAAAGAACTATAATTTTATAGTCCAAGATCATGTAGAAATAGGTAAGAAATTTAATGAATTAGATTGGAAATCTTCAGCAAAAATGTCAGGATCACGTTTTGTTTTTATGAAAGGTAAAATTGCACTTTTACATCGTGCACTTAGTCAATTTATGTTAGATTTGCATACTATAGATCATGGTTATACTGAATCTTATGTCCCTTATTTAGTTCATTCTGAAGCTTTATATGGAACAGGACAATTACCAAAATTTAGTGATGATTTATTTCACATAAACTTTGAAAATAAAAAAAAATACATATTAATTCCTACTGGAGAAGTCCCCCTAACTAATTTAGTTTATAATCAGATAATAGATGAGAAAGATTTGCCTATTATGTTGACTGCACATACTCCTTGTTTTCGATCAGAAGCATCTTCTTATGGACGTGATGCTCAAGGGTTAATTCGATTACATCAATTTGATAAAGTAGAATTAGTTCAAATTGTTGCACCAGAAAAATCCGCAGAAGCATTAGAAAACCTTACTAATCATGCTGAAAAAGTTTTGCAACTTTTAGATTTACCATATAGAAAAATGCTTTTATGTGCAGGAGAAATAGGTTTTTCAGCTGTAAAAACTTATGATTTAGAAGTTTGGTTTCCTTCTCAGCAAAAATATAGAGAAGTCTCTTCTTGTTCTAATATGAATGATTTTCAAGCGCGCCGTATGAAAGCCCGTTATAAAAAAAAATCTACACAAAAAAATTTTTTTGT
This sequence comes from Buchnera aphidicola (Macrosiphum gaurae), assembly GCF_005080965.1. Taxonomy (NCBI): domain Bacteria; kingdom Pseudomonadati; phylum Pseudomonadota; class Gammaproteobacteria; order Enterobacterales; family Erwiniaceae; genus Buchnera; species Buchnera aphidicola. The sequence goes on along the minus strand of NZ_CP034867.1, from coordinate 348,715 downwards.
ACATACACTAAATGGTTCAGGTTTAGCAATAGGTAGAACGTTAGCAGCTATTTTAGAAAATTATCAATGTTCTGATGGTCGCGTAAGGATTCCTAAAATTCTTCAAAAAAAATATATGCGAGGCTTAGAGTTTATAAACTAGTTTACAAGTATAACATTGATACGATTGGTGAAATAATGAATAAATTTTATAATTTTAGTGCTGGTCCAGCTATGATTCCAAGAGATGTTCTTTATCAAGCTAAAAAAGAGTTGCAAAACTGGAAAAAAATAGGTTGTTCTATAATGGAAATCAGTCATCGTAGTGAAGAATTTATCCAGGTTGCTTTAGAGGCTGAAAAAGATTTAAGAGATTTATTAAAAATACCTGATTCTTTTAAAGTGTTATTTTGTCAAGGTGGTGCTAGAGGACAATTTTCTGCTATTCCTATGAATTTATTAAACAATTCAGAAACAGCTGATTACATAAATAGTGGTTATTGGTCAAATTGTGCGTTTATAGAAGCTAAAAAATACTGTACTCCTCGATCTATATTTATTAGAAAAAATTATAATGAAAAAGAATCTCTTTTACCTATGAACCAGTGGAATATTAGTAAAAACTCAGCATATGTTCATTATTGTCCTAATGAGACAATAGATGGATTATCTATTTATGAAGAACCATTTTTTAAAGATAAAATTATTATCGGAGATTTTTCTTCTGTTATTTTATCACGTATGATTAATATTAAAAATTACGATATTATTTATGCAGGTGCTCAAAAAAATATTGGTCCTGCCGGTATCACCATAATTATCATACGAAAAAAACTCATAAGACATTCGTCTAACATTGCTCCTTCTGTTTTAGATTATCAAAAAATATCAGAAAATAATTCTATGTTTAATACACCTCCGACATTTTCCTGGTATTTGTCAGGATTAGTTTTTAAATGGCTAAAAAAACAAGGAGGATTGAAAGCAATTGAAAAATTAAATCAAAAAAAATCAGATTTACTATATAAAAAAATAGATAATAGTAATTTTTATATTAATAAGATAGATAGTAAAAATAGATCACAAATGAATATTGTATTTCATTTAATTGATCCTAGATTAAATGAAATTTTTTTGAAAGAAGCTTCTGAACTAGGTTTAAATTATTTAAAAGGACATAGTATAGTAGGTGGTATGCGTGCATCTATTTATAATGCTATGCCATTAGAAGGTATTAAATCTTTAATAAAATTTATGTCCTATTTTGAAAATCGATATGGATAAATTATATCTAATTTAGTTTTTAAAATATCATTTTAACTTTAATTAATTAGAGCGTATTTTTATTATGCAAGATTCTTTTAATTTAAAACCAATATCTTATGTTAATGGAACTATTTGTTTGCCGGGTTCAAAAAGTATTTCAAACAGAGTTTTATTACTTTCTTCAATAGCTAAGGGTACAACATACTTAAAAAATTTATTAGATAGTCATGATACACAACACATGTTAAATGCTTTAAAAAAACTAGGTATTAAGTACTCTTTATCAAATGATAAAAAAATATGTTGTATTCAAGGTATAGGTCAAGCTTTTAATTTATCTCAACCTATTTCCCTATATTTAGGGAACGCAGGTACTGCTATACGACCTCTTCTTTCCGTATTATCTTTACATAAAAATCAAGTTTTATTAAGTGGAGATAATAGAATGCATGAAAGACCTATCGAAGATCTTGTTGATGCTTTAAAACAAGGAGGTGCTATTATAGAATATAAAGAAAATAAAGGATATCCGCCAATACTAACAAGAGGCGGTTTTATTGGAGGGACTATTTTTTTAAACGGTGATATTTCTAGTCAATTTTTAACATCATTATTAATTAGTGCTCCGCTTGCTCTAAACAATACTACCATTATTATCAAAGGAAATTTAGTTTCTAAACCTTATATTGATATTACACTTAATTTAATTAAATGTTTTGGAGTAAATATTAAACATGATTCTTATACTGTATTTTATATAAAAGGTCAACAAGAATATAAAGCACCTGGAAACTATATAGTTGAAGGAGATGCTTCTTCAGCTTCTTATTTTTTAGCTGCTGCAGCCATCAAGGGTGGTTCAATTAAAGTTACTGGTGTTGGTAAAAAAAGTATTCAAGGTGATATAGAATTTGCAAATATTCTTAAAAAAATGGGAGCAATAATTTGTTGGGAAGATTATTCCATTACTTGTACTCATAACAAATTAAATGCAATAGATTTAGATATGAATCATATTCCTGATGCAGCAATGACGATTGCCATGGTGGCTCTTTTTTCTAAGGGCACTACGACTATTAGAAATATATACAACTGGAGAGTTAAAGAAACTGATCGCTTATCTGCAATGACTATCGAATTAAGAAAAATTGGTGCTAAAGTTGAGGAAGGGAAAGATTTTTTATCTATTACTCCTCCTGTTATGTTTAAATATTCAAACATTGAAACTTATAACGATCATCGTATAGCCATGTGTTTTTCTCTTATATCTTTATCTGGAATAGGTGTAAATATACTTAATCCTAATTGTATTTCAAAAACTTATCCATCTTATTTTGAAGATTTTTTGTCTATCAGTAATATCTGATAAATTTTGTAAAATTTTTTTTAATGAAACTTGTAGAAAATTATAAAGATAAAATATGATAAATAAAATTCCTGTTATTACCATTGATGGTCCTAGTGGTGTTGGTAAAAGCACAATTTCTAAAAAAATAGCATACAACTTAAATTGGTCTTTATTAGAATCAGGAAAAATATACCGATTAGTTGCATTTCTAGTATTAAATAAAAATATTACTATTGTTGAAAAAAATATCGTTAGATTTTTGAAAAATTTAGATTTTTCATTAATTAAAAAAAAACTATCGATTTTTTTTATAAATCAAAAAATCTTGAGATAATAAGTGAGGTTTCTTCTCAATTATCAGTTTATCCTAGTATTAGAAAAATTTTATTAAAAAAACAAAGATTAATGAGATGTTTGCCTGGTTTAGTAGCAGAAGGACGAGATATGGGCACAGTAGTATTTCCAGATGCTGTGCTTAAATTTTTTTTAGATGCTAATTTAGAAACACGTGTAAAAAGAAGAATGTTAGAATTAAAAAAAAATGGTCATGATATTAATTTTAAAAAATTATTTGCGCAAATGAAAAATCGTGATGAACGTGATCAAAATCGATTAATTTCTCCTTTATGCATAGCAAAAAATGCTATAATATTAGATTCGACCTATATGAGTTTATCAGAAGTCACAAAAAAAATAATGGAATGTATTATTGAAAAAAATAAAAATATATTTAAAAATTAATTTAAGATGTTAAAAACTACACTCTTTGATAAGGATTATTACAAGATATATAAAACAGGCTCGTTTTAACATGAAGTTAAAATGAACGTTTAATAAAAATTTCTTAATATTATTAATATGAATGAATCTTTTGCTCAATTATTTGAAGAATCGCTGAAAGAAATTAAAACTCGTCCAGGTTCAATTATTCGCGGTACCATTGTTGCTATAGAAAAAGATATAGTTTTAGTTGATGCTGGTCTTAAATCTGAATCTGCTATTCCTGCGGAACAATTTAAAAATTCTCAAGGTTTTTTAGATGTAAACGTAGGAGATCAAATTGATGTTGCTTTAGACGCTATTGAAGATGGTTTCGGTGAAACACTTTTATCTCGTGAAAAAGCAAAGCGTCATGAAGCATGGTTAATACTAGAACAAGCTCATGAAAAATCAGAAACAGTTATTGGAATAATCAATGGTAAAGTTAAAGGCGGTTTTACTGTTGAACTAAATGATATCCGTGCATTTCTACCTGGTTCTTTAGTAGATGTTCGTCCAGTGCGAGAAACAGTACATCTTGAAGGAAAAGAATTAGAGTTTAAAGTAATAAAATTAGATCAAAAGCGTAATAATGTTGTTGTTTCACGTCGTGCTGTCATTGAATCGGAAAATAGTGCTGAGCGAGATCAATTATTAGAAAATTTACAAGAAGGCATGCATGTTAAGGGGATTGTAAAAAATTTAACGGATTATGGAGCTTTTGTAGATTTAGGTGGTGTAGATGGCCTTTTACATATTACTGATATGGCTTGGAAAAGAGTCAAGCATCCTAGCGAAATAGTAAATGTAGGTGACGAAATTAATATTAAAATTTTGAAATTTGATAGAGAACGAACACGTGTTTCATTAGGATTAAAACAACTAGGTGAAGATCCTTGGATAGCTATTTCTAAACGTTATCCAGAAGAAACCAAATTAAGCGGACGCGTAACAAATTTAACAGATTATGGTTGTTTTGTAGAAATCGAAGAAGGAGTAGAAGGTCTTGTACATGTATCTGAAATGGACTGGACTAATAAAAATATTCATCCTTCGAAAGTAGTAGTTGTTAATGATATCGTTGAAGTTATGGTTTTAGATATAGATGAAGAACGTCGTCGTATTTCTCTTGGTTTAAAACAATGTAAGATTAATCCATGGAAAGAGTTTTCTGAAACTCATAAGAAAGGAGTTCATGTTAATGGAAAAATCAAATCTATTACAGATTTTGGTATTTTTATTGGTTTAAGTGGAGGTATTGACGGATTAGTACATTTATCTGATATTTCTTGGACAATACCTGGTGAAGAAGCAGTTAAAAAATATAAAAAAAATGATGAAATCTCAGCAGTGGTTCTTCAAGTAGATGCAGAAAGAGAACGTATATCTTTAGGAATTAAACAGTTAGAAGAAGATCCTTTTAATGTATATATTACAAATTATAAAAAAGGCACAATTGTTACTGGTCAAATTAAATCTTTAGATAAAAAAAATATTTTTGTAAAATTACCAGCACACTTAGACGGAATTATAAAATTATCTGATATTCCTCGTTTATATTCTGAACAAATAATTAATAAATTAAAAATCGAAGATGACATTTTAGTTAAATTATCTAATTTTGATCGAAAAAATAGAATAATTTATCTTACAATTCATAATGTAAACGAAAATGAAAAACAAGATTCAATGACTTCTTCTAACAGTAAAAAGAATGATGATGCTTTTTCTAACGTTATGACAGAAGCATTTAAAGCAGCTAAAAATACTGAATAATTGTTTATTTTATAAAAAATTTATATTTTTTATAACAGCACTGTTTAAAAAGTAATACAGTCCATAAATTTTTCAGGTTTTTAAAGTACAGAGGTTTTATGACGAAGTCAGAATTATTCAAAAGAATTGCTGAACAAAAAATTCATATTTCAAATAAAATGATAGGATGTGCTACGAAAGAAATGTTAGAACATATGACTACGTCATTAGAACAAGGACAAAGAATTTAAATCCGAGTTTTTGGTAGTTTTTTTCTCTATATTATCGTTCTTCTCGAATGGGTCGAAATCCTAAAATGGGAAGAATAGTAAAATTGCATGAAAAGTATATTCCTTATTTTAAACCAGCAAAAAAATTACGAGATCGGACAAATATATACAAGTAATATCTTTTAATATTTTTATAATAGAAACTAAGTTTATATAATTCTTCATAATAAGGCTTAGTTTCTATAACTTTAAAATAATCTTTTTAATAAGGCACAAAATGAAAAAATTTTTTATTATAGCTAATTGGAAATTAAACGGAAGTAAAAAAATGATTTCGAATTTTTTTAAATATTTACAGTCTCATTCATTAACTTATTTAAAAAAAAATACTATTATAATCGCTCCCCCAACTATATATTTAGAAAGAATATATAAAAATATAAATAACATGAATATTATGCTCAGTGCGCAAAACGTAGATATTAATTTACAAGGAGCATTTACTGGTGAAAACTCTATTTTAATGCTGAAAGATATAGGAGTAAAATACGTTATTGTCGGACATTCTGAAAGACGTTTATTACATTATGAAACGGATGATATTATCGCAAAAAAATTTCGTTTAATTAAAGAATTTAATTTGATACCCATTTTATGTATAGGCGAAACAGCAATAGATAAAAAAAATGGTCAAACTCAAAAAGTTATTAAAAAACAATTAAATTCTATATTTAAAACATTAGGAAAATCAGCATTTAAAAATACAATAATTGCTTATGAACCTGTTTGGGCAATCGGAACAGGTCTATCGGCTAATCCAGAAGACGTACAATGTATACATAAATTTATAAAAAGTTATATTGAAGAATATGATTTAATTAATGCTAAAGATATATTAGTTCAATATGGTGGTTCTATTAATCATTGTAATGCAAGAAAATTTATTGAACAACCAGATATAAACGGTTTTTTAATTGGTAACTCATCTTTAAGTTCTGAAGAATTCTTGAAAATTATAAAAATCGCTCATGATGCTACTTAAAAAAAAGATTAATTATTATTTAATAAATACTTTGTGTATCCATCCAGCTAAATTAGCACCTAAAATTGGACCTATTATAGGAATTAAACAATACAAAATATTGTCGTTTCCTCCAGTAAAAGCTAAAACACCCCATCCATTTAAACTTAAAAATATTTTAGGACCTAAATCTCGTGCTGGATTTAATGTGATATTATTTAAGGGAGTAAAAACTAAATTAATCATACAAACCAAAAGACCTATTAAGACAGGTATTATAGATCTGTCATGTGAAAAGCATTTATTATTTCTATTATTAAACTCTAATAAAATCAGAGTAAAAAGTGCAGTTGAAAACATTTCTATTATTAAATCGTAAATAAAACTATTGTTATAATTGGGATAAACACAAAAAATAGAAGCTATATTAAGACTATCATATGTCCCTCTTATAATATGATTTTTCATTTCAAACGAAAGTAATAAATTCTTGTAAAGATAATATATTAACGTTGTAAAAAAAAAAGAACCAAATATTTGAGATATAATATATGGCAATACTTTTCTTTTATTAAATTTAGTAGATAACCAAAAAAAAATAGTAATGGCTGGATTTAAATGAGCCCCAGATATTGAAGAACTAAAATAAATTGATATAGATACTCCAAAACCCCATATACAACTTATTTCAAATTGATTTAAATTAATATTTGTTAATTTTGAAGCAGCTAAGGATCCTATTCCAAAAAAAATTACTAAACCTGTTCCAAAGAATTCAACAAAACATTTTTTTAAAATATTATTTTTACTAAAAATATTCATTTTTTAAAAACCCACATACTTTATTTAAAAATTAGAGCGCCGGCAAAACCGGCACTAATTTTATATTAATATAACTTTTTAGCAGTAATTAACCAATCTTTTTTTAAAGTACGTTTCATATTTTTTAGTGCATTTTTTATATCATGAAAAACCATTTTTTCATTTTGTATTCCTACACACTTACCTTCGTAACCTTTGATTAATAGTTCAACTGAATATGCACCCATTCTTGAAGCCAATATACGATCATATGCTACAGGAGATCCACCTCTTTGAATATGTCCAAGAATTGTCGCTCTAGTTTCTCGATTTGTTTTTTTTTCAATATATTGTGCTAATTCTTCCACATCACAAATATATTCTGTTATTGCAACAATAGCATGCTTTTTACCCTTGGCAATACCGGCTTGAATTTCAATAACTAATTCTTCTTTTTTATAGTCAATTTCTGGTAATACAATAAATTCGCATCCACCAGCAATAGCTGCCGCTAATGTTAAATCTCCACAATATCTTCCCATTACTTCTACAATAGAAATACGTTGATGAGAAGAAGAAGTATCACGTAATCGATCAATAGCTTCAACAACAGTTTGTAAGGCGGTAAAATAACCTATTGTGTAATCAGTACCTGATACGTCATTATCTATAGTACCTGGAATACTAATACATGGGACACCCATTTCTGTTAATTTCTGAGCTCCTATATAAGATCCATCACCTCCAATCACAACAATGGCATCTATTTTTCTTTTTTTTATATTTTGTACTGCAATAGAACGTATTTTATTTTGATAAAAATCAGAAAATCTAGCTGATCCCAAAAATGTACCACCTCTATTAATCATGTCAGATACACTGTATCTATCAAGTTTAATCATTCGATTTTCATATAAACCTAAATAACCATCATAAATTCCAAATACTTCTAATTTTTCACTAAGTGCTGTTCTAACAACTCCTCTAATTGCAGCGTTCATTCCTGGAGCATCTCCACCACTGGTTAAGACTCCAATTTTTTTGATCATTAGAACCTCTTTTTTGACCTCTATAAAATTTTATTTCTTTTATTTTTATTAAAAATAAAATTTAAAAAATTTATTTAATATTTTTTTAAAAAAATATTCATATGATTTTATATAAATATAATTTTAAATATAACTGGATCGATCTAGCATTGAAGTTTTAAGGAATATGAAAGTAAAAAATAGTTTTTTGAAAAAATTATTTTAAATAGTACCATTTAGTCGGATTATTATCTTTGTCAAAATATAAAACAATAGGTGTGGCAGTAGGAATGTTTAATTCTAAAATTTTTTCATTGTTTATTTTATATAAATATTGTATTAAAGCTCGTAAAGAATTTCCATGTGCTACTATCAATATTTTTTTATTGTTTTTTAATTGAGAATAAATAACCTTATCCCAATAAGGTATAACTCTTTTTGCAGTGATTTCTAAACTTTCTCCTAAGGGAATATCACTAATATTTAAATGAGAATAGCGTATATCATTTCCTGGAAAACGTTTGTCTTCTCTATTAATTAAGGGAGGACTAATATTAAAACTTCTTCTCCATAGCATAACTTTTTTTTGTCCATATTTTTGCATGACTTCATCTTTATTCAATCCCTCTAATGCACCATAATGTCTTTCGTTTAGGCGCCAAGATTTTCGAACTGATAACCAATTCTGGTTTAATTCATCTAAAATGTATTGTAAAGTGTGAATGGCTCTTTTTAATACAGATGTATATGCATAGTCAAAAAAAAATTTTTCGTTTTTTAACAGTAAAGCAGCAGATTTTGCTTCATTTTCACCTTTTTTAGATAATTCAGCATCATGCCATCCAGTAAATTTATTTAATTCATTCCATTCACTTTGACCATGTCTAATTAAAACTACTTTATTAGTTTTCATTTTTTTCTCTTTTTTCATCATTCATAGGAATCTTATTTTTTTATTTGTAAAATTTTTTTTAATGTTTAATTATAATAGCAAAAGTACAGTTTATAATTAATTTAATCACTGTACTTTTAAAGCTTTAAATATTAAACGATAAAAAATAATTTTAAACATCAATTAAAATACGAGTAAAATCTTCTAATATATTTTTCACATTTACTAAAAATCCTATAGATTCCTTGCCGTCTATTAAACGATGATCATAAGATAATGCTATATACATCATAGGAAGGATTTTAATTTTTCCATTAACAACTACTGGACGTTCTTGAATCATATTCATTCCTAATATAGCTGTTTGAGGGGGATTTATAATAGGTGTAGATATTAAAGAACCAAAAATACCCCCATTAGTAATAGTAAAATTCCCCCCTATTAATTCTTTAATATTAATTTTGTTTTGAAAGCCTTTAATAGAAAACTCTTTAATTTTTTTTTCTATCTCTGATAATGACATTTGATCAACATTTTTTAGTACTGGTGTTATTAATCCTTTTGGTGTTGAAACAGCAATACTTATATCAAAATTTTTATAAAAAACTATATCTGTTTTATCTATATAAGCATTTATTTCTGGAAAATTTTTTAAACCTTGAACTACTGCTTTTACAAAAAAAGACATAAATCCAATTCTAATACCATGTTTTTTTTCAAAATCTTCGCCATATTTTTTACGTAGAAGTATTATTGGTTGCATATTTACTTCATTAAAAGTTGTTAGCATAGCTGTATTGTTTTTACTATCTAACAATCGTTCTGCAATTCTTTGACGTAATCGAGTCATTTTTACTCTATTTTCGAATCTTTTGTTTTCTTTTTCCTTGTCTTCATGGGAATCTAAATCATGATTACTTAGTAGATTTTTATTTATTTTTTCTTCTTCTGTTTTTATGATTTTTTTAAAATTAATTTGATCATCTATTTCTATGATTTTATTTAAAGAACTTTTATTGATATTATTTATTTTAATTAATCTTCTTGCAGATGGAGTTAGATGCTGTTCGCTATTCTGAAAAGAACTTTCTATCTTTTCTTTTTCTTCCTTATTTTCATAGTTTTTTTTTGTATTTAATAAATTATCTTCTTTTATATTATGAATAATATTAAACTGATCGATTTTACCTATTATTTGTTGAGATTTAACGATTTTCCCTTCTTCTTCTAAAATATTTTTTAATATTCCATCACATGGAGAAGATACTTCCAACATTACTTTATCTGTTTCAATATCAACTATATTATCATTACAATTAACTCTTTCTCCTATTTTCTTATGCCATTTTACAACTGTTGCATCACTAACAGATTCAGGTAAATCTGGAACAAGAATATTTATTTTTTTCATTCTTTATCCTATTTCTGGATTTATATTTAACGCATTGTAAATTATTTTTTCTTGTTGTTTATTATGAATAGAGATATATCCAACTGCAGGTGAAGCTGAAGATTTTCGGCCGATATATTTTAATAAAGAATTTGATGGTAATATATCATTCAGACGATCTCTAATATAAAACCATGCACCCTGATTATAAGGTTCTTCTTGACACCATACATAATCTTTTATATAAAAATAATTTTTCAGTATTTGTAATATTTCATTTTTAGGAAATGGATACAACTGTTCAATACGGATTAAAATAATAGAATTAATTTTTTTTTCACGACGATTTTTTAATAAATCATAATATATTTTTCCAGAACAGAAAATAAGACGTTTTTCTTGTTTATCAAGAATATCTATTTCGTCTATTATTTTTTGAAATCTACTATTGACAATAGTATTTAAAGAAGAGCTTGCCATCGGATTTCTTAAAAGAGATTTTGGAGTAAAAATAATTAATGGTTTATAAATTTCATTAAATATTTGTTGTCGTAAAATATGAAATATTTGTGATGATGTAGTAGGTATACATACCTGCATATTTTTTTCTGCACAAAGTTGAAGAAATCGTTCAATTCTAGATGATGAATGTTCAGGTCCTTGTCCTTCGTAACCATGAGGTAAAAAAACGACCAAGTTAGATTTTTTATTCCATTTTTGTTCACCAGAACTTATAAACTGATCAATGACTATTTGAGCGCCGTTAATAAAATCTCCAAATTGAGCTTCCCAAATAGTAAGTGTATTTGAGGGAAACAAAGAATATCCGTATTCAAAAGCTAAAACTGCTTCTTCTGATAATACAGAATCCCAAATTTGAAACTTTCCTTGTTCCTTACTAATATTATTTAATGGAACATAAGTAGAACCGTTAATTTGATCATAAATATAAGCATGACGATGAAAAAAAGTACCTCTTCTTACATCTTCTCCAGAAATACGACAAGAAATTCCTTCATTAATAATTGTTGCGTAAGCTAATGTTTCAGCAGCTCCCCAATCAAATAATCTTATTCCTTGAGACATTTCTAATCTTTCTTTGTAAATTTTTTTAACTCGATGATGCATATTAACTGAACTAGGAACATTATTTATGAGACGACCTAAATTTTGTAAATTAGAAAACTTTATAGTTTTTTTAATTTGTTTTATTTTTTTTTCTTCTGGAACATTTTCTTCTTTAAAACATATTTTTTTATGTTTTGAAAAAATATATTGACCCGTTTGTAATTTAGAAAAATATTTATTTATAATGTCTTGATTCTTTTTAAATGTAATAATATTTTTAGATATTAATAAATCAGAATATATTTTTCTTACAGTAAAGTGATTTTTTATCTTATGATACATTATAGGTTGTGTAACAGATGGTTCATCCGCTTCGTTGTGTCCATTACGTCTATAACAAACTAAATCAATAAAAACATCTTTTTTAAATTTTTTTTTGAAATTAAGAGCTAGTTGAATAGTAAAAATAGATGCTTCTACATCATCTGCATTTACATGAAAAATAGGTGCTTGAATTATTTTAGCAATATCAGTACAGTATTGACTAGAACGAAGATGTTTAGGATTAGAAGTAGTGAATCCAATTTGATTATTAATCACTATATGAACAGTTCCTCCTATTTGGTAGCCTTCAGTTTGAGACATATTTAATGTTTCTTGTACTACTCCTTGACCAATTACAGAAGCATCCCCATGAATACTAATAGGCAAAATTTCATTATCTATTTTTCCTATTTCATCAATATAAGATCGAGCTATACCTGAAACGACTGGATTAATTATTTCTAAATGAGATGGATTATATGCCATTTGAAACATTATTTTTTTTTCATTTTTTATTTCCGCAGTTCCTCCCATATGATATTTTACATCACCACTTCTTTTTTGATATGGATATAAACCAGAAAATTCATCAAATAAAATTTTTGGACTTTTATTTAAAACATTAACAAGTACATTTAATCTACCTCTATGAGCCATACCTAATATTATTTCAAATATATCATTTTTTTTTGAAAACCGTATTACTTCATGTAGCATAGGAATTAATGTTTCTGCTCCTTCTAAAGAGAAACGCTTTGCACCAGGAAACTTTTTGCTAATATATTTTTCTAAAGTTTCAGCATAAGTTATTTCCTTTAAAAAATTTATTCTTTCTTCTCCAGTTAATAAATTTTCATCAAAGTAAGATTCTATGTAATTTGTGATCCATTGTTTTTCGAGAAAATTATCTATGTGCATATATTCGAAACCAATAGAACCACAATATTTTTTAGATAATGTTTTATATAAACTCATTATATCAGTTTTAAAATTAATGCAGTTCTTAAAATTGATTTCAATTTTTTTATTTATTTCTTCTTGTGTAAAATTATAAGATGACAAATCTAAATCTATAATGTTTTTCTGTTGTTTGAATTCGAGTGGATCAATTGAAGATTTCTTGTAACCGTGTACACGAAATGAATTAATAATATGATTGATTTGATTAATAAGTAAATCTACGCTTTTGTTTTTATTATTTATCTTGTGAAGATTTTTTTCTTTTTTAGAAAGATCTAAAAATTCTTTATGCCACGTAATATCTACAGATTTAGCATCTATTAAAAAATTTTTATATATTTTTTCTATGTAACTTTGATTTTCTCTAGATAACCAAGAGGAATTTAACCAATTTTTTGTTTTATTTTTGTTCATAATTTTCTTTAAAAAAAAGTTTTACATGAAATTTTGTAAAGATTTAAAAAATATATTTTTATAGATGTGTACACATATTAATTACTACATAATATATAAATATTAAATTATTTTTGATAATAGTAAAAAAGATATTGAAATATTTTACTATGATTAAATTATTATTTAATAAAATTATGCGGGATTATAAATATCGATAAAATCAACACATAAATTATATTTATTATGTAGCCATTCACCTAAAGATTTAACACCATCTTTTTCGGTTGCATGATGTCCTAAAGAAAAAAAATGAATGCCTAATTCTTTAGCGATATGAATAGTTTCTTCTGAGATTTCACCTGTTAAAAAAGCATCAATTCCGAATGCACATGCTTGTTTAATAAAACCTTGACCTCTGCCGCTACACCAAGCAATACGACTAATATGCAATGGAGCATTTTCATATAGATGTATAGGATATTTTTTAAATTTTTTCTCTATTTGTTTTGCAAATTCGAAACCTGTTATTTTATTTTTTAGACTTCCCCAAAAAACATAGGGTAAAATGTTACCTTGAATACAAATATTTAATTTTTTAGCTATTTGTGCATTATTACCTAATTCTGGATGTATATCTAAGGGTAAATGCCAACTGTACAAGTTGATATCATGAGAAAGTATAGTTTTCAGTCGTTTTCTTTGCATGTTGTGTATATATCTTGATTCATTTTTCCAAAAATAACCATGGTGAACTATTATAGCATCAACATTGTAAAATAATGCTTTATCTAACAAAGCTTGACAAGCAGTAACTCCAGTAATAATTCTCTTTATTACTGCTGTTCCTTCAATTTGTAAACCATTAGGAACTATATCGTCATGTTCATTAGATGATAATTTTTTATTGATAATATCTTCTAAGAAAAAATTATTCATAAAATTTTATACCTATTTTTTAAATTTTAATCGTGCTTGATTAAAAATTGATAAAGATTTTTTTCTGCTATCGTTATAATTGATAATGGGGACAGGATAGTCTATTTTAAAATGTTGTTTACTTGACCATTCATGTGGTTGATGAATATAATAATTAGGAACATTTTTTAATTCTGGAATAAATTTCTTTATGAAATTGCCTGATCTATCAAAAGATTTTGATTGATGTAATGGATTAAAAATTCGGATGTAGGGTACAGAATCACAACCTACTGATGCTGACCATTGCCATCCTCCACTATTTAGAGCTAAATCCCCATCAATTAAATGAGAGATAAAATACTTCTCTCCTTCCCTCCAATTAATTAAAAGGTTTTTTACCAAGAAACTAGATGTAATCATTCTTAATCTATTATGCATCCAACCTAGCTCATTTAATTGTCTCATACCAGCATCTATTATCGGAAAACCTGTATTTCCTTCTTTCCAAGCATTAAAATATTTTGTATTGTTTGTCCAATTAATTTCTTTTTCCCATGCAACTAATGATTCGGATTTACTAATTTTGGGGAATCTAATTAATAAATGGTAATAAAATTCACGCCATAATATTTGATTAAACCAAGAGGAAGTAAGAAGAACATTTGATGAAATATTATTATTTGTTTTTAAAATCATTATTAAACAATATCGAGATGATATTATTCCTGCAGATAAATATGGAGATAACATACTAGTACTATCTAAAAAAGGAAAATCTCGTTCAAAAGAATAATTTTTGATCTTATGCAAGAAAAAATTTCTTAAGCGTTTAACAGCATTTTTTTCTCCAATTGGAAAAATATTTTTATTAAAATTCAAAATTAAATCGTTTGAAGAAATAGAATTTAAAAAAATATCTCTATCAGGTTTTCTTTTAGCAGGAATGGGAAAACAGGTAGGTGTATTGGTATGCAAATACTGTATAGCTTTTTTTTTAAAAAAAGTAAAAATTTTATATGTTTCATTTTTTTTGTTTCTGATTTCTTCACTAGGAAATAAAAGGTTATCGTGAAAACCTTTTACACAAAATCCTTTTTCAGATAATTTTTTTTTTACTAAATAGTCTCGATTACGTTCATTTATTTCATATTGATAATTATAAAATAAATTATTTATTTTATGTTGATTGCAAAAAAAAATAAGGTATTCTATAGAATTTAAAAAATCAGTAGATTCATGATAATGTAAGATAATATTTAATTTTAATAATTCTTTTTGTAAAGAAACTAAATGAT
Organism: Buchnera aphidicola (Macrosiphum gaurae); assembly: GCF_005080965.1. Lineage (NCBI taxonomy): Bacteria > Pseudomonadati > Pseudomonadota > Gammaproteobacteria > Enterobacterales > Erwiniaceae > Buchnera > Buchnera aphidicola. The sequence continues at coordinate 333,285 of NZ_CP034867.1, read as the reverse complement.
AATAAATAAAAGATATTTTTTTTTTAGATATATAATGATTGTTCCATTGCTTCGGAGTGGCAATAAATAAACCTATCACTTTATCTTTTTCAGACTTACATGCTTGATATAAAGCTGTATTGTCATACAAACGTAGATCATTGCGAAACCAAACTAAATTTTTTTGCATAATATTTATGTTTTAATATATTAAACTTAGAAGAAATGACTTATAAAGATATCTTTCTCATTAATAAATTTTTTTTAACTATTTTTGTATAAATGTAGCAATTAAAATTAATTACCATTTAACTAACAACAAATAATATTTTTTTTATAAAATTTTTAAAAAAAATTTAAATAAATATAAAAAGAAAAAACATTTTTATTTTTTAAAATTATCATATTTATAAAAATTTTTACAATTACATTGTTATAATATAGATAAAAGAAAAAAAAATCGAGCAACAATTTTTAACTTAAAAATAATTTTTTTATATAAAATGTATAAAATAGAATTTTTATATATAAATTTAATATAAATATATGTCTTTTTTGTATTTCGAAAATAAAAATTTACTTTAATTGAATAATAAATTTATATTTTTATAAATTTTTGTTTTAAAATGTATTAAATATCTCCTTTTTAAAAAAATAAAATTTTTCTTGTATAAATATATAAATTCGAATACATGAACATATTTTCATATTAAAAATATATTTTATTATATAGGAGATTAAAATGAAAAAAATAGGTATTTTTTTTGGTAGTGATACTGGAAATACAGAAAAAATAGCTAAATTACTTCAAAAATATATCGGCAATAATATTTCTGTATTATACGATATCAGTAATACTGTTCAGAAAGATATTGAAAATTTTAATTTTTTAATATTAGGAGTTCCTACTTGGTACTATGGAGAAGTTCAGTGCGACTGGGATGATTTTTTGCCAACTTTAAAAAAAATTAATTTTTCAAATAAAACTGTAGCATTATTTGGATGTGGTGATCAAGAAGATTATAGTGAATATTTTTGTGATGCTGTAGGTGTGATTCATGATATTGTCAAAAAAAATAAAGCAAAAATAATTGGCAAATGGCCTACAAAAGAATATTGTTTTGAACAATCTAAAGCTTTATTAAATCAAGAATATTTTTTCGGATTAATTTTAGATGAAGATCGACAACCAGAAAAAACTGAACATAGAATAAAACAATGGGTACAAAAAATTATTCCATATTTTAATCTAAATTAAACATAAAAACAAAGAAAAATAAAATTTTTATAAAAAACTCAAATAAAACGAAATTTAAAAATTTTGCACATAAATTCAATATAATTTAAATATACTTAAAAAGTAGTAAGATTTTATCGTTAAATACTATATAAAATTTTTTTATCCTAGATCTAGTTAATTGTTAATAATATTTTTTAATTATTAATAATTAATTTTTATAAAAATACTTTACGAATGAGAAATTTAATTTTTATAAGTACATATTATATCAATAAGATAAAAAATTAATCATATTTTTAGTTTGATTGCAAAATAAAAATTTATTGACAAAAAATATATTATTTTGAGAATGTAAAATAGTGTTAATTTATACGATATAAAAAAATACAATAATCTATATTAATTGATAAAAAAACAGTGTAAAATATTTAACTTATCTTATTTAATTATCTAGATAATAAAATTATAGAAATATTTTACAGATTATATAAATTTTTTTTTCAATATAAATAGCGGTATTAAATTTAAAATCAATACCGCTAAATATATATAAAAAATAAAATTTATCTATCATTTTTTTATTGTAGTAAAAATTTTATTTTCACAAATAAAAAATTATTTTTTACATTTTTTTAAATATCTACTATAATTACATTTTATATCTCTATCTAGATACCAAAGAAACTAAGTCTAAAACTTTACTAGAATAACCTGTCTCGTTATCATACCAAGAAATTAATTTAGCAAAATTATTATTTAAACATAAACCTGCTTGGGCATCAAAAATAGAAGTTAATTCTTGACCATTAAAATCTGAAGAAACAACTTCATCTTCAGTATATCCTAAAACTCCTTTCATTTCTTTTTGAGAAGCTCGTTGGATTGTTTGACATATTTCAGAATATTTGGCAGATTTTTTATAACGAACTGTTAGATCTACCACAGATATATTTGATACTGGCACTCGAAAAGCTATACCAGTCAGTTTACCATTCAAGTTTGGCAAAACTTTTCCTACAGCAATAGCCGCCCCAGTAGAAGACGGAATAATATTTTGCAATGCTCCTCTACCACCTCTCCAATCTTTATTAGAAGCTCCATCGACAATTTTTTGCGTAGCTGTACTGGCGTGGACAGTAGTCATTAAACCTTCAATAATACCAAATTCATCATCTATTACTTTAGATAAAGGTGCTAAACAATTAGTAGTACAGGAAGCATTTGATACAATATTTTCTCCTTTATATTTATGAAAGTTAGCACCTCTCACAAACATTGGAACATTATCTTTTGAAGGTCCTGTAATCACCACCTTTTTTGCGCCCGCTAAAATATGTTTATGAGCTTCTTTTTTAGTTAAAAAAAGACCTGTTGATTCAATTACTACATCAATTGATAAATCGCCCCACGTTAATTTTTCAGGATCTTTTATTGAGGTAATAAGAATTTTTTTCCCATCAACAACAATGTTGTCTTTATTAACTTCGATGATATTTTGAAAAACACCATGTGTAGAATCATATTTCAACATGTAAGCTATATATTCAGGAGTTAACAAATCATTAATAGCTACAATTTCAATATCTGAACGTTTTTGAGCAAGTCGAAATACTACTCGTCCAATACGACCAAATCCGTTAATACCTACTTTAACAGTCATAGTTTTTCACCATTTTAAAAAATTATTTTAATAATTCACTATTTAATATTTTATTTTAATTTCTATTTATTTTATTGTTTTCTTTATTAAAATTTATATTGTTTTTAATATTGTTTTAGTATTTTACTAGGATTAATTTTTGAGGCATAATATGCCGGATAATAATTTGTCATAATTCCTATTATTATAGTACTAGTAAAAATAATTATTACATCTGATATATTAATTTTTAATAAAAAAAAATTATTATAATAAATGTTATCTATAAGTATATTATAGGTGAATTTTTTTTCTAAAAAAAATATAATTTTTTTAGAATTTAAAATGGTTACTATCCCTATAAATAAACCAATTAAATTACCAATAATAATAGAGCGTAATCCATAATACAAAAAAATTAGTTGAATAAGAAAATTGTTAGCACCCATGCTACGTAAAATAGCAATTTCTCGTGTTTTTTTAGATATAGTCATTAAAGAAATAGATGAAATACTAAAACATGAAATAATTACTAGAAAAAAAAGTCCTAAGTATAGGATTGTTTTAATTTTTTTAATATCATGATATATATATTTATAACTATCAATCCAAGTGTATGCTAAAATAGGTTTACTTATTTTTTTTGCAGCATTTAAAACAATTTTATCTGCATTAAAAGGGTCAGACATATGCAGTTCAATTGTATCAATCTTATTATCTGTGTAAAAAAATTTTTTAAAAAAATCAAAAGAAACATATCCTATGTTTGCGTCTAATATTCCGTTAGATTGAAATACACCTATAATCTTGAAAGAAAAACTGCGTATTTGAGAAGCAATATAGTTATCGTTTTTATTTAAAAAAAATATCTTGATCCAATCACCTTTTTTTATTGATAAATGTTTTAATAAATAAGATGAAAGAATAATTTCATGGTTAGGACGTATATTTTTAAATAAAATATTTTTATTATCTGAAAAAGAAAAAGTTTTTTTTAAACATTCTATATTGCTAAAACTTTTAATTTCGATTGGTTTTACCTTATTTTTTATTACTAACAATCCATTACTAACAATATAAGGTTCAGAATAGGTAATTCCTGGAAACATTTTTAATTCATGTATTATATCTTGCCATTTTAACAATGATTTATCAGTCAATTGAATGATTCCATGAGGAAAAGTTGATAAAATTGTTTTATTTAATAATGTCTGAAATCCGTTTAACGCACTAAAACTTATAATTAATGCAAATATACTAATAGAAATTCCTATTTTAGATAAAATAGAGATTAATAATACTGTATAGTTTTTATTTTCTTTAAGATGCAATCTTCTTGCAATTAAAAAAGGTAAAAAATTCATTAGATATTTCTTTTAACTAATTTTTATAATTAAATAATTGACCATTTTTCATTTGGAACAAAATAGGTATTTTTTTTATTAAAATAGGATCATGTGTAACAATTAAAAATGAAGTATTAAAATCAGCATTTAATTGAAATATTAAATTAAAAATGATATCTGCATTGTATGCATCTAAATTTCCAGTAGGTTCATCTGCTATTATTAAAGAAGGTTTATTAATTAAAGCTCTAGCAACAGCAACACGTTGTCTTTCTCCTCCAGAAAGTTGAGATGGATATTTTTTTATTTTATCTTCTAAATGAAATTTTTTTAGCATTTGATATGATATTTCTTCAGATTCTTTTGTATTTTTATTACTTATTAAAAGAGGTATGGCAACATTTTCTAATATATTAAAATCTAACATTAGATGATGAAATTGATAAATGAAACCTAATTCAATATTTCTGAATCTAGCCATTTGATTAGATGACATAGAACTAAATAATTTACCATTAAATAATATATCACCAGAAGTTGGAGAATCTAATCCAGCAAGCAAATGCAAAAATGTAGTTTTTCCTGAACCTGATTTTCCAATAATACCTGCTATATCTCCTTTCTTTAATTCAAAACATATGTTTTTTAAAATACTAAAATTTAAATCTCCGTTTTGATATGATTTAGTTAAATTAATACATTTTATAATGATATTAGTCATTGGATAAAATTCTAGATGGTTTCAATCTAACAGCATTCCAAGACGGATATAATGTTAAAAAGATTGTAAATAGTGTAGAAAGAATGTTAATCATAAATACTTGATACGGTTGAATAATTATTGGTATATCAGTTTCATTAAAAAAAATATTAATCAAAAATTTTAAGATATCATTTTGAATTATTAGTGCAACGCTAATTATGGTTCCTAATATATTTCCAATAATTGCAGTACCTGAACCAAACATAACAAATACTAACATAATTTTCCAATTTAGTAATCCTTGTGTTTTTAAAATTGCTATAGCATTTTTTTTCTCTATTGTATGCACAGTAAGCGTTATAAATATATTCAAAATAGATACTAATAAAATCAAAAAAAATAAAAATAACATAATATATTGTTCAATTTTTATTGCTTTAAAAAGTTCACCTTTTTGTATTTTCCAATCCAATACAACCAACTTGTCTATTTTTTTTTTTATTTCTTTAATATTTAAAGATAATGGATCTTTTAACCATACTCGCCAACCAGTGACATAATTTTTAGAATAATTTAGAAAATTTAAACTATCTTTTTTATTCATTAAAATTTGGTAATAATCAACTTCACTTTTAGTAGAAAAAATGCTAATTATTTTAAATATACGTTGGTCAAAAATTTGTCCTGAAAAAAAATTTTTTTTATTAGATAACAAGATTAATTTAAGTTTATCACCAATGTAAACATTAAGTTTTTTAGCTAATTGTTCTCCTATAATTATATTATAAGATCCTGTCTTAAGGACATCTAAAATATTTTTTATGCCATAGTTTTTCATATTAAAAAAATTTGTATTATCCATTCCAATTATTTCTGCCATAGCAATATCGTTTTCGCTTTGAACAATGATTTCTTTACTAATAAAATCAGAAATTTTTTCAATATTATGTAGTTTTAAAATATTTTTAGGCAATTCAGATTTTTTAATATACTGATTCTTATTAGTTATTATCAAATGTGGAATAAAAGATAAAACATTTTTTTTGAAACTTTCTTCGGAGCCATTTATCATAGACATGATAATAATGAATGAAGCTGTACTAATAGCAATAGCTATAATCGATAGAATTGTAATAATTTTTTTGAACTTGGGTAAATGAGTATTCCATAAATATCGTATAGCGATAAAAAGAGATATAGGTTTGTACATTCTGATATATTATCTTAAATTAATGTAAATTTTTTAAATATTTTTATACATGTAATAATAGAAAAAAATTTTATTTAAAAATATATGAAAATTTTTTTTGATATAACTTAATTTAAAATACACACAATGGAGATTTTTTATATTGAAAAAGCTTTTTAATTCCTATTTTTACTCCTTTTATTATATGCTAAAGACTAGTACTATATAAATAAAAAAATACATAAATTATAAATTTTATATTTTATCATATTGTTTTGTGATATCTTTTTATTATATAAAGATATCACGTTTTTGCTATTTTATAAATTTAATTACTACAAAACAACATTTGTTATATTTTTAAATATTATTATTTATACATTGTTTTAAATAATTTTATTTTAGTTAAAAAAATTATTTTAGAAATTAAACAAAAAAATAATTTTATTTTAATCAATTATTTTTCTTAATAATTTAAGAAAATGTTTTAGATGTAAAATATCTAATACATGAAATTAGAATAATTCTAAAGAAATAACATTTGTAATAATTAAAATAAAATTATTATTAATAAAGGAATATTGATATTGAAAAATTGTTTAATTTTTTAAATTTATGGAAAAATTTAATATGAATCAAAAGTCATATTTTTGTAATTAAAAAATCTATTTTAAATTAAAATATCATTACTTATTTTAAAGAAATACTCTTCCATGAAAATAACAGAAAATAAAAATATTATTAATTTTACAAATCAAAAATCATCAAATTTTTTTTATAATATTAACAACCCCAAAAAAGTTCACAACTTATTATCTTATTTATGTTCTTTCCCAGGAAAAATAATATTTTCCTTGACAGAAGAAGACTCTCTAAAAAAAATTTTAAGTTTTTTAGAAAGAAACAAAATTTATCCACAATATATAAAAAGAACTGTTGATATTAATAAGAAATTTGATTATTTTTATATGATAAAAGATCTTAAAAATGGATTTTTAGACAAAAAAAATAATTTTTTATTTATTAGTACAAAAGATTTACTAACAGTATTAATTGGTAATAAATGTATCTCTAATATAAAAAAAAATATTAATATCACAACAAAAAATAATTTTTCTCAATTAGTCTTAAATCATCCGGTCATGCATATTGAACATGGCATTGGAAGATATGAAGGTTTAACTACTATAAAAACTGCTAGTATACAATCTGAATATTTAATTATTTCATATGCAGAAGGAGATAAATTGTATGTTCCAATTTCATCTTTGCATCTTATTTCACCTTATAGTGGGACATCAATAGAAAATGTTCCTCTTCATAAATTAGGTGGTGATGATTGGAGTAAAGAAAAAGATAAAATTAGTAAAATTGTTTATGATCATGCTGCACAATTATTACATATTTATTCTAAGCGAGCATCTAAAAAAGGTTTTGCATTTAAAACAGATCAAAAAAAATATGAAATCTTCTGCAATGATTGTGCTTTCGAAACTACATCAGATCAAAACGAAGTAATGAAGTTTGTATTAAGAGATATGTCTAAATCAATTCCTATGGATCGTTTAATTTGTGGTGATGTAGGTTTTGGAAAAACAGAAATTGCAATGCGAGCCGCTTTTTTAGCTGTATCTAATAATAAACAAGTAGCTATTTTAGTCCCAACTACTTTACTAGCACGACAGCATTTTGAAAATTTTAAAATGCGTTTTTCTAATTGGCCTATTAGTATTAATATATTATCTAGATTTCAAACACAAAAAGAACAAGATTTAATTTTTAAAAATACTAAAAATGGAAAAATAAATATTATAATAGGTACCCATAAACTATTGTTTAAAAAAATAGAATGGCAGAGTCTGGGATTATTAATTATTGATGAAGAACATAGATTCGGTGTAATTCATAAAGAAATTATAAAAAAAATGTACTCTGATATTGATATACTGACTTTAACAGCTACACCTATACCTCGAACTTTAAATATGGCAATGACTGGTATAAAAGATTTGTCTATAATATCTAAACCTCCAGCTCAAAGACTAGCAATTAAAACTTTCATTCAAGAATACAATCCCTTATTAATAAGAAAAACAATACTACGTGAAATATCAAGAGGTGGTCAAATTTATTATATATATAATAAAGTTCAAAATATTGTAAATATTGCTGAAAGACTATCAATATTAATTCCTGAAGCCACAATCAAAATAGGTCATGGAAAAATGAAAAACATTGATTTAAAAAAAGTTATGAGTGAATTTTATAATAATAAATTTAATGTTTTAATTTGTACTACGATTATTGAGAGTGGTGTTGATGTACCAAGAGCTAATACAATTATTATTGAAAATTCTGATCATTTTGGTCTGTCTCAACTTCATCAACTTCGTGGTCGCATTGGTAGATCAAATCATCAAGGATATGCTTTATTCCTTGTTAATAATTTCGATAAAATTACATCAGATGCAAAAAAAAGATTAGAAGCAATTTCATCAGTAGATAATTTTGGAGGAGGTTTTTGTTTATCTAATCAAGATCTTGAAATTAGAGGAGTAGGTGAAATATTAGGTAAAGAACAAAGCGGACATATAAAAAATATAGGTTTTTCTTTGTATATGGAATTATTAAAAAATGCTATTGATTTATTAAAAAATAGGAAAGTTTCAGCTAATAAAAAATTACTAACGCAATCATTAGAAATTGAATTACATGTGTCTTCTTTATTACCTGATAATTACATAGTAGACATTAATACAAGACTATTTTTTTATAAAAAGATTTCTGATGCTAAAAATGAAAAGCAAATAGAAGGAATCAAATATGAACTAATTAATCAGTTTGGCAAGTTACCTAATTATTCTAAAAATTTAATTTTAATTGCTAAAATTCGATTAATAGCACATAAAATTGGTATTAAATGTATTAAATCTAATAAGAATATAGGTTTTATAGAATTTAATCGTAATAATTCTGTGAATATTAAATATCTACTAAAAATATTTAAAGAAGAACCAAATGTCTGGAAAATGGAAAGTTCAACTAAAATAAAATTTGTTTTGAATTTAAAAGAAGATTATTTACGCCTTAAATGGATTATTAAATTATTAAGAAATTTATACAAAAACAATTTTTAAATTTTATCTTATCGAAACGTATCTTAGAATTATTAAACATTTTGATTATAAGGAATTATATGAAACAAGTTGTTTATGTTGCAAATTCAGAAGACAAAAATATAGAAGTATGGAATTTACATGATAATGGCGATATGAATTTAATACAAAAAATCGTAACTGATGGTAATATTCAGCCTATAAAAATTATTAAAAACAAGAATTTGTTATATTCTGGAATTTTTCCGAACAATAAAATTGTTACGTATTCTATAGACAATGATGGTTTGCTTAAAAAAAAAGATGAAAGTAGTATTCCTGGAAAAGCAAATTATATTTCTTTTAATGAAAACAAAAAATTTTTATTTTGTAGTTATTATCATTCTAATTGTATTAGCGTCAGTCCATTAAATCAATATGGTATACCGCAAGATCCAATACAAATTATTTATAATATAGAAGGCTGTCATGCTGCTAAAATCAATTATAAATATAATTTATTATTTGTCATGGCTCTTAAAGAAGATGCTATTTATTTATATTATTTAACAAATTTTGGAATATTAAAAAGTACTGAACAAAAAATACTTTACACCAAAAAAAAAGCGGGACCTCGTCATATCGCTTTTCATCCTAATCAAGATGTTATTTACACTATCAACGAATTAAATGGGACTATAGATACATGGAAAATATACAAAACAAGCAACATATTAAAAATAAAAAATATACAAAATATTAATTTGCTAGAAAATCAAATTCTAGAACGTTATTGGTCTGCTGATATTCATTTAACATCTTGCGGTCGTTTTTTATATGCTACAGATAGAATTTTGAATTCTATTTCATTATTTCACGTTAATCAGAATGATAACAAAATTATTTTTTTTAAAAGTTATAAAACAGAAGAACAACCACGATCGTTTCATATAAACACTAATAATACACATTTAATAGTTGCTGGAGAAAAATCACATACATTTGTTGTTTATAGCATTTCTAATAGAACTGGTGAATTAAAGAAATTAAAGACATATAATACTGGTCGACGACCTGTATGGATACTTACACATCAATTAGATTAAAATCAAATTTATAAAAATAACTTAATGTTATTTATGGCATCTACAATAACATTAGTTAATTTTTTTAACGCGTGAACACTAATGGTATAAGGTGGTACAATATAAATTAATTTTCTAAATGGTCTAATCCAGACACCATTTTTTACAAAAAATTTTTGTATTAAAAACATGTTTACTGGATGAGAACATTCAATAACACCAATAGCTCCTAATACACGTACATCTATTACATATGGATGATTAATTAATGGCCGCAAATTTTTAAATAGTTGTTTTTCGATACTTAATACTTGTAATTTCCATTGATTAGTTTTTAATATTTTTATATTAGCATTAGCAACTGCGCATGCTAATGGATTGCCCATATAAGTGGGTCCGTGCATAAAACAACCTACTTTACTTTTACTAATAGTATCAGCAATATGACGTGAAGTTAAAGTTGCAGCTAAAGTGATTGTACCCCCTGTAATTGATTTTCCTAAACATAATATATCTGGTACAACATTAGCATGTTCAAACGCAAACATTTTTCCAGTTCGACCAAATCCAGTAGCAATTTCGTCAAAAATTATTGGAATAGAATAATGATCACATAAAATTTTTATTTTTTTTAAGTATGTAGGATGATAAAAATTCATCCCTCCTACACCCTGTACTATAGGCTCTAATATAACCCCTGCTATTTTTAATGATTTTTTTTCTATTATTTTTTTAAAAGATATAATATCACTAGTATTCCAAGCTTTATGAAACGAAGAAATTGGAGCATCTGCAAATAAATTTTTTGGTAGCAAGTTATTATATATTTTATGAAGAGAATTTTCAGGATCTGAAACTGACATTGCTGCAAAAGTATCACCATGATAACCATTGCGAATAGTTAAAAACAATTTTCTTTTTTGACCTAATGAATTCCAATACTGTATTAACATTTTTATTGCTATTTCAATAGCAACTGAACCGGAATCAGAAAGGAAAACACAATCTAATTTTTCTGGAGTTAATGCAATTAAATTTTTACAAAGTGCGATAGCTGGCGGATGTGTGATTCCACCAAACATCACATGAGACATTTTTCTTATCTGTTTTTTTAATGCTTTATTTAAAATAGGATGATTATATCCGTGTATTGCAGACCACCATGAAGACATACCATCTATTATATTTTTTCCGTTTTTTAATTTTAAATAAACTCCTTTAGCAGAGAT